>NMUI01000090.1 GCA_002221445.1 Phenylobacterium zucineum | reverse complement strand
CTTATCGGAACGCACTCTAGGCACAGCTTGCCCCGGGACGCGGGCGCGGCCATATGGCGGATATGGATGAGAACCTGTTATCTGATGTGGTCGCCGCCGCCCTGCGGGTCGGGGCCGATGCCGCCGAGGCGGTGGGATCTGAGCGCCAAGCCCTGGGGATCAGTGTGCGACTTGGCAAGCTCGAAGAGGTGGAGCGCGAGGAATCCCGGGATCTGAGCCTGCGGGTTTTTGTGGGTCGCCGACACGCCACAGTGTCCGGCTCTGACATGTCCCCTGCGGCGCGGGCCAAGTTGGTCGAACGGGCTGTGGCCATGGCTGGTCTCGCCCCAGAGGACCCCTATGCCGGTCTTGCCGACCCAGCGCTTCACGCAAAGGGTCCTTATCCGGACTTGGATCTGTTTGATCCGTCCGAACCCTCAGCTATTGACCTGGAGGAAGTCGCCCGGGCCGCCGAAGACGCCGCCCGCGCCATGCCACAGATCACAAACTCTGAAGGCGGATCGGCCACGGCATCGCGGTCGGAATGGCGGCTGGTGACGTCAAACGGATTTTCCGGGCATCATAAAGCCTCGGGATTCTCCATCGGCGCTTCGGTGGTCGCCGGCGACGGCGAGATTATGGAGAGCGGCTATGACGGTCGCTCCGTCCGCTGGCGCTCAGACCTGCCCTCTGCCGACGCCATAGGCCGGGAGGCCGGACGGCGGGCCGCAGCCCGACTCGGTGCGCGAAAAATTGACTCAACCACCGCACCGGTGATTTTTGAAATCGCCTTGCCATGTCCCTGATCAGTCCCCTGCTGGGTGCGGTCAGCGGACCTGCGATTGCACGTGGGACTTCCTTTCTCAAGGACAAGCTCGGCAAGCCGGTCTTCAGAACCGGCGTGACTATAGTTGATGATCCGCACCGGGTTCGTGGTCTTGGCTCGTCACCCTTTGACGATGAAGGCGTCGCCAATCGTCCCTGGAACCTGATCGACGACGGCGTCTTGACCACCTGGCTGCTGAACACCGCCTCGGCCCGGCAGTTGGGGCTGGTCCCGACCGGCCATGCCTCGCGCGGGTCAGCCGGACCCGCCGGAGTCGGCCCCTCGAACCTGACCCTACTGCCCGGCCATCTGGATCAGGCCGGTTTGATGGCCGATGCGGGATCGGGGGTGCTGGTGACCTCCATGTTCGGACCGTCCCTAAACAGCAATACCGGGGACTGGTCGGTGGGTTGTGCCGGATTCTGGTTTGAGAAGGGTGAGCTCGCCTATCCGGTGACCGAGATCACCGTGGCCGGCAATCTGATCGACATCTTTGCCCGCCTGATCCCAGGCTCTGATCTTGAATTTCGAGGCGCGGCCAATGCCCCGTCGATCCTCGTGGACGGCCTTGCCGTAGCCGGAAAGTGAGTCTGGATTTCGCCAGGCAGGGTCCGGCACCCTTGATCCTGGCGCGGCTCTCGCCTATCGCCGTGTACACTTGGAATTTCTACGGAAAGCAATAGCCATGCCCGATAGCCAGCTTCTGCATCTCGTGATCGGCGGTGAATTGGAGGACGTTGAAGGCGTCAAGTTCCGCGATCTCAGCAAGATCGATTTGGTCGGTGCCTATCCCAGTCATGACGCCGCCCTCGCCGCCTGGCGCGCGAAGGCCCAATCAACCGTCGACAACGCCCTGATGCGCTATTTCATCATCCATGCCCATAAGCTTTTGGACCCCAAGACCGACGCGCATCAGGACTAAACTATTCGCGCTTCAGCAAGCCCTCTGTCAGCAGACGCCCCCACATCTTTGAGCGGAAATCGGCCTTAATGGCGGCCTCGTCATAGTCGGGGCTGTCCACCCATTCGAGGAAGGTCTGCCCTCGGGGTTCGCCCTGGTCGAGATAGCGTTCGAAGGTGTAGTCGAGAACCCCGGTCTTGCCCGCCTTCACATGCAGGTATTTCAGCGATAACTGCGTCAGGGCCTCACGGATCGGCAAGCCCTTGCGGAAGTGCATGTAGAACACGCTCATGATGCCGGCTCGATCCGCCCCCGACTTGCAGTGGATCAAGGCGGGATAGTCCAGGTTCTCAAACAGGGCTTTGGCTCCATGCACCCGCGCCCGGCTGGGCACCTCCCGGGAGGTGATGGTGAAATCGACCAGGGTCAGGCCTAGGCGTTCGCAGGCATCCTTTTCCAAGGCGTGAAAGCTGGCGTCAAAGCCGCCGCGCAGATTAACAATGGTTTTGATCCCCTGGGCCTTCCAGTGCTCCAGCTGGAACGGCCAGGGTTGGTTGGTGCGGACCAGTTCGTCCGACACCCAGTGGGCATTGCGGAATCGCAAGCGCAGATAGGCGTGATCGTTCCAGAGATAGTCCAGATAGGTCCGAAATCGGCCGTGCTTTGTGGTCAGGTCGAAATCGGCCAAGGAAAGCTCCAGCGGCAAGAACAGATCTAAGGAGAGTCTGTTCCGATAGGTGGGAACCGATGATCGGAATACACTCTAACTTTTTGAATTAGAGCTCTTTTCATCCCTTTAGACGATTCCCTCTAAAGGGAAAGCGGTCTAGGGGCTCATACTCCGAACGGACGCATTCGACACCGGTCAATCCATCGCCCATCTTGACTTCCAGACCCTGACGGCCGACCCCAGCATGATGACAGTCACTGCGCAAACGCCCGCCGAAGCATCGGCCCGCGCCCTGATCGGTCGCATTGCGCGGGTCTATATGGCGCCGCGCTGGACGGCCTGGTCAGTGGCTATGATGGCTGCCGTGATCGTGGCGGGCCTAAGCGCCAAGCTGATTCAGAGTCTGGAGCCGGCGATCAATGACCTGATCGTTAACCACAAGCCCGGGGCCCTAACGGTGATTCCCCTCACCATCGCAGCCTTGGCCTTAGGTCGCGGCTTGGCCCAGGTCATTCAGGCCTCCCTGGTCAACGAAATCGGCAATGCCGTGGTCGGCCAGGTCCAGGTCCAGCTTTTCGGACGCCTGGTGCGCGCCGACCTGGCCCGGCTGCGGACCCAACATTCCGGCGAATATGTCTCCTCGGTGCTCTATGATGCGGGTTTGATCCGCGAAGCGGCAACCTCGGGCGTGATCAATTATACCCAGCACCTGCTGACCGTGATCGGTGCCGTGACGGTTATGGTGGCTAATGACCTCTACCTGTCGATGACCCTGCTCGTGGCAGCCCCCCTGGCCTCGGGAATCATGCGGCGTTTCGCTAAGCGGACCTCCAAGGCGGCGAAGGGGGCCATGGTCGAGACTTCCGCCCTCTCTACGGCCATCATGGAAAGCCTGGACGGGGTGCGGGTGGTGAAGATCGAAAACCGCGAGGCCTTTGAGGAGGCGCGGGTTGCCGAAGTGGTCCAGAGGCGTCAGGCCCATCTGGTACAAGGGGCCAATGCCCGGGCCAGGGCAGCCCCGGCGACTGAAACCCTGATGACCCTGATCACGGCCGCGGTCATCGCCTATGCGGGCTGGCGGTCCCAGTCTGGGGGGATGAATGTGGGGGCTTTTGTCGCCTTCATTGGGGCTCTGGGTCTTGCCTCACAATCCCTCCGCCAGTTGGCCAATCTTCAGACTGTCTTTGCGGAAGGGCTGTCGGCGGCCAGCCGCCTATTCAACGCCCTGGACATTGAGCCCGAAATTCGAGATCGGACCGGGGCAAAGCCCCTGGCCCTGGGGCAGGCCACAATTGCCTTTGAGGCCGTAGGCTTCACCTATGGGGCGGGGACCCCCGTGCTTGACGAGATCAGCCTGACGGTGAAACGCGGCGAGACCGTGGCCCTGGTCGGTCCGTCCGGGGGAGGAAAAACCACCCTGCTCAATCTCATTCCCAGATTTTATGATGTGACCCAGGGCCGGTTGACCATAGATGGAACAGATATTCGGGATGTGACCTTATCATCCCTGCGCAAACAGATCGCCCTGGTCACCCAGGAGCCCTTCCTGTTCGATGACACGGTCCGCGCCAATATTGCCTATGCCAAGCCCGACGCCACCCCGGCAGAGATCGAGGCCGCGGCCACAGCGGCGGCGGCGCACGATTTCATTCTGAGCCTGTCGGGCGGCTATGACACCTTGGTGGGCGAAGCCGGAGCACGGCTGTCCGGTGGTCAGAGGCAAAGAATCGCCATTGCCCGAGCCTTCTTGAAAAATGCGCCGATCCTATTGCTGGATGAAGCCACCAGTGCCCTCGACACCGAAAGTGAGGCCCAAGTCCAAGCCGCCCTGGTGCGGCTGATGGCGGGTCGCACCACCATACTGATCGCCCACCGGCTCTCCACCGTCCGTAGCGCCGACCGCATTCATGTGATCGACCAGGGACGCGTGGTGGAGACCGGGACCCATACTCAACTGATGGCCCGCCAGGGGCTCTATGCCCGGCTGGCACAGACCCAGGCGCTGGAGCCGTCGGCGGAGGTCGAAGCGTGAAAAAGGCCCTGCGCAACCCGGTGGTGCAGGCCATTTTAGGCTGGATCCTGGCCACTTATATTGCCCTGATCCATCGGACGGTCCGATGGCGGCATGAGGATCTGGACAAGGTCCTGCCCTACGTGGAGTCCGATATTGGGGTCATCAACCTAGTTTGGCACAGCCGCATTCCCATCTGGGGATTTCTGGCCGAGCTATGGGCCCGCAAGCCCAAGAAGCAGTGTCTGGTCTCACCCTCGGCCGACGGCGAATTCCTGGCCCTAGCCCTGGAGCGCATGGGCTATCCCTCCATCCGGATGTCTTCGGCTAAGAAGGGGGACACCGCAAAAGCCCGTCAGGCCGTGGCGGGCTTTCGCGAATCGATGAAGGCGATCCATGAGGGGGCGGTTCTGCTGGTCACCCCTGATGGTCCGCGCGGACCCAACGAAGTCATGGCTTTGGGAGCGCTTCAAATCGCCAAACGCACCGGCGCAGCGGTTTTCCTGACCGGTATTGCTGTATCGCCGCATGTCCTGTTGAACACCTGGGACAAGGTCATGCTGGGACTGCCTTTCGGGCGCGGCGTGGTCACCTGGGACGGGCCCTACTATATTCCCGCCGATGCCGACGACACGGCGATTGCAAAATTGGGTGAGGACTGGTCCAAGGCGCTCAGCGCCGTCGCCCGCAAGGCCGAAGCCCTGTCTGCCCAGTCACCCGGGACGAAACCCTAATGCCCCATGACGCCCATCACCATGACCATGACCATGACCATCATGATCACCAGGGTCACAGCCATGCACCAAAGGACTTCGGGCCGTCCTTTGCAGTTGGTGTCGGCTTAAACACCGGATTTGTGCTGATTGAGGGTCTCGTCGGGCTGGGTTCGCACTCCTTGGCCTTGCTGGCGGATGCGGGGCATAACTTGTCCGACGTCATGGCCTTACTCATAGCCTGGGGTGCTGCCGTCATGGCCAGACGACCCCCGAGCGCTCGGCGCACCTACGGCCTGCGCAAGGGCACGATTTTGGCCTCTCTCGGTAATGCGGTCCTCCTGCTGATCGCCGTTGGGGTGATTGCCTCAGAATCCGCGCGGCGACTCCTGGAACCCACGACGATCGCCACCTTGCCGGTCATGATCACCGCCGGAATTGGCGTCGTTATCAATACGGCCACCGCCCTGATGTTTCTGCGCGGCCAAGAGGACCTGAATGTCCGCAGCGCCTTCCTGCACATGGCCACCGACGCCGCTGTGTCCCTGGCGGTTGTAGCCGGTGCGGGTGTGATGATGCTGACCGGTGGTTTTGTCTGGCTTGATCCCGCCTTGAGTCTGATCATTGCAGGCGTCATCGTCCTTGGCACCTGGAGTTTGCTGCGTGACTCTGCCGATCTCGCCCTGGATGCGGTACCCAAATCTATCGATGTGGCAGCAGTCCATGCCTGGCTCGCGGGACGCCCCGGGGTGACCAGTGTCCACGACCTGCATATCTGGGCCATGAGTACGACAGAGACCGCCCTGACCGTGCATCTGACCCGACCCGAGAATACCGACCCCGACACCTTTCTCCACGACGCCTGCGATGGCTTGGCGCACAGGTTTCACATCGGTCACTGCACCTTGCAAATCGAGACCGGCGACGCGACCCTGTGTCGGCTATCCCCAGCGGAAACGGTTTAGGGGGTGTGGCTGGGGCTCTATAGGGTCGTTACCGGCCTGCTGGAGCCGGCGGTTCCCACAATCCTGCGCGGACGCGCCAAGCGGGGCAAGGAAGACCCTGTTCGGATCGGCGAGCGGTTCGGATGCCCGACCTTGCCGCGACCAGCAGGCGATTTGATCTGGCTGCATGGTGTCAGCGTCGGTGAGAGCCAGTCCCTATTGCCCCTCGTAGCGGCCCTCGGTGAGGCGCGAGCGGACCTGAAGATTCTGGTGACCTCGGGAACCCGAGCCTCTGCGGAACTGCTGGCAAAACGGCTGCCCCAGGGGATCATCTATCAATACGCACCCGTAGATACCCCGGGTGCCGTGCGGCGGTTTCTCGATCACTGGCGGCCCAAGGTCGGGGTATTTGTGGAAAGCGAGCTCTGGCCCAACCTGATCCTGAGCGCCCAATCGCGGGGGGTGAGGCTGGTCCTAGCCTCGGCGCGGATGACCGCGAAAAGCGCAGGGGGCTGGAGCCGATTGCCATCGGTTGCAAGGCGGTTGCTTAGGGCCTTTGACCGGGTGCTTCCGCAGGAAGCCGCGACCGCCGGGCGTCTTGCGAACCTCGGGGCGGACATTGGCCCCCTGGCCAATCTTAAACGGGTCGGTGCCCCCCTGACCTGGAACCCCGATGAGCTGCAATCGCTGAAGGCCGCGACAGGGGGGCGAGCGGTGATACTGGCCTCCAACACCCACCCAGGCGAAGACGCCTGATCTGCCGAGCGGCCCTGGACTGCGGAGCCCTCCTGGTGGTCGCGCCGCGGCACCCGGAGCGCGGCGACGAGGTGGCCGAGCATCTAACCGCCTTGGGTCTGAACCTCTGCCGTCGATCCACCCAGGACACCCTGACTTCCAGCCATCAGGTTTATCTGGCAGACACCTTGGGTGAGATGGGCCTGCTCTATGCCTGGGCTGATTTGGCGGTCATGGGCGGCAGCTTTGTCCCAGGCATTGGGGGTCATAATCCCCTAGAGCCCGCCCGTCTGGGTGTCCCGGTCATCGCAGGACCCTATGTGTTCAACGCGGCCGATCTTTACGACGAGATGCTGGACATGGTGGGGGCCATATCGGCCCGGGATGAGGGCGACCTCACCCGCCACTTAAAGGGCCTGATCGCCAATCCGCACATTCGCCGCAGACTGGCAGACGCCGCCCTGGCCTATGCCGCGCGCCAGGGCTCGGCCCGGGAGGTCGTCATGGGGGCAATCTTGCCCTTGATTGACGCATGAAACTGCCGACGCCGAAATGGTGGTATGTACGCGCTGGCGCTCCGGCACCGGTAACCCGCGCGCTGCTGACCCCAATCAGCTGGATCTGGGCCTGGGCGACCGCGCGGCGCTTGGCTCGGGCTGTCCCGGTTGATCCCGGTATTCCGGTGATCTGTGTGGGCAATCTCACAGCGGGCGGAACCGGCAAGACCCCGGTGGTGCGGGAATTGCTCAAGTTATTACGTGATCGCGGTATTACAGCCCATGGTCTCTCCAGGGGCTATGGCGGCAGGCTTAGGGGCCCGGTGCGGGTGGATGCCGAGGTCCACAGGGCCGCAGATGTGGGCGATGAGCCGCTGATGATGGCCCAAGACGGACCCTTTTGGATTTCCGCTGATCGCGCCCAGGGAGCCTGCGCTGCTGCGGCAGAGGGGGCGCAGGTCGTTGTCATGGATGACGGTCACCAAAACCCGACCCTCAAAAAAGCCCTGTCCCTGGTGGTGGTCGATGGCGAAACCCGGGACGGAGAATGGCCCCTTGGGGACGGGGCTGTCTTTCCGGCGGGGCCGCTCAGAGAACCCCTGGCAGTGGGACTGGCGCGGGCAGACGCTGTGATCCTGGTCCTGCCTGCGGACCTACCGTTTCCCGATCCCGATTTGTTGGCCATATTTGCGGGAAAGCCTGCGCTGGTGGCAAGGATCACGCCGGTCTGCCCGCCACCGTCCGGGCCGCAGTTGGGTTTTGCCGGCATCGGCAAGCCCTGGAAATTCGAGCGTGCGCTGAAGGCCGCAGGCTGCCATCTGGTGGAATTTGCGAACTTCCCAGACCATGCCACCTATTCCGAAGACATGTTGACCCGTTTGGCAGACATGGCGGCCCATTGCGGGGCGGGTCTGATCACCACGGAGAAGGACTGGGTCCGCCTGCCATCGACCTGGCGCGGGCGGATCAAGGCCTGGCCGATCTGCGTGCGCTTTGAAACCCTGGCGGATCTGGACAGTCTGCTGTCCAGACTGGGCCTTTAGGCCCCGGCCTTCTGGGCATAGCTCCAGGCGGACTGCGCCAATAAGGGCACCCGCTCGGCCATGGCTGCGGCCTGCGGGCTGTTGGCTGTACCGTCGCGGACCCGTCCGACAATACCCTGACAAATGCCCGCCAGCCGGAACATATTATAGGCGAAAAACCAGTCCAGATCCCGCAGACCGGGCCGGTTGGTACGCTGGCAATAGATTTCCACCGCCTCGTCCAGGGTGGGAAGGCCATGGGCCTTAAGGTCCGGCAGGGTCGAAATGGACCCGTTGACCCAGTTCATCAACAGATAGGTGAAGTCGGCCAGGGGTTCGCCAAGGGTACCCAGTTCCCAATCCAGCACGGCGGCGACCTTGGGCTCAGTGGGATGGAGAACCATATTATCCAGGCGATAGTCGCCATGTACGATGCTGGTGCGTTCCTGCTCGGGAAGAGACTTTGGCAGGAAGTCGATCAGGCGTTCCATCTCCTCCAGATGGACGGTTTCAGAGGCCTTATATTGCTTGGTCCAGCGGTCAACCTGACGCCCCATATAATTGCCGGGCTTGCCATAGTCGCCCAGGCCGATGGCCTCGTGATTGGTATTGTGCAGATCGGCTAGGGTTTCGATCTTGGCCTTGAAAATCGCAAAACGTTCCGGGGGCTCATAGGCCGGCAGGGTCTGATCCCAGAGAATCCGGCCTTCCACCATGTCCATAATGTAGAACCAGGTGCCGATGACGGCATCGTCCGTGCAAAGACCATAAGACCGCGCCACTGGGAAGCCGGTCGGATAAAGGGCGGTGATGACCTTGTATTCCCGATCAACCGCGTGGGCGGAAGGTAATAGCTTGCCCGGCGGTTTGCGCCGCATGACATATGTCTTGGAGGGGGTAATCAGCTGATAGGTGGGATTGGACTGGCCGCCCTTGAACTGACGAACTTGCAGAGGCCCTTCATAACCTTCCACATTGACCTGCATCCAGGCGGCCAGAGCGGCCTCATCAAAGCGGTGGCTCTCCACAACGGCCTTTGTCCCCGAATTGGCGGCTTCGCGCTCCTGCTCGGCGGTATCGGCCATGACGGGCTTCCTGGTTCTTACATATGGTTGGCCTACCATACCGACCGAGGATGGGATGCGGCAAGACCTCCGGACAAGATCAGCGGCCCAGGGCGCGCCAACCGATGTCTGTGCGATGAAATCCGCCTGGCCAGTCAATCTGAGCCACGGCGGCATAGGCCCTCTGGCGGGCCTCCTCAAAGGTGGCCCCGCGGGCACAAACATTAAGCACACGGCCCCCGGACGCTCTCAAGATTCCGTCCGGATCGCGCCGGGTTCCGGCGTGGAACACCACCACATCTTCGCCGAAGTCCTGATCTGCGCCGCGAATTTGGGTCCCGGTCTGTGGCGCGTCCGGATAGCCCTGAGCGGCCAGCACCACACAGACGGCGGCCGCGTCGTGCCATTCCGGCGGGGGCCGTTGATCGAGTGTCCCCGTGGCGCAGGCCAACAGATAGGGAACCAGATCGCTTTTTAAGCGCAGCATGAGGACCTGACATTCGGGATCACCGAATCGGGCGTTAAACTCCACCAACTTGGGGCCGTCACGGGTGGCCATGAGCTCGACGAACAGGACCCCACGATAGGGGGCACCCTCGGCCGCAATGCCCGCCAGGGCCGGTTCGGCCAGTCGGATTCGGGTCTGTTCCACCAGGGTTGGCGTGAAGACAGGAGCCGGGGAATAGGTGCCCATGCCGCCGGTATTAGGCCCCTGTTCGCCGTCAAAGGCCCGCTTATGGTCCTGGGCCGCCCCGAACAGCATGGCTGTCTTTCCATCACAAAGGGCAAACAGGGATCCAATCTCCCCCTCCAGAAATTCCTCCAGCACCACCCGGGCACCTGCACCCCCAAACCGACCACCAAAGGCATCGTCAACGGCAGCCTCCGCTGTGGCGAGATCGGACGCAATGACCACCCCCTTGCCCGCCGCCAGACCGTCCGCCTTGATTACATAGGGCGGGTTGAACCGATTGAGGCCAGCCTTGGCCTCGGCGGCAGTCTCAAAGACGCCATAGGCAGAGGTCGGGAGATTATGGCGATCACAGAAGGCCTTGGTAAAGGCTTTGGAGCTTTCCAACCGTCCCGCCGCCGCCACCGGCCCGAAGCAGGCAATACCGGCGACCGCCAGGGCATCGGCCAAGCCGGCCTCAACCGACACTTCAGGCCCGATTACCACAAGATCTGCGGCCATATCCCCGGCCAGGGCCACCAGGCTGGCACGTCGGTCGGACTGATGGCGGCTAATGTCCCAAGACCGGCCATACCCGGATTGCCGGGGGCCATGACCAGGGTTTCAACCAGGGGCGAGGCCTTGATCTTCCAGGCTAGGGCGTGTTCGCGACCGCCCGATCCAACGAGGAGTATGTTCATAGCCGGGCTTTGACCCGCACCACCGCCAAGGTCAACCGCAGCGTTGGCTTATTGACCGACATCCAGAGAATAGCCCGCCGATCGCACGGTACGGATCGGATCAATGTCGCCGTCCTTCCGGTTCAGTGCCTTGCGCAGACGGCCGACATGAACATCCACAGTTCGAGCTTCCACATAGACTTCCCGGCCCCACACCGCGTCCAGCAGTTGCTCACGGGAAAACACCCGACCGGGGTTCTGCATGAAGTGGTCGAGCAGTCGGAATTCAGTAGGGCCAAGGTGGATTTCCTCCCCGGACCGCCGGACCCGATGGGCCACCCGGTCAATGACCAGATCCCCTCGATGAACCCGGTCCTCCGACAAGCCTGGACGAATGCGGCGCAGAACGGCCCGGATGCGCGCCGACAATTCAGTCATGGCAAAGGGTTTGATCACATAGTCGTCCGCACCGGTGTCGAGACCGCGAATTCTGTCTGACTCCTCACCCCTGGCCGTCAGCATAATAATCGGGACATTTCGGGTCTCGGTCCGTTGGCGCAAACGGCGGCAAACCTCGATCCCCGAGATTTTCGGCAACATCCAGTCGAGAATAACTAGGTCCGGCGCGTGCTCGGCTACCTGGGTCAGGGCGTCTTCACCGTCTGAGGCAACGGCAACGTCGTATCCATCCTTTTCGAGATTGTACTGGAGAAGAGTCGAGAGGGCGTCTTCATCTTCGACAACGAGGATGCGCGGCGACATGTGAGCTTGCCTTAAAATTAAGGGGTTAGATCGTCGGTTTTCGGACGTGTCACGCTCATCATTTCATCGCCGGTGATCTCATAATGAATGATCTCCGCAATGTTGGTGGCATGGTCGCCGATCCGTTCCATGTTCTTGGCAACGAACAACAAGTGGGCGCAGGCGGTGATGGTCCGAGGGTCACCCATCATATAGGTAAGCAGTTCCCGGAACAGGCTGTTGTAATGCTCGTCAACCTCGTCATCCCGGGACCAGACCTGTAGCGCCCGCTCAAGGTTTGAGGCCGTATAGGCGTCGAGAACATCCTTCAGGCGACCAGACACCAGGCGCCCCATGCGTTCGATAGAACGGGTGAGTGTGGCAATGGGCTCAACATCTGCCAGGACCATGGTTCGCTTCGCGATATTCTTGGCCAGGTCGCCACACCGCTCCAGATTGTTGGCAATTTTCATGGCTGCCACCGTCCGCCGCAGGTCATTGGCCATGGGCTGGCGCAGGGCAATCAGTCGGATGGCCTTGCGCTCAATGTCGGCCTGGAGAATGTCGAGACGCTCATCGCGGGCCACAACCTGTTCTGCAAGAGTCAAATCTCGCTTGATCACAGCGTCAAGGCTGTCGGCCACTTGAGCTTCGGTAAGGCCGCCCATCCGGGCGCATTCTGCCGTCAGAGCGTTGAGCTCGTCCTCGTAGGACTTGACGATGTGTTCGTTCATAGCGGCGTCCTTAACCGAACCGACCGGTGATATAGTCCTGGGTACGGCTGTCTCGGGGATTGGTGAAAATATCGCCTGTGTCGCCAGCTTCCACCAGTTTGCCCATATGGAAAAGGCGGTCCTTTGCGAAACCCGGGCCGCCTGGGCCATGGAGTGGGTGACAATCACGATGCAGTATTGATTGCGAAGTTCGTCGATCAGTTCCTCGATCCGCGCTGTGGCAATCGGGTCCAGGGCCGAACAGGGTTCGTCCATCAGAATGACTTCCGGGCTTACGGCAATGGCCCGGGCAATGACCAGACGCTGCTGCTGGCCGCCGGACAGGCCCGTACCCGGCTGTTGCAGCCGATCAGAGACCTCCGCCCACAGACCTGCCCGCTTCAGCGACTTCTCGACGATGGCGTCGAGCTCGCCCTTGGTCGATGCGATGCCGTGAATCCGAGGCCCGTAGGCGACGTTTTCATAAATGGTCTTGGGAAACGGATTCGGCTTCTGGAACACCATACCGACCCGGGCACGCAGAACCACCGGATCAATCCCGCGATCATTGACGTCCTCGCCGTCCAACTCGATCCGACCCTCGACCCGGGCACCGGGAATGGTATCGTTCATTCGGTTGATGCAGCGCAGAAAGGTCGACTTGCCGCAGCCTGAAGGACCGATCAGGGCGGTGACGGACTTCTCGGTCATGTCGAGGGACACATCGAACAAGGCCTGCTTAGGACCGTAGAAGACATTTATATCCCGGGCGCGGATCTTGATCGCAGGGCCTGACGCCGCCGCGCCTGGACCCTGAGCCAGGGCGTCGTCCCGTTGAAGGGTCATGTCTCGTCTCATGGATATGTGCGGGGCTGTGTGTGGAACCTGTCAGATGTCATCGCGATCACCACCGGCGCTCAAAACGGCGACGCAGCAAAATGGCGGCCAGGTTCATTAGGATCATAAAGACCAGAAGGACCATGATCGCCCCGGCGGTCCGCTCATGAAAGGCACGCTCAGAGGCATTTTCCCAGATATAAACTTGCACGGGTAAGACAGTGGCCGCCCCTGTAAAGCCCTCCGGTACCCCCGGCACAAAGGACACCATACCGATCATCAACAGGGGTGCGGTCTCGCCAAGCGCATGGGCCATGGACAGGATGGCCCCGGTCATCACGCCGGGCATGGCGAGCGGCAGGACGTGGTGGAAGACCGTCTGAGTCTTGGACGCCCCCACCCCCAGGGCCGCTTCACGAATGGACGGCGGCACAGCCTTTAGGGCTGACCGGGTTGCAATGATCACGGTGGGAAGGGCCATCAGCGCCAGGACAAGGCCTCCCAACAAGGGAGAGGATCTCGGCACATGCAGCCAGTTGATAAATACCGCCAAACCGAGCAGGCCGTAGACAATTGACGGCACGGCCGCCAGATTGTTGATATTGACCTCAATCAGATCCGTCCACCGGGTCTTGGGGGCGAATTCTTCGAGATAGGTAGCCGCCAAAACGCCGACCGGCACGGCCAAAATTGCCGTGATCAGCAGCATCATGGTGGAGCCGACAATAGCCCCCCAGACCCCGGCCTGTTCCGGCTCTGTGGAGTCAGACTTGGTCAGGAAACCGATATTGAAGCCCGACGACACCATACCGCTGGCCCGCATCTGATCGAGCCACTTTAGTTGGGTGTTATCCAGCTTGCGCTCGTCCTCCGGCGTCGAAAGCTTGATTTCGCCTTTGTAGTAGAGCGCCCCGTCCGCTCGGACCGGACCGGTCACCGAGACCGTTCTGCCGATCAGGGTCGGATGAGCCTTGACCTTCTGCAAAAGCTGGAAGCCCAGGTCATTGGACAGAATATCCATCATTTTTGAGGACTGTGTTCCGACCTCATCATCCTTGATCCCAAGCCGCGCCAAAACCTGATCGGCGATCATGAGATCAAAATTGGCACCGCTGATGTCGGTGCGGTCCACCCGCGCCGGGTCTACATAAACCGGGACGGTAAGACTATAGTCCAGGAAAGTCGTATAGCCCTGCGAGATGATCCGACCCAGAAGAATAGCCAGAAAGGCCAGGGCAACAAAGATCGCTGCCAAACCGTAGGCGCGGAAGCGCTTCTCCTGGGCGTGGCGCACCTTTAGCCGGGCTTCAACAGTTCTGCGCAAGGTAGCCGTAGTCAAATTGGAGGCGTCAGTCATACTGTTCCCTGTACTTCCGGACGATGCGCAGGGCGATGATGTTGAGGCTCAGGGTTACAACAAACAGAGTCAAGCCAAGTCCGAACGCGGCCAGGGTCTTTGGACTGTCGAACTCCTGATCGCCGGTCAGCAGGGTTACAATCTGAACCGTAACCGTCGTAACGGTGTCGAGGGGATTGATGGTGGTCTTCGCCTGGAGCCCGGCAGCCATGGTGACAATCATGGTTTCACCTACAGCTCGGGACACGGCCAGCAACATGGCCGCCATAATCCCCGGCAGCGCGGCCGGTAAGATAACCCGTTTTACGGTTTCTGATCGGGTCGCGCCCATGGCGAGACTGCCGTCCCGCAGGGATTGGGGCACGGCATTGATGATATCATCGGACAGGGACGAGACAAACGGGATGAGCATGACCCCCATGACCGCACCCGCAACCAGGGCCATCTGGTTCTGTACCTGACTGAGATACTGACCCAAACCGTCCAGCCCCCCGCCAATCAGAATGGCCCCGAGCGCATTAAAACCTTCCCGGAACAGCGGCCCCACCGTCAGGGCGGCGAAAAATCCGTAAACCACGGTGGGCACACCCGCCAGGATCTCAAGCAAGGGCTTGACCACGGCTCGGGCCGGGGGACCGGCATATTCCGAGAGGTAAATCGCCGAAAACAGACCGACGGGTGCCGCCACAAGCATGGCGATGAACATGATCAGGAATGTGCCGATAAACAGCGGAACCGCGCCGAAAGCCCCGCTGGAAGCATATTGGTCAGACCGCATCGCAATCTGCGGATTCCAGTCCAGCCCGAATAGAAAATCGATGGGAGAGACGGACTGAAAAAACCGCCAGCTTTCCCAAACCAGCGATCCGACAATACCCAGTGTGGTGAGGACGGCTGTGATCGAGCACAGAATGAAAACGCCCGCGACCCAGGCTTCAACCTGATTGCGCGCGCGGAAGTCGGGTCGAATTTTTGGATAGGCGAAGGCGGCACCGGCAAATGCCAGAGCTATGGCCGCTGCGAGGGCACCATAGGTTATGCGGCTATTGAGGTGTTTAGCCTGAGCGATAGCGCCGTCCAGAGCCCGCTTTTCTGCCCCTTCATAGACCGTTTCGCTGGGTTGCCTGCCTTGGGATAGGGCGACGACATCATTAAAGAAAACATCTTTCTTCTGTACCTCAAGGCCCCGAATCGCAGGGGCCTCAGTCGATCTCAATAGGGCCGCTTCCAGCCTGCCACCAAATCCGGCGGCCAGCAGCAAGACCAGGGCCGCCGGCACGGCCACCCACAAGGCGACATAACCGCCGTAATATCCGGGGAGTGAGTGCAGACGGATCGAGCGACCGCCGACCGCCGTCAGCGCCTTACGCCGGGCCGCGAAAAATATCGCCCCGGAGAAGAGAGCGAGCGCTAAAAGGGCGACCCAAGTCAGCATATGGTGCGTGGTTCCAAAGTTCACATGGGATGAACATGCCGCGTTTGTCCGGCCTGATCAGGGCTATCGCGTCCGTGCAGAGGCTATAAGACAAATTTGCGACAGTTTTGTCACAAACTCCGAAACGACCTCACGCCATCGGCACATAGGCGGTGAAGGTGGCACCGCCGCCGACAAGACTTTCCACGGCAAGCCCCCCCGGTGGCGATTGATAATGTGTTTAACAATGGCAAGCCCAAGCCCAGTTCCCGAACGGGCCCCACTTTTCTGGCCCTCGACCCGATAGAACCGTTCCGTCAGACGCGGGAGGTTTTCCCGAGCTAGACCTGGGCCTGTGTCAGAAACCTGCAAAACCAGATACCGGGTCGGTCCATGGTCAGGGGTCAGCAGGGACAATCTGGCCCCCCCTCCATCACCGGGTCCACGGCTTGGCTTGCGCTCAGGTCTAAGCGCAGGGTGACCTTCACCACGCCGCCTGGCGGCGTATATTTCAGAGCATTGTCTGCCAGATTCTGAATTACCTGAACCAGCTGATCGCGATCGCCGAGGGTCACGGCCCGACCCGGGGGTGGAATATCGGATACCAGGGTGACACGGCTTTCCCGGGCCAGGGGGCCGAGGGAATCCAGAACATCCATGACGGCCAGGGATAAGTCGGTCTCGCCTGCGGGCGCGATATGCTCATTCAACTCGATCCGGCTGAGAGACAGCAGGTCATCAATCAATCGGCTCATGCGGTCGGCCTGGGTCTGCATGATGCCGAGAAATTTCTCCCGAGCGGCATCGTCGGATCGGGCGTGGCCGCGAAGGGTCTCAATAAAGCCGGACAGGGAGGCAAGGGGTGTGCGCAATTCATGACTGGCATTGGCTAGGAAATCTGCCCGGGTGCGCTCGGCCCGGCGAATATCGGTCTCATCACGCAGCAAAAGGACTGCGGTCCTGAGTTCGCCCTCCTCTCCGCCAAGGGGCTGGGCGAATGCCTTGAGCACCCGGCCCTGTGTCCCGCCAAGATCATAGAGGGCGGTGGCTGGGATCTGTCCGAACAGGGCTGTATCCACTGCCTCCAGGACATCGGGATCACGAATGGCCGTTACCAACAGCCCGGTTTCGAGGGTCAGATTGAGAACCTCGCGGGCGGCCTGATTGGCCAGGACGTATCGCCGTCCTGTGGGATCATCAGGCTCGAGCCCGGTGATCAGAAGAACCGGATCAGGCAGGGCGTCCACCAAGGCCGCATAGGGCGGGCCCCGACGGAGGTCATCATTGCCCCGCGGCAAGGCAGGGTCCTCTTCAAGCCTGACCCGAGACGCGGCACCCCAGCCGATTAAAGCCCCGGCTGCCAGAACCAGGGTAGCCCCGGCCACAGCCGATTCGACATCAAGACGGTGAAACAGGGCCAGCGTCGCCAGCACCAAGGCCCCACCGCTTGCTCCCGCCAGGGCGGTCCAAATTGGCAGGCTGTATCGCGCAGACCCCGGCACGCCGAATCTCCATAGACTGAAGCGCACCACGCTCCTGGAGTGCGTTCCGATAAGTGG
>NMUI01000396.1 GCA_002221445.1 Phenylobacterium zucineum | reverse complement strand
CCATGGTAGGACGGCTCAGCGGTAATGGATTGGAACTGTTGTGATTTTCGCGGTTTGAACACCGCCGAAATCACAACAGCACCATCTGAGATGGCCCGATCTGTTCAGTTTTTGTCGCTGTTCCCAGCATCAATTCCATCCTACCAAACTGCTTATCAGTAACCTGGAGCGTCCTAATACTACCCTCGTTGGGCAGGCTGGTACGAACCCTACGGATGTGCTTATCAACAGCATCTTGCCCACGACAGACCCGAGCGTAAACTGAAAATTGCAGCATGATGTAGCCATCCTTCTTGAGGAACTGGCGAAATCGGCTTGCCCTGCCCCGCTGCGGTTTGGTCTTCACCGGTAGGTCGAAAAATACCATCAACCACATGAAGCGAACATCATCGGCTTCCACGATCAGTAACGGCGTGCAAGCGGCAGTGCAGGTGTATTGAGCAAAGCGGCATTGGCGGCATCGATGGCTCTGATCAAGCTTGCGGCAACTGCTTCTGTCGCGGCCAGCATTGTCATGCGTTCCTCGCCAATTGAGACATTCTCACTCAGAATTCCGGCCATGTGGCGACGGTCTTCCACGTCAAGTTCATCACGCTCCACACTTTCTGCACGAGAGCGTGCCATCCGATCTACGACAGGCCGGAACGGTTCGATCAAATCGTCAACCAGATTAAAAGGGTTGGTTTGGGATCGGTGATGAATTCCGAAGGCAGGAAGCAAACCAGAGGCGGCGCAGGATCGCGCAAGCGCGGCGCGGACGACTGCATAGCCGTAGTTGAGCAGGCCATTGCGGCGGTCCTCATCATGGCGCCGGAAACTTTGGAACAGCCTTTGCCAATAGGCTCGTGCGGCTTGAGCTTCCAAATTGTCAGGATCGCCGGAGCCTACCCGGCCCGCCATGGTAGAAAGAGCTGCGGCGTAGTCGCTACCTACCCCACGAAGAACGGCGGCCTGATTTTCGATCTTTGCACAGACCAGCTTTTGCCAAAGCCGCTTTTTCAAGGGCTGGCTCATCGCAATCTGGGAATGGGCGATAGCGGCTTGCGCATGATGCTGGTGAAATGACATCAAAATCCCGGCAGGATGATGCTTTGCGTCCGGCACGACCATGGCAACGCCATTTTCGGCAAGGGCGCTCAGCAAGGCACCGCTTACGGAAACCTGCGGCGTGTCGAGTATGATCCAGGCAATGTCCTCGACCGGAAAGGTAAGCGCCTCATCTTCATTTTCGAGATCGACAACGATCTGTCCGTTACGGTGTGTCAGTCGGGATGGATTGGAGATGTGCAGACCACGCCATGCCATGTGCGGACCTCTGATTTCACCTCGGATCGAACGCCAAAGCGATCAACATTGTATTTTTCATCGTTAACAACGTCTTTGCTCCAATGCCTCGGAACGAATATTTAGGATTTCTATTTGAAACCAAACTGATTCCTCCCGTGCTACGATCCATTCCTCCGAAATACCCCTCAAAGACTTCGCCATTAGATTTCACAGCCTCAACATAATTTCTTGGGTAAAGACTGAACCTGAATCCAAAGCTGTCATCAATCAGTGTCCATTCCGGTTCATCTTTGAAAGCCACCACAGACCGCATAGGCGGGGTCGGCCAGTCTCGCTTGTTCATCACGTGATGAGGATAGATCGGCACCAGATAGAACTCTTCCTTGCCGCGCCTGTTCGGTTTGACGAAGACATCCACCCGAACCATTTCACCGCGATCTGCCGTTCCACCTCGGACTTGAACCGCCGGTTTCCCTGTTGTGCGGAGACGAACCTTGCGAATTTCGTCTCCGGCCGGGGAGCGCGGTAATTGGTCAGCAGGGCGTCCGGCGACCATCCACTTTCGGATCGCCTCGATCACATCCTGATTACGTTCAGGGTCCTTGATATCGGCCAGCCGCTTTTCCGTGAGATCGGCAATTGACTTGCGTTCAAACACCACCTGAACGCCATCACGTTCTTTCACCTGCCTGATCGATGCCGCATGGCCTTCACCTCGGGCACGCCTGCGCTCTGGCCGAGCAACAAAAATTGCATCATATGCTGTTTGAACCTCCCGCCTGAAGCTCGCCAGTTCGCCCCATGGTGGATCGACCTGCCGCAAGGGACGAGCAAGGCCCTTCTGTTCCCATTGCTGAAAGGAGCGGGTGAGCCGTTGCACTTCCCATTCACCGATTGCCGCGACCACCAAAGCGTCAAGAGCGTGATGGCGGGCATCATTGACCCGCTTGCCATCTACCTTCTTCAGGGATTCGACGCCCCAGGCTTGGCGCAGGGCTGCAGTCAGTCCGCCGGGGCGGGTAAATACGCGGCGGACGCCGTCCTTGTCCTGCCGCTCACCCTCAGGATAGAAAAGCTTCACGGCTTCAGCGAGCAGACGGCATGCGTACCGAGTATCGTTGAGATTGCGGGTTCGGAAGCGTTCCTCCGCCTCCTTCGCATTTTTTAAGACGTAGTTGCGTTTTTTAGCGCCACGGAACGCGGAGTTGCCTTCAATTCGCGCCACGAAAGTGTTCCAGCCAGCTTCGCCTTGAGCGGCCATGATCCACTCAAATGGCGTCTGGCCCTTTTTCCGCTGGTTCGCCTCGGCCGTACAAAGCACCTTGTTGGAAAAGCTGTCGTCCCCGAATCGCGACCACGGTAAAATATGGTCGACCTGATAACTGTTGTCGGTAGCAATTATCGCAGGGGGTGGGATGGCCTTGTCTGTATATGGGCAGCGCCCAGCCTGTTCTTTCCATAGCCGGTACCGCAGCAATGTATCACCGTTAACATCTTCAATTTTTAGAAGCTCACGGACTTCCTCGCGCTGGCGTTCGCGCTCTGCCGTGTTTTTGTCGATACCGCGCTTGATCTCGTTGCGCTTCTCCAGGCTATTGCCGACATCGCGCGCCATTTCGATATGAACGGCATCGGGTAGCCCCCATCGGTTGCGCATGGCCCAAAGCTGTTTCAGCCCCTCTGTGAGCGACTTGCGCGCAACGGGATTGGCGATTTCATCGCCCATCAATTTTATGAGTTCGTTGAACGAGGCCTTATCGATCACCTGCTGGTGCCTGGACCATTTGGAATCGGCATGATTCCAGCCCACGGCCTCGCAAGCCTGATCGTAGCGCAGACCTGCTTCAAGGTGGGGGATCAGCGAACGCGCCGCCTTTGCCGAAATGTGGCCCGCGCCCTTGAAACGAGAGAATGAGCGTAGATCAACTAAGAGAGCATTTACCGCGCCCGCGGTTAGGCCCAGCTTACGCAGTTCGGTGCCAATCGTGTCTGCCGTTTCATGGAAACTGATAATATGGGCGATCCGGTCGAGCTGTTCCGGCCTGTCCTGCATCTCCACCCACAATGCTTCACCCAGGGCATCCCGCAGCTTCTTCGTGCCGTGCATGGCTTCGCCGGTGCGGGCGGCGATGTCCTGCGATTCATCTTCAGGCTTGATCGCGGCAAAGCGCTGATCATCCGGCAAGCCGATCCGTTTGCGCACCGCCTTAATCGTCAGCTTTGCCGTCCCGCCCAGGTCGGCGGACGCCAGCATGATTTCTTGAGGGGTCAATGGACGATCGCCGAACGGCGTAGTGATACGCAAGTTGACCAGCTTGCCCAGAAGGCGGAATTTTTCAAATGACGGCGCGAACCGGGCGGACCGCTTTTCCTGCGGTTCGAACGGGCACATGCCGACCAGTTTTTCACTGTCCTGCATCTCCTTCTGGCGAAAGGCGATAGCGCCGAATGCGTCTTCCAGCTGCGGCGTTGCTGCATCATTACCCAGACGGCGCTGCGCTTTGAACATTTCGCCGACCTCGTGGATCAAATCGTCGCGGCTCTGGGTGCGATCGAATAGTCCGTCTCGGTTGCGCTTTCGTGTCGCGAAATCGACGTCGCGGCCAAACATTTCGCCGACCGTACGATAACGCCCAAGCCGTTCACGCGTGGCTTCCAGCGCCTTGAGCATCTTCTGGTCATCACCGGCGGTGTTGGCTTCCTTGCCCTTTTTAGCTGATTTGAACCCGCGCCGCTTGGCTATGTGACCAAGCGCAACGACAAATTCCGCAGGCGAAAGCAGCTTGTCGAGGCTGCGTGCACGCAGTTCCCATGGATCAAGCCCAGCGCGCTTCAGAGCATCCGGTTCCTGCCCGGCCAGTAATCCGTTGCTGTGGAACAAGCGGCGGATTTCGGCCATGCGCTGTGCGCGGCGCCGGATAACGCGGCGCAGCAGTCGGTTGCCGCGTCTGATCTGATTTGTCGGCGTTCGTTCCTTGTCGGTTTCGGGAACGTCGAATATCCATGATCCCATAGCAACAATCTCGCCGGTAGGTTGCTCTGGCGTGGGGTGGCGCAGCACGGCCCAGCCGCAGGATGCGATGCCCTGATCGATACCGAAAACGAGGCCGTTCATTAATTTCTCCGTTCTATCGAAAGAAGCGCCTTGACGGTGCAAGGTCAATCGGTAATTGTAAACTGGCAAATTGGTAGGGAAACCACGGTAACAGAGCTTCACTGTGAAGGATCATCCCGAAAGGGAAATTCCTTGTTGAAGCGCTGATACAGAAGTTTCTGTATTCACAAGACCCTCACCGGGAAACTGGTGGGGGTTTTGTTTTATGCGGGCCTATCAATGCTGGTGCGCAGGTCGCCAAACGCTTCGTCGAGCATCGCCTGTAGAAGCTGATCAAGATGCGCTGTCGCCTCGGCCCGCGCGGCCCTGAGGCCCTATGTCGAAGCCAGGGTCTACGAGTTGTCTCATACCCACGCATGGTACGAATCGGGTGCCGCATCGAGTCAACTCGCGCTGTCATGAGCACGTGTTATCCGTTCAGCCTTGCTTCGAGAGCCCCAATCGCCGTCATCAGAGCATCGAATGACGGTGGAGTGCTCATGAACATTTCTGCCATGTTCGTATAATCTGCGCGGAGGCGTTCGCGCAGTTCTTCGGTAGGAAGCAGTCTCAAAGAGCCAACCGTTGCCGTGTCATATGATGCCTTCTTGTCTGCGAACATTAAGCTCTTGTTGAGCACGACCCTTTTGAGAAGGGCGGGGGCTTCCATGGCAACATCATCGACGCCCTTCGCGGCCAGCATCGCGGTGTCGTAATAGTGCCGCGACATTGCCGGCAGCAGCTTCGCTCCATGGTGGAGCGCATGGAGGATCGTAACCTTCTCCCAGAAGGTCCGCTCAACCGACAAGGTCGCGACGTTGATGACGGCATCCGGTAATTCGTCCGGATATTCCTCTGCCAGATATGGCTTGATCGTCCTCGGTGCCGCTGGTTCAGTTTCGCCGCGTGCCCCGAATTCTAGTTTGATGCGCGGGGGGATATAGCCGTCTTCGGTTTCACCGAAATTTTGAACGCCATATCCACCGGTGCCGAAGCCGCCGCCATAGTTCAACAACTTCGGATACCGGAAGAGGATCGTTTGCGCGTCGTTATCCTCTGGATCGATCAGCACGGACCATCCTTCGTTTGTGCCAAGCGCCTTTGCAATCGCATTGCTGAGCTCGTGGAGGGCAATCTCGTGCACGTACGTCTGTGCAGCGGCTTTGAGCGCTTTCGTCCGTCGGTCGCGCTCTTTGCGACTGATGTTGTTTTCCATCGGCGGCAAGGTATCGACGATCATCGGCGCGTTGCGCCCGATGGTCAGGTCGATGTCCTCGGAGAAGCGCTCGATAATGCCATAGGCTTTGGAGAGGGATGTACCGCCCTTGAAGGCGAGATTGTCTGCAAGGGCGGGAACGGACATCAGGCGACGCAGCGTCCAGCAGACCCAAAAATCTTTCTCGATGATGATGGGCGTCACATCGCGGCGAGCCGCCGCTTCGTTGATGAATGCAAGACGATCATCATCACCGCGGCGGGCGAACTCATCCATGGAGCATCATGCCTATCTTGAGCACCGCATCGCTCATCCATCCTGGCATGAGCGGCTGCGCCTTCTTGAGTGCCTTGAGGTCGCGATCATCAAGCCGTGCGGCGAGGCGACGAATGAGATCGTCATCGACGCTGGCCTTGCCGACATGGGCAAGCATTTGTAGCACCGCATTCGCATTATCCGAGCCATCGTCGAGAATGGGCGCGCGTGATCGCTTGAGCGTGATCGTGCGGCCCGCCACTTTTTCACGCGTGTTGCCCCGCTGGTTGCGTAACTCGATTTTGCCGGAACCTGCGTGGAGATGCCAAGGCGATTGGCCGACTGAGCACCGGAGGCGACGACCTTTTGGCCGCTCTGCGTTGCAACGGCTTGAACGATTGTATCGGCATCCGGCGTAAGGGCACCCAAGCGGTCATGCAGCTTGGGGTAATCGTAGAGACCACGACTGATGCGACGAATATGCCCCGTATCTACGAGGCGGGTCAGCGCCATGTCCACGGATGCGCGTGTTCCGAGGTCGAGAAAGTCCTTGGGCGTAAAGGTCCAGCCGCGCCCTTTCCCTCGCACGCGCTTGATGATCCTATCGGCAACCGCAGTCATTTTTCCCATCGTTCACGTTAGATAATAAAATATATTTTTCTAACAACCATCTTGTATCTTTTGAGGGATAAAATCCTTTTTTGCAAATATATAATAATATATTGAGGCTGTGAGTGCCTATCGCATTTATTCAATCTGAGATCAATTCATCGATCCCGCTTGGGACGGATGGATGCAGAGTTACGACCGCGATCCATTCACGCAAAGTCGTGGCGATGAACTCCGGGCCGTTGTCGGAGCGGAAGTAGGCCAGAGGCCCGATTGGGCGCGGCACTGATCATAGATCGACTTCGATGCCTTCTGTTTTCGCAACGCCTTATCGCGTATGGCTTTGAAGCCTGTCCTGATGGCTATTTGGTACCCTGGGAGGAACATGAGGGGAACATTTGGCCTTTGGCACTTAGTGTGCCTAGTCCCCTGTGAAGAATGACCATCTCGCTGATTTGGTGTGATAAATTCTGCGTTTCTGGTTTTGGCGATTGCCGGATTGGACCCAGTGGAGGGTGGTTTTCTTGCAATTTGATTTTCGGATTTCGTCGTGATTCACTGCCTGGACGGCGGTCATCACAGGGGTTTTCCATGCGTCCGAATGAGCGGAAGATCACGGGTCAGGGGGATATTTTCCGCTCGCGGCTCGACCAG
>NMUI01000395.1 GCA_002221445.1 Phenylobacterium zucineum | reverse complement strand
CGCTGGCAGCCGACGACAGCGAATCGCGAATGAAGTCGTAGCCCGAACCACCGGGCCCACCGGGGTTCATGAAGAGCGAACCGAGCGATGAGCCCGATGGGTCGTGGTAGATCACGGCGAGGTGCAACGTGCCCTTGGTCGGGTTCGCCCAGTCGAGTGGCACGTTCACGGTGCCGCACTTCATGGTGGTGTAGCAGCTGCTCCACTTGACGGTCTGGTTATAGAACGGCAACAGGTTCTTGGCTATGCCCGCAGTTAGGTTGGTGCCCGCGTTAGCGGCCGAGAGGTTTGAGGCTGGGGCGCATCCGACGGTCAAAAAGAGCACGGCGAGAGTGGCAATCAGCGACTTGAAAGACTTGTTCATCAGTTTCATTTTCTGACACCCGTGGTGCGCAATTGAACGGCGAGGGCCTCGAGTGTTAGCAAGTCACGCACGTTTAAACCGATGCGGATGCGAGCCTCGGCGATCGCGTCGAGCTTGTGGATGCTAGCCGCCGCGGTCGACGCGTGGGCGGTAGCCACGATCTGCTGACGCAAAACCTCGTTCACCAGCGGGCTCGGCGAGCCGAGTTGAATCATTAGTACGTCGCGATACAGGGCCAGCAGGTCAACCAAGATTCGGTCGATGCCGTCGCGCTGACTGCGCGTTGCACGGCGCTTTTGAGACTCTTCGAGGTTCTTGAAGTCAGAGCGAAGGCCGGGGGGAATCGTGTCGCCAGGGGTGAGGCCCATGGTGCGCATGAGTTGTTCGCGCTCTTCTTCGTCGCGCTCCTTGGTTAGCGCAAGGGCATCCTTCTTGGCGATGTCGAGCCAACGTTCGGCAGCCATGACCGCCGAAGTGACGCTATCGATGGCGAGGGCCAGACGAAGGGTGTCTTGGCGTCGGTTTCTCGCGTCGAGCGTTGTTGCCAGGCGGCGAGCCATTCCGATGTGGCTCTGCGCTTCGGCCGCTGCCCGGCGCGCGCTAACGATGTCGATTCCGTCACGCTGAACCAGCAAGGCAGCGACGTCTTCCACCGAAGGCACCTTTAGCCCAACGCGGCGAACGCGCGAGCGGATGGTCGGCAAGAGATCGGCCTCAGATGGCGCGCAAAGCATCCAGATCGTGTTTGGCGGCGGCTCTTCGAGAGCCTTAAGCAGCACGTTTGATGCGTGATCTTGCATGCGGTCGGCGTCTTCGAT
>NMUI01000394.1 GCA_002221445.1 Phenylobacterium zucineum | reverse complement strand
CCAAAACTAGCCTCCTGGCTGAGTTCGAGGCAAAGATCATATTGGCTTGCGCCGGAAGCGAGCTTAGTGGTGTGCAAAATCGCGGTATCGTTCGCGGATGGCCGCAACAGGGTGCGCAAAATGACCTTGACTTCCTCAAGCTCAATAGCGGTGAGGTCGTAGAGCCAAAGTATGGTTTTAGACATTTCACCTCCGGGATCGTCTTTCCCTACGCCCCGAATGGTGTTTCACAAGGTTATTTCAACCACTGATCTATGTCAAAGCCTGGATCAGAGCCGGTTAAAGACGGATGGGATGAGCCGAAACCCATCCCATCCGCATACTGCTGTGTTTACTGGTGAATCACGATCGAAGACATCGCAGGAACCACGATTGAACTCACGTTCTTGAGGGTCTTGATGGTCTTCACACCAGCGGTGCTGCCAGACACAACCAACTGCCAGGTGCCCTTTGGAATGGTCAACTTGTAGGAAGCAATCTTGGGGTTGAAGGCAACGATGGTTTGCTTCCACTTGTCGCCGGTGGAACCAGCACTGAGCTTCCAGGCCAGCACGCTCTCGCGTGTCTTTAAGAACTTGAAGTTGGCCTTGATGTCATTGCTCGAGTCCATGCGGAACACGGGGTGCGCGTTGCGAATGGCGATTACTCCCTTGTAGAAGGCGAGAGTGGGCGCCTGCAGTGCCCGCTGCTGCCAACGGATGGCGTTCACCGAGTCAGGAGATTGATACGAGTTAGCATCGCCATCCTTCGAACGCAAGAATTCCTGGCCCGCCTGCATAAACGGCAGACCCTCGCTCAAGAAGACCATCGCAGCGGCCTGCTGGTCCATTGCGGTGCGCTGTGCGACGGTGCCGCCGGCGCTGACAAGCAGCTTGTCCCACAGGGTCATGTTGTCGTGGGCCTCGACGTAGTTGACCGACTGGCCAGCGTTTAGGGTGCTCCACTTGTACGTGCCCATTGGGTCTGCGCTCTGGGTCTGACCGGTGATGCTGGCGCGCAGGTCAGGCCATGCCATTGGGTTTCCGTTTACGTAGCCCTGTGACTTGTCGTCGAAGACCGATCCCTTGACGCCGTCGCGGAACTCATCGTTGAAAGCTCCAACGCCAGGAAGCGACTGGATGTTTGCCTGAGTCGCGCGCTGGTCCTCAGGTAGCGTACCCATGTTCCATCCCTCTCCGATCACAAGGATGGTTGGGTCGAGTGCGGTGAGCGCCGCACGAATCTCATTGATCGTGGTGATGTCCATGAGTCCCATCAGGTCGAATCGGAATCCGTCTAAGTGGTACTGGCTTGCCCAGTACTTGACCGAGTCCACGATGAACTTTCGCACCATTGGACGTTCAGAAGCGACGTCGTTTCCACAGCCGGAGGCGTTGGTGTAAGCACCGGTTGCATCCGTTCTGAAGAAGTAGCCCGGAACGATTTGGTTTTCGCTGAAACTGTCTGCGTTCGAAACGTGGTTGTACACCACGTCCATGTCGACGCGTAGACCATTTGCGTGCATTGCCTGAACAGCCTGCTTCAGCTCGGTGATGCGGCTCACCGGGTTAGTAGCATCGATCGAGAACTGGCCCTCAGGAGCG
>NMUI01000393.1 GCA_002221445.1 Phenylobacterium zucineum | reverse complement strand
GCCTAACCCCGTCCACTTTTCGGGGGAAGATCAGGCCCGCCGGGAACGGATTAGTCTGGTCCAAAGCGGCCCGGATCATGGTCATGACATTAGCGTCCCGGCCGCTGTAGCCTGTTATGATCATGCCGAAGCGATTGGCCGCCGCCAGGAAGCATCTCTGAATCTGCTGATCGTTCGACAGCAGATCCGCCGACAGGTTCTTCAGGCTGCGTGCCATACCGCCCCATTTCGACCCGAGAGCATAGATACCCGCTCGGCTCCAGGAGCCTAAGCCGCAGAATAATTTGAAATTTCCCTCGCGACTGGCTGGCCGGGCGAGCATAACTTCATTATGCATGGCGGATGGAGTCACCGTCATTGCCCAGGGGGCGGTCCGTGCAGAAGGGTCTCACGCGAGCAGCACCCAAGACTCTTATCTTAGAGGGCGACGGCTTAAGACGCTGAAGGGCCTCACCCCCCTGCGAATTCATCGGCAAAATTCGGACAAAAGATCCAGAACAATTCAGGCTCAATCCAATCCACCAAACTGCGGGACTAAACAATTAGACCCTGCACAGCCCTCAGATCCCCGCCGGGTCGCCCAAACTTGCTGCCCAGGTCTGGATAGACTGGTGTTTGACCATCTGTCCTGCATCAACCTCAGCAAGTGCCTCAAGGCTCAGCCTGCGTCGTGCATCTTCTTGATCAACCCATTCAGCTAGAGTGCGTTCCGATAAGTGGGAACCGGTTATCGGATCGAAACGCACTCTAACATCTTTAATTAGAGCCTGTTTTATGATCCACCCTCACGACCGCTCAAGTCGGACCGCAATTTCATCCACCCTGTCAGCGAGGGGCAGAGGAATGTGCGCGGTGAGGACCTTGGTCTCTATGGTGATGGCTCTGATTTGTTTTTAATCATAAGGACTTAAAGTTGGTCCATTATCAAGGCGGGCCAGCGGGCGGTTTGATTTGCTTACCCCTACCGCCGCCCCTTCCGCCAGCGCTCAGCAGCCTCCGCCCGGGCCTCGGCCTTGACCTGCTTGACCGCGCTCTTGTCCACCTCCCGGCCCTCCGCCGTCAGGGCGTCGTTGGCGAATTCCAGGTCCATGAGTTTCAGGCGTTTGATTTCGTCGCGCAGACGGGCGGCGGTTTCGAATTCCAGGTCGGCGGCGGCCTGGCGCATCTTGGCTTCGAGGTCGCGCAGGGTCGCCTTGAAATTGTCCCCCAGGAAGGGCTTGGACTCCTCGGCGACGGCGGATACCTCCTGCAATCGGCGGTCCTTTTCGTAGGGGCTGGCCAGGATTTCCTTGATGCTGGACTTGATGCTCTCAGGCGTAATGCCATGCAGGGCGTTATAGGCTTCCTGTTTCTCCCGGCGGCGGTTGGTCTCGGCCATGGCGCGTTCCATGGAGCCCGTGATCCGGTCAGCATAGAGGATGACCTTGCCGTCTACATTCCGCGCCGCCCGGCCGATGGTCTGGATCAGGCTG
>NMUI01000089.1 GCA_002221445.1 Phenylobacterium zucineum | reverse complement strand
GAACACGTGGCCAAGAAGAAAGATGGCACGATTGACCTGAAGATCATTCCGCAGTGCACCCTGCCATTGACCGGCGTGGGCGTGGTGGACCGTATCATCACCGACCTGGGCGTGATGGACGTCACACCCGAAGGCCTGAAACTGGTGGAACTGGCACCTGAGGTGACCCGCGAAGAGATTCAAAGCAAAACCGGCGTGCCATTGATTTAAGTCTCTGCCAGTAACCGCTTTCGGTCAAAGCCCCCACGCTTCGGCGTCGGGGCTTTTTTCATGACATAAATCAATCCAGAAGCTGATGTAAGACAAATTGGCCGGCATACGCTTCTGCTATTTTCTTGACCTATGCAAAAACAGGTTTGAAAACGCTGCGCTTTTTGTGCCTACTGTTGAGCCTGGCATTTGCCGGGTTCGCGCTGGCCAAGACCCCGGGCGAAGTGGAGGTGGGCGGTACCCTGCGTGAGGCCATGATGCGCGGGCTCAACGGCCCGAACCGCGCGCTGTCGGCCTATCGCGGCAAGCCGCTGCTGATTAATGTGTGGGCCAGTTGGTGCGGGCCCTGCCGCCAGGAAATGGGCTCTCTTGAGCGACTAGCCTGGCAAGACCAAGGTAAACGCTTTGTCGTGATTGGTATTTCCACTGACGACAGTGAGCCGGCAGCCAAGGCCTACCTGCGCAGTGCCAACGCGACCATCAATCACTACATTGACCGCGCGCTGGAGCTTGAAAACATGCTGGGCGCGGAGCGCTTGCCGCTGACTATTTTGGTGGATGCGCAAGGACGCGTGCTGGGTAAGCACACCGGTGCGCGGGAATGGGATAGCCCGCAGGCGCACCAATGGATTGACCGCCTTTTACGTCCCTCCAAACCGTGATCGCAAAACGGCAGTTCGCTCAAAAGCCGGGGCGATATGTCAACCTCTTGGCGGGTATGACCATATCGGCTATCTTGCTTTCGGTGGTTTTCTTGCTATGGGGTTTGCATGACCGGGAGCTGAGTCGGGGTCGCCAGGAAACGGTCAATTTGGCCCATATTGTTTTGCAGCAGACGGAGCGGCAGTTCGACAGCATTGACTTGGTTTTGACTGGAGTGCAGGAGCGCCTTCAGACGCCTTTTGGCAAACGCCAGAAGTTAGGCGGCGATTCAGTTCGGCTATTGCTCAACTCGCGTGTTGCGGGGTTAAGCCATGTTCACTCACTTTTCATATTGGATGCCGAAGGCCGTCTGGTCAATGCCTCTCGCAATTTCGAAGCGGAAGGCACAGCCATGGCGAACGCCGCTGTGTTCCAGGCCTTTGTTCACCGTTCGAAAAATAGGCTCTATATCGATCAACCCTCGGTCGGTGATGACGCTGGTTGGGTATTGCATCTGGCCCGTCCACTGCTGAACGAAAAGGGCACTTTGCGGGGCGTTGTTGTGGCTGCGGTCGGGCTCTCTTCATTTGAGCACCTATATAGCGCGATGCAATTCGACTATGTGCGTCCGATTGGCTTTTACCTGGCGGACGGTACCCGTTTGGCCGGGTGGCCTCCCCATCCCGATTCAGTGGGAAAGAAAGCGGTCGAATGGGTGCCTAAGTTGCCCGAGGCAGGGCAACCCATGCTGTCTGTTTCACACAAGGGGGAGGCTGGTGAAAGACGCTTTACAAGCTTGAGTAGTCTGGCCGGTTATCCCATTTTGGTGAGCGTGACGGATGACGAGTATTTGAGCCTGGCGCTTTGGCGGGAGACAGCTTGGCCTATTGCGACCGGCGCTCTATTAGTCAGCATATTTATCGCGCTCTTGGCGGTGTATCTGGTGGGAAAGCTACGCTTGAAAGAACAACTTACGCAGGCTTTGAATGCGGCAGACCAGCGTTACCAGCACACCGTGAACTCCGTGATGGATGCCATTGTGGCTGTGGACGAGTCCATGCAGGTGGTGTTGTTCAATCCGTCGGCAGAAAATATGTTTGGCTACGACGCGGCATCCGTATTGGGGCGTCCGCTAGACATGTTGATTCCGCAGCGGCTTCGGTCCATACACGACGCCCATGTGCTTGGCTTTTCAGATGAGGACTCCGCCTCGCGTGCGACCGCATTGCAAGCCGACATCGTGGGTTTGCGTTCCGATGGATTGGAATTTCCTCTGGAATCCACCATCTCGCGCTCCGTCATTGGAGGTCGAATGCAACTAACGGCGGTATTGCGCGACGCCTCGGAGCGGCGCCGTGTCGAAAACGAGTTGCGCCTAGCCAATGGCCAGTTGCGCGAGCTCTCCGCCTCATTGCAAAGCGTGCGTGAGGAAGAACGCAAGCGTATTTCACGCGAATTGCATGACGACCTGGGTCAGCAGCTCACGGGCTTGAAGCTTAGCTTGAGTTGGTTGGGCAGTCGCTTGAAAGATGGCAAACCAACTACCGTCAGCGACGTAGATGAAATGCGCCACCAGATGGATGCAGCCATTACCTCGGTGCGCCGCCTTGCGACCGAGTTGCGGCCCCGTGTGCTCGATGATGTGGACTTCAAGGAGGCATTGACCTGGCAGTCGGAAGAGTTCATCAAACACAGCGGCCTGCAGATCAAGTTGGATCTGCAAGACGCAGACAGAGTGGCTGATGACCAACTGGCCACCGCTTTGTTTCGCATCGTGCAGGAGGCATTGACCAATGTGGTCCGACATTCCAAAGCTACCGAAGTTCAAGTTAGCCTACAGTTACAAGACGATAGTTTGCGATTGGTAGTTTCGGACAATGGCCAAGGATTTGAGGCAGGCACATCGGGTGGCGGTGTTGGACTTGTGAGTATGCGGGAACGCTGCGCAGCGATTGGTGCCCGCTTTGTGGTGCACAGCTCGATCGGGGCAGGTTCACGCATTGAGGTTCATGTGCCTTGGCTGCAAAACCTGGTCCGAGCCGCCGATTCTGAAGGGTAAAAATTGAATAAATCAGATGTATTGATTGCAGACGACCACGCCATCATTCGCGATGGCTTGCGGAAAATTTTGGCAGATACCGACGATTTGGTAGTGGCAGCAGAGGCGGCCAACGGGCTAGCTGTGATGGAGCAGATCCGTATCCGCGAATTTAGTTTGCTGGTACTGGACATTTCCATGCCCGGGCGAAATGGGTTGGAATTGATCAAACAGATAAAAAGTGAACGCCCGAAGCTCCCAATACTGGTTTTTAGCATGCACCCCGAAGAGCAATACGCGGTGCGCGCCCTTCGAGCAGGCGCGTCAGGTTACCTTTCCAAAGAGGGGGATACCGACTTGCTGCTCCCGGCCATGCGACGGGTGGCAGAAGGCGGCCTGTTTATCAGCCACAACGTCGCGGAACTGCTTGCTGGCGATGCCTCACATAAAGATACGCAGGCACTTCCCCACACACAGTTAAGTGATCGGGAATTTGATGTCTTCAGCCGGATCGTGAGGGGCATGGGGCTCACAGCCATTGCGACGGAACTGTCATTGAGCGTCAAAACTGTGAGTACGCACAAGACTCATATCCTGTCAAAAATGAATCTGGCAACCCAGGTCGACTTGGTGCGGTACGCGATAGAGCACCAATTAGTTGACTAAGCTCAAACTTCGGCGCGAATAGGATATTTCCTATGGCTGATTTTCATGGCTTCCTATGGTGTGTTGCGCACCCCACGCGCAAAATGCGCACAGGTAAATATTTGTAAACCTGTGTCAACTCACTGATTAGGGAAGCCTCTCATGAAAACCGCTAAAGCAACTTCTTTCCGTGCCATCAAAATGGTAGCTCCTTTGGCTATTGCAGCGTTTGTCGGTTTGGCCGGTAGTGCCTTCGCCGCCGATGTGGACGCTGATGCGGCCCAGGCACTTGCCAAAAAGAATGATTGCATGAAGTGCCATGCCATCGACAAGACCAAGAAGGGGCCAGCCTTGAAGAAGATTGCTGCCAAGTACGCAGGCAAGGCAGATGGCGAAGACAAGATCATCAAGAACATCACCACCGGCCCTAAGGTCAAGCTTGAAGACGGCACCGAAGAAGAGCACAAGGTTATTGAGACCAAAGATCCCAAGGCCCTGAAGAATCTGGCGCAGTGGATTCTGGCCCAGTAAGCGCATTTCGGTCCTGTAAGTAGCAGAAGCCATTCATAGATGCGTCCTGATTCGGACGCACACCGAGGGATAGGAAATGACACTCTTGCGAAGATTTATAACGTGCTTTGTCGCCGCGGGGGTATTGGCATTTGCCCCCTCGGTGTTTGCGGCCGATGATTTGGTTCTCAAAGGCGACGCGGCTTGTACGGCTTGCCATGATGACGCGGACGGCCCGGAACTGCTAGCCATTGGTAAAACCCGCCACGGCACACAAGCCGACGCGCGCACCCCTTCGTGCATTAGTTGCCACGGTGCCAGCAAGGACCACTTGGGCTACAAAGGCTCCGGTAAGCGCCCGCACCCGGATGTAACCTTCGGAGCGAAGTCTGTGGCTACGGCCGACGCCCGCAATGGAGCTTGCCAGGATTGCCATGCCAAGGACTCCAAGCGCGACCACTGGGAAGGCAGCACCCATCAGGCGCGTGACGTGACTTGTGCTGCTTGCCACAAGGTTCACGCTGCCAAGGATCCTGTACGTAGCAAGGTAACTCAGAGTGAAGTTTGCTTCGCTTGCCATAAGGAGCAACGCAACCTGTTTAACAAGGCCTCGCACCATCCGGTTCTCGAAGGCAAAGTGGCCTGCTCTGATTGCCACAACCCGCACGGCTCTGTTGGCCCTAGCCTGATGAAACGTGACAGCGTGGTAGATACCTGCTACACCTGCCACATGGAAAAGCGTGGACCCTTCGTTCACAACCACCAGCCAGTCAACGAAAACTGCGGTAACTGCCACAACCCGCACGGCACAACCAATGCCAGCTTGTTAAAGAGCCGCCCACCGTTCCTTTGCCAGGGCTGCCACACCACACACGGAGCGATACAGCCCTCGGTTGCAACTGGAGCAACGACCAACCCTGGATGGTGGAGCGGGTCTGCGATTGCGCAGGGTAGAGGATGTGTCAACTGCCACACGCAAGTGCACGGTAGTAACAACCCCAGTACCGTTAGCCCGACGTCACAGCGTCTCTTTAGATAAGCGGGTGCCAGTATGAACACTCCTAAACTTACTCTTCATTGCGTTTCGTCACGCAAGGTTCTTGTACTCGCGTTGATGGCTGCCTTCGGTACAGCATATGCGGATGAGGGTCTCGACAAACTGATCAAGCCAGATGGCGCGACGTTCTCCGCAGGTGTAGCGGGCGTCATGGGCTCGGTCAAGGACCGCAGCCTCGTTGGACAGTACAACGGCTGGGGCAGCAAAGACAATGTGGGCCTTATCGATATCGAGGCGGTGTCGCGCGAAGACGCTACAGGAACTTGGACCGCAGTCGAGGGCCGCAATTTGGGCCTCGATACTCGCGAAATGCGCTTTTCTCGTGACGTTCAGGGGCAATGGAAGGTTTATGGCGAGTACAACGAACTGGTTCGTCACGAGCCATTGACCGTTAACACCGGCATGCAGAACGTCGGGACCACCACACCGACGGTTAGTCTGATCGCTTTGGGTGCCGGGTCTGATGTCAACTTGGATCTGAAGCGTAAGGACCTGACTCTTGGCGTTGTCAAATGGCTTTCTCCGAACTTGACCATAGAAGCCAACGTCAAATCGGAAGACAAAACCGGAACACGCCTGTCTGGCATTGGGGGCTATTGCTCTAATGCCATCAGCCCAATCTGCACGGGTGCCACATCGACGGTTGCTGCGATGTTCTTGCTGCCGGAACCGGTCAATTCAATTACTCAGCAAATTGAAGGCGAAATCCACTACTTTGATGACAAGTTCAGTCTGACCGGTGGCTACTACGGTTCTTATTACAAGAACTCAAATAGCACGGTTGCGCTCGGCGGCATTGGTAGCGTGCTCGCTGGTACCACGCAAGCGTTGCTGGCGGCCAACCTCGGACAGCCCCTCGTGCTTCCTCCTGACAATCAAGCCCATCAGCTTTACTTGTCAGGCGCCTACGCTTTTGACCCAGGTACCCGCGCAAACTTCAAGCTTGCATTTACCCATGCTACGCAAGACGAGAGCTTCGGCAGCCTCGCAGCAGGTAATTTGGGCGGTGCCGTGGACACCACGCTTGCCCAACTCGGGCTTACAAAGCGTCAGAGTAGGGACCTGACGTTCAACCTTAATGGCCGATATGAGGAAATCACAGACAGGACTCGCCTCGGTAGTTATGTAGTTGATAGTTCAGGAACGCTTTACACAAACACGCCCAACGGCTCGATGCGGATGAATGGCAAGGCCGAAGCGCTGTACCAGTTCTCAGCTGATACCCGTGGCGCAATTGCTGTTGATTTCGCCTCTGTCAATCGGGAGCGTCCGGTTTCGACAACGTTTGTGCCCAGCAGTTCTCTCGCAGCCATGCGCGAGCGTACCAATGAGGTCGGGGCCCGGGTTGAACTCCGTCGCTCGATGTCGGACACGCTCAACGGCGCGATCAGTCTTGGCCACAGTGATCGTGATGGATATCGCTGGTATTCGCTCAATCAGGCAACCGGCTACGCCGTTATGACCTATGCAGCTACCAGCAGCCTGGCTGGTACCTTCCCCATGAACATGGTGGATCGTAGTCGCGATAACTTCAAGTTGAGTGCTGACTGGACACCTGCCGAGGCGCTATCCATCCAAGCTTCAGTGGACCAAGGCCGCGATCACTTTAAGGGTCCAACAACTGCTGGATTGAATGACACAGATGCCATTGCATTCAATGTTGATGCGGCCTATAAACTCAGTGACCAATGGGGCCTTACCGCCTACGCTAGTTCCGGAAAACACACGTTGGCCATGCGTCAGGCAATTGGCTATATCGCCAACTTGACCAGCAACAGTAGCGGCTATGGCCTCGGAGTAACTGGCAAGGTCAACTCGAATCTTGAGTTTGGGGCCAGCTACTCTTATCAAGAAGATATCAACTCGAGTCGGTTCACCATGACCACTGGCGCCGCAGTCATCAATCCGCCGCCAGACGAAACCTATCGCATAACGGCGCTGAAACTGTATGGCAAGTACGCGCTTGACAAAGCTACTTTGGTTCAGGTTGATCTAATTCAACAGCAGACCACGTTGGAGGACTGGAACTGGTCAAGTGGCGGCGTGCCATTTGCTTATGAAGATAAATCAACTGTATCCATTCAGCCGGTCCAACAAGTAACTTATTTGGGAGTGAAATATGTATTCAGGTTCAAGTAAACGTTTGGTCGGTTTGATAGCTTTTGGTTTCGGTGATGGTTCCTTGCCAGGGCGAATTAGCGATGGGTATATTCACGTCGTGCGTTTCTCTCCGGCTGGCAGTGCAATTTTTAAAGTGAGGTAAGAAAATGAAACGTACGTTAATTCGGCTTGGCCTGTCAGCGCTAATTACGTCGGCTCTATTTGGCTGCGGTGGTGGTGGCAGTGATGGTGTGTCAGGCACCGCCTCGACACCCGTCACGGTGACAACCACGGGTCCGGGAATCAATCCAGCTATCATGACTGCCGCGCAATGGGCAAGCATGGAGCCCATTGGCACTATTAACAGTGTGACCACAAACGGCCAACCGGTTGTGACTTTCACACTAACAGATGCAAGTGGTAACGCCATTGTAGGACTTGAAAAGGTGACTTCGCAGTCTGCGACTGCCAAGTATCCGAGCTATCCGAACCTCGGATTTACTATTGCCAAACTTATGCCGGCGTCCAATGGGAGCCCGAGTCGTTGGATTAGCTATGAGGTTTTCAGTTCACCCACCATCACTGCAGACGTTACGGTGAGTCGCCCCGGAACAGAGAACTACGGAGTCCTAGAGGCCGTTACAGGCGTTCCAGGGCAATATAAATATACCTTCCGTCGGGACCCGAATTTGGTCAAACAGATGGTCGGAACAACGGCTGGGTTTGCTGATTTAGACGATCTTACATACGACCCTAGTTTGACGCACCGGGTAGGTATTCAATTTTCTGGTGCTGCACGTGGTACTGGTTCGAATACTTCTTCAGGCGCTGCCTCTGGAGTTGATCAGGTGGTCATCGACAAACCTGTCAATTTCTTTTACGACTTTATTCCCGCGACTGGAAGGGCTGTTGTCGCAACGGATACTCAGCGTGAAATCGTCAGTGTTGCCTCCTGCTTTGAGTGCCACTCGAAGTTTGTTGGCTTCCATGGCGGTGATGCAGTGAATAAACTCCCGGCCAGTCGCCAAGACACCAAAATGTGTGTGCTGTGTCATACGGATCAGCGTAAGTTCGGTCGGGCTGGCCTGACTACGATCGCGTCGAACGGGAATTTTTCTGATAATCCGTACAACTCCACCACAGGGGTAACTACGTACACCAAGCCGACATACACCATTGACGGCCTCAGCACCGATAATAACAAGTCTATATTTGATTTGCCTTTGTTCGTCCACAAGATTCACATGGGTGAAAAGCTGACACGCAAGGGATACTTGGCAGGTGCGGTTTCGGATGGTGTCAGGATGAATGAGGTTAAGTATCCTCAGACCATTACTAACTGTGTCAAGTGCCATGATGGAACACCTGGTGCGAAGAACCAAACAGCACAAGGGGACAACTGGAAGACCCAGCCAAGTCGCCTGGCCTGCGGTGCTTGCCACGACGCAGTTAACTTTGAAACAGGTGCCAATCACCCGTCGCCTGTAGCTAATGGTGTCGAACATGATGACAGCCGTTGTGCGAATTGCCATAACGCTGCCGACATTTCTACGGTTTATCACACGACTGTTGACCCAACAGGTTCTGTGGATCGCGGCGGCTATCCCAATCCGCCAAGTGGCGTCGGCAACGCGATTGCACTGGCTTCAATGGTGAATCCACCTGCTAGTGTCTACAAGATTGCTTATGAAATCAAATCGGTGACAGTGGACTCCACTACCAAGTTCCCAACAGTCGAGTATCGCATCATGAAGAATGGCGCGGCGGTTCCCCTGAAGACTGCAACGGGCCCTTTACTTGACAACTTGGACGGTACGCCATCCATCTATGTCACTTATGGTGTACCGCAGGATGGCGTTACTAAGGTGGTTGACTGGACAGCTAGTTTGAGTGCCACTGTTACGCAATTCCGGGACGCACAATTCAACAGTATCGGAACAGCCAATTATTCTCAATCTGGTCCTGACGCAAGCGGCTACTACAAGGCTACTTTTAAGTCTGCTCTGCCGACTGGCTACGCAATGGTGTATGGAGCCGTTGGAATCAACTATCAGGGCTTTGTGCAACTCACTGGCTATAAAGTAAACGGTGTCGACGTGCCTATTCGGTTGCGTGAATCCGCCTTCGCACTTAAGGCTGCAAGTGCAACCGATACACGTCGGCCGATAGTAGCGGCAGCAAACTGCAATAACTGCCACGGACAACTTGGGGTTGAACCCTCTTTCCACAGTGGCGCCCGCAATAACCCAGAAGGTTGTGCGATGGGTGGTTGCCACATGGAAACAAAGGCAACCGGCCACACTGACGGCGGTGCTTGGGCTCTTTCAGAGAAGTATATGGTGCACGGCATTCATGGCGGCTGGAAGCGCACTATTCCGTTTACCTATGCGGCGAGCTCGGGAGAACCGAAAGGCTTTAGTGACATAGAGTACCCTGGTGTTCTTCAGAATTGCCGTCAGTGCCATCTTCCAGGTTCTTTCGACTTCAGCAATGCGGTCAATGCCAACGCTGTCCAAAATATGCTGTGGACGACTGACACTGCACTTGATTTGAGGTTGCCTCCTAACAATAGTGCTGGTGTTGCCGTTAATCCATCTGGATATATTGGATTGTCGCCTTGGATAAAGGGTGGTGATTTTGCTTCAAATAAAGCAGCTCCAACCGTTTTGGATAGACACATTGTTGGCCTCGGCTACAAGGACTATCGAATTGATAACGCGGTGAGCTCACCAACTGCGTCTGCTTGCTTTGGCTGTCATGACGCGGCAAAGTCCATAAACCATATGGAGCAAAACGGTGGCGTCCTAGTTAAGCAAATATCGACGGTCACCGGAATTCCTGCACCTGTTACGACGGGTCTGACGTCTGCGCAGATTGCGACCGCGCTGACTGCTTATCGCGGAAACTTGACTGCCGCGAATAAGGAAGCCTGCCTAATCTGCCATGGCACAGGTAAGGTTGCCGACATCAGGGTCGTTCATGGCGTGAAATAATCGCCAGGCGGAACGGTACATCGGGCAACTGTGTACCGCCTTTGCGAATAGAAAACCCCGGACGTGTCCTACGCTTCCGGGGTTTTTATTGATATAAAGCGTGGTGGCGAGATCTGCCTATTGGAGAAAAAATGAAATTCGTCTTTGCCGCATTTGTTTCGGCGTTTTTGTTTTCTTGCCTAGCGTTTCATCCTGTTTGGGCTGACGAAGAGTCTGGGGACGTAAAGCCGAATACAACTCACCTAACTAATGAGCAAAAGGCGCATTTTGCGAAAAAGGCAAAGGAAGAGCAGGCAAAGAAGAAAGCAACAGCGAAGATTAAGCTCGTCAACCTCAATGGCGCCAGCATAGCTGAGCTAAAGAAGCTTCCCGGTGTCGGGGACAAAGAGGCGCTCCAGATTATCGGCGGTCGCCCGTATGGCAGCAAGGCATGGTTGCAGACTAGAGGAGTGATTGATCCAGTAATTTATCAAGGCATTAAGTCATTGGTTGTTGCCGGGGTGCCCTCTAAGGAAGATGCCGCCAAAATGCCTGAGGTTTTCGGGAAAAGAAAGTAACTTACGGCAACGCCACAAACCGCGTTTCAACCTTCCCCGTCGATGTATCAATGATGCGGTAGCGCATGCGGTCGGTGTCCATCTGGTAGGCGGTGCTGGAGCTGCCGTCCAGTGATACCGGGATGCCGTAGCGTTGTCCCTCGGTGCTGTAGTCCAGACCGAAGTGCTGGTGACCGAATAGAAGCATATCGGCACGGTCGCGCACGCACTGCATAAGGGTGTAGGCGTCTTTCAGGCGGCGGAAACTGCGGGTAAAAAAGCTGAACAGGTGCGCGCCGTAGCGCCGGTCGCCAAAGTCGGCATTGACCACAAATGCATTGAAAAACGGGTGGTGGTGCAGGTACAGCACCACCTTGCGTTTGCGCACTTCCGGCTCGTCGAGCAATCTGTTCAAGTCTTCAATCTGCTGGTCACCCAGGTTGCCTTCGGCCATAAGGCGGTCCCAGCAGCGCATTTCCCCTTCGTTGGAGTCCAGGCCAATGAATGCGCATTCATCGGTCAGGTGCAGCACCGGGAACTTGTGCGGCGCCTCACCAAAAATGTACTTGGCATATTTGGTCTTGAAGCGGTTGGCATCGGCGGGGTCAACGTGCACGGCGTCACCGCAGTCGTGGTTGCCGGGCACTAGCCGGATGCGCCAGCCTTTGTCAGCCATCGCATTGAGCATGGCGAGGCTCTGGTCCATGGTCTCGGGCTTGGCGCTGTCATTGATGTCGCCGGTGTGGATGATCGTGTAATCCTGCGGGTTCTCCAGCGTAGCGATGTCGTCAAACAGCTTTTGAAGTCGCTCGGCGTTGTTGCCGTGGCCGACGTGGGTGTCGCTTAGGTGGATGAGTTTCATGCCGCTGTTCCTCCGCTGAATTCATATTTCAATGAGCCATCGAACGCTTCGCTGACTGGCACATTGGGCACTAAGAGCCGGTGCGCAGTATCGCACCGGCTAAGCAATTATGAAAGGACTGGGGGCGGCCGCAGTCGCTTAGTGCGCGCCGGCTGCCGCGTCGGCAGACGCCGAGGTTGCGTGCGCTGCAACCCGGATTGGGCGGGCCAGCCAGACCATGGGAATCAGCAGGATAAAGATGATGGACGAGGCGTAAAACACGTCGTTGGCGGCCAGTACGAAGGCCTGCTGGTCAATCAACCGGTTGATTTGTGAAAGGGCTTGCTCGGTGCTCATGCCGGCTGCCGCAAAGTTGGACAGCGCGGCGTTGCTGGCCACGCTGCCCCGGTTAATCAACTCGGCCAATTGCGCGTGGTGCAGGGCGGCGCGGTCCTGCCAGACGGTGATGGCAATCGAGGTGCCAAACGAACCGCCCACAATCCGTGCAAAACTCGACAGGCCCGAGGCTCCGGCGATCTTGTCGGGTGCAATGCCATTGAGCGTGATGGTGGTGAGCGGAATAAAGAAAAACGCCACTGCCACGCCCTGGATGATGGTGGGCAACATCAGTGTGCCAAAGTCGGCCTGCGTATTGAAGTGGGAGCGCATGAACAGCACCAGTGCAAACACCAGAAACGCAAAGGTGGTGAGCGCACGCGGGTCAAACTTTTGAATATTCTTGCCCACCAGCGGCGAGAGGATGATGGCAAACAGGCCCACTGGTGCCATCAGTTCACCCGCCTGGGTCGAGGTGTAGCCCATGAACTGCTGCAGCCACAGTGGCAGCAGCACCAGGTTGCCCATGAAGAGGCTGTAGGCCACCGTCATGCACAGCGTGCCGGTCCAGAAGTTGCGTACCTTGAGCATGCGCAGGTCCACCACCGGATGGTCGTCGGTGAGTTCCCAAGCCACCAAAAAGGCAAAGCCAACGGCCGACACAATCGCCAGCGTCAGTACTTCGGGCGAGTGAAACCAGTCCAGTTCCTTGCCCTTGTCCAGCATGATCTGCATAGCCCCGACCCAGGTGACCAGCAACCCAAGTCCGACATAGTCCACCGGCACCTTGCGGGTGGCCGTGTCGTGGTCAATGAGCATACGATAGGCGAGAATGCCCACAAAGGCCGCCACCGGGATGTTGATCAGGAATATCCAACTCCAATGCAGATTGTCGGAAATCTGTCCGCCCAGGATCGGCCCGACTATGGGGGCCACCACCGTGGTCATACCCCACAATCCCATAGCCGCCCCGGCCCGTTCTCTTGGGAAAATGTGCAGCATCAAGGTCTGGGACATGGGCATAATCGGTCCACCGCACAGACCCTGAGCGACGCGGAAGGCGACCAGCAGGGCGAAGCTGGGAGCCAGGCCACACAGCAGGGAGAACAGGCCAAACCCGGCCATGCCGAAGGCGAAGACTCGAACAGCCCCAAACCTCTGTGCCAGCCAGCCGGTCAGGGGCACGGTGATGGCTTCAGCAACGCTATAAGAGGTGATGACCCAGGTGCCCTGGGCCGGTGAGACCGCCAGGGCCCCAGCGATGTGGGGCACTGATACATTGGCAATGGTGGTGTCCAGCACCACCATGAAATTGGCCAGACCCAACAGAAGCGCTGCCGCCAGCAGGCGACCGCCGGTCAAAGGATTGGCTTGGGCCGTTTGATAGGTCACGGCGATCTAGGGCTTTGAGGTGTCGATGACGGCCTTCATGGAAAGGCCAACGCGTAGGGGATGAGCGGCCAGTTCCTTGGGGTCGAGGGCGATGCGCACCGGCACCCGTTGGACGACCTTGATCCAGTTGCCTGTGGCATTTTGGGCCGGAATTACCGAAAAAGCTGAGCCGGTTCCGCCTGAAAGACCGATCACCTTGCCCTTATATTTCACCTTGTCGCCGTAGAGGTCGGAGGTCAGCTCTACCGGCTGGCCGATGGTGACCTTGCGCAACTGCACCTCTTTGAAATTGGCTTCCACATAGGCGTCCTGAACCGGAACAATCACCATCAAAGGCGCGCCCGGAGAGACCTTTTGACCCACCTCGACGTTATTGCGGGTCACCACACCGTTCACCGGTGCGCGAACTGTGGCCCGGGCCAGATCAAGCTCGGCCTGGGCCAGACGCGCCCTGGCCCCGACGACTTCCGGATTTGTGCTGACATCGCTTCCGGTGGTCATGGCACCCGCGGCGTCCTGTTGTGCCTGAGCCGCCGTCGCAGCCGCCTTGGCCTGGGTCAGGGCAGAGCGGGCGGCGGCCAAATGGGTTTCAGCGGCGGTCAGCTCATCGCCCGACACAGCCCCTCCGGCCGCCAGGGCCTTGCGGCGTCCAAATTCCACGTCCGCCCGGCGTAGTTCAGCCTGGGCCCGATCAATGTCGGAGATCCGGGCATCGGCCTGGGCGGCCAGGGCCCGGTCATTGGCGAAATACTGTCGCACCCGGCGTTGGGCCTGGTCGAGGTCGGCCCGGGCCCGGCCACGGCCAGCTTGAAATCCTCAGGGTCAATTACGGCTAGAACATCACCAGCCTTTACCACCTGGGTTTCGTGAACCGGAACAGCGACCAGAGCCCCGCTAACCAGGGCGGTAACCTGGGCGGTGGAGGCCTGGACATAGGCATTGTCGGTTTCTACATGCCGGGATCCCACCAGCACCCAGTAGATCAGCCAGAATATCGCCCCGATCCCGACCACAGCGCCGAGAAGGCTGAAAAGGCGGCGACGGCGGGACGGCGGGATCGCTGGGGCTTGATCTTGGGACATGGGCAAGTCTTTCGCGGAGAGTTTCTATGAGCTGCGGAAGCCGCCGCCGACGGCGCGGGCCAGGGCCGCATCAAGGCTGAGGCCTCGAGCTTCCAGTTGGGCTACGATTCGACGCTGGGCGATGACGGCGTTCTCTGCCGCGAGCAGGGCGAGATAACTGGATAGGCCGCCTTCATAACGGCGGCGGGCAATCTGGTAGGCGACCTCGCCGGAGGTCAAGGCCTCCCGGGCAGCGGCGAGCTGAATGGCAAGCGACCGTTCACTCTCTGCGGCATCTGCAACCTCTTTCAGCGCCAGGATGAGGGTTTGATTATAGGCCGCCACGGCGGCGTCATAGTCGGCCCGGGCCCCCGATAGTTCGCTTTGAGACGCCCGCCTTCGAAAATCGGTAGGCTAAGGGCCAGTCCCGCCTGACCGATGTCGGAACCGGATTTCGTCAGCATCTCCAGGCCTAGGGACTGGAACCCCAGATAGGCTGCAAGGTTGATATTGGGGTAGAAGCCCGCCTTGGCCACATCTATCCTGGCACCTGCGGCTTCGACACGAAGCCGTGCCGCGATTAAGTCCGGTCGTCGTCCGATCAGATTAACTTCCAAATCCTGGGGCAGCCCGGCCTTTAGGCTTGCCGTCGCCGTCGGGGGATTGAGAGTCGCGCCCAGTTCTGGTCCGGCACCGACCAATGCGGCAATGCGGTTGCGAACCAAGGACGACTGTTCCTGCAGGGCGGCGAGGTCTGCACGGGCGGCAGCGGCGGCGGCCAGGGCCTGTTGGGCTTCCCCCCGGTTGGCAGTGCCGTTGGCAAATTGACGTCCGACCAGATCGGCAGAGGTCTGGCGATTTTGGACCGAGGCCTCGGCGGCCTTCAACTCTGCCGTGATCCGGGCGAAATCGGCATAGGCGGCAACAAGCCCGGTGGTTAGGATCAATCTAGCCTGGGATGTGTCGGCTTCAGCCGCCCTGGCCTCTGAAGTCGCCGCAGCGAGGGCGTGGCGATTGCGACCCCAAAGGTCAAAATCATAGCCGAGATCCAGGCTCGCTCGCCCAAATTCCTTATAGCCTTTTGGAACGAACAGTTTCGGGAAACCCGCATTATAGCTCTGCTTGGTGTCAGCGGCCTGTGCGTTGGCTTGCAGGCCCGGAAGCGTTGCCGCATGAGATTGATCAGCTCTGGCCGTTGCCGCCCGTGAGCGTGCCGCCACCTCCGCCAGGGTCGGAGATTGAGATAGGGCCCGGGTCATTAGCGCGTTGAGCTGTGGATCTCCATAACCCGCCCACCAGGTGTCTATGGCAATGACCGTTGCGCCATGGGGTTCCGGCCCGCCGGCGGCTGACCTCAATTGATCCGGGTCGGTCAGGTTGGCCTTTGGCCCCAAGTCCGGAATGCCGGCACAGCCAGACAGTAAGACCGCGCCAGCAAATAGGGAAATCGTCAGACGGGACATCCACGCCTCAAGGGGGAGAAAATTACGTCGGACATTCGGACACAACAGATCACGACCAGGGCTCGAGCGCATGAGACCCTATAGTCATCCGGATATCTGTACGTCGTCAAGATTCATCGGTGCTTGTGGAATGAGTTTGATATTCCCCTATGGGAAGACCGTGTCAGACTCCGACCACCGGCGGCCTTGCTCATTTTTGAAGGCTCGGCTTTGATGACATTGCGACGGTTCGGAACAATGACCGCGCCAGGGGAGAATGCGATGACCGCCTATGCGGGTCTCAGGGTCTTAGATTTCACACAGGGCACATCCGGCCCCATGGCGACCATGTTCCTCGGCGATTTCGGGGCAGAAGTTGTTAAGATTGAGCCATCCGGCGGCGATTATGCTGCTGATCGTCCGGGCTATGAAACCTTTGCTCGGAATAAGTCGGTTCTAAATCTGGACTTAGACAAGGATGCAGACTTGGCGAGGGCGAAGGTTCTGATCGCCGGTGCTGACGTCGTTGTATTCGATCACCCGCCGGGCAAGCTGGAGACCCTCGGCCTTGATGGAGCGGGTCTTTGTGCGACCCACCCGACCTTAATCCACGCCTGGATGCCGCCCTATGGTGTGCGCGGTAAGTGGAGCCGGCTCCCACCACGTCCGAGTCTGATCCATGCTTTGACCGGTATGAGCTTTCGGCAGGGTGCTGTTGAGGACAAGCCGGTTCATTTAGTCCTACCCCTGGTCTGGTATGCCCAAGCCATGATGGGAGCCAACGCCATCGGTGCTGCTCTACTCGAGCGGTCCCGAAGCGGATTGGGCCAATCTGTGGTGGTTAGTGGCTTGCACGGCATGAGCCAGCTTACAGGCCCGGTCGATATAAAGTCCGCTGCCGCGCTACCGCGCGGGGCACCGAGGGGCGGGGCCCCGAACTATCGGCTCTATCCCTGCCGTGACGGCCAATGGCTGTTTTTAGGCACCCTGTTCATGGGCTTTTTCAAGTCGGCATTGGAGGTCTTGGGGCTCGGGGCGCGATACGAGGTCTATCTTACGGACCTTGAAACGGCCAAGCGGGAGCTGGACGCCGCTTTCCTGACAGAAGATCGGGATGTTTGGCTTGAGAAACTCCGTGAGGCTGGGGTGCCTTGCGCGCCGGTGGGGAGGCGCGAGCCGTGGTTTGATCATCCTCTGATCGCAGAGGCAGGCCTGAGGATCGGGTTTGACCATCCCAAAAAAGGCCGGGTGGACATGCCCGGCATCCCGGTTCAATTGCTGGAGACGCCGGGACAGGTACGGGGGCTGGCCCAGTCAATTCAGAAACTTGATTGGGCACCACGATCACGCGCGGTTGAGATGAGACCTCGGTCTGCCCCCTGGCCGGGGTGCGGGTGCTGGATTTGGGAACGGTGATCGCCGGGGCCCATGCCGGCGGTGTCCTGGCCAATCTTGGGGCTGATGTGATTAAGATAGAGCCTGCTGAAGGAGACCCCTTCCGCAGCGATGGTGGCGTTTTTTGGGTTGCAGCCGTGGCAAACGTGCCCTGGGGATCGATCTCAAACAGGACAGCGCCCGAGCCCTGTTTCTGGACCTCGCCCGAGGCGCAGACGTGGTGATTGATAACTATCGTCTGGGTGTCCGGGACCGATTGGGGATCGGCTATGAGGCTCTCAAGGCGGTCAACCCGCGAATTATCTCCGGGTCGATCAATGCCTATGGTGCCACCGGGGCGCGAGCAGAACGACCGGGTTTTGATCCCCTGTTACAAGCCGAGGGGGGCATGATGGCGGCCCAGGGCGGGTTGGACGATCCCATCCTTCACACCATCGCCGTCAATGATACGGCCACCGCCGCCGTGGTGGCTTTCGGGGTGATTGCCGCCCTCAATGCGCGAGAACGCACAGGACAGGGGCAGGCCTTCCGCACAAGCCTGATGGCCCAAAGTCTGACCTATCAGATTGCGGAGATGACCCGGTATGCGGGCCGCCCGGATAATGACCTCGGGGGGCGGGACTGTGTGGGTGTCAGTGCCTTGACCCGGTTCTATGCCTGCGCTGACGGATGGATCGCCCTGGCCTGTGAGACTGAGGCGGATGTCGCGGCGCTTTCGAAGGTCTTGGGCGAGGACCTCGGTGCCATGCAGGAAGCCTTATCGGCTCCTCGCGACGGCGACCTGGCCCGCCGTCTGGCGGAGATGTTTCAAGGGCAGGGCAGGGATCGCACCGCTGACCGACTTTTCGAAGCCGGTGTACCCTGTGCGCCAGCCATTACAGCCGACGAGGCCTTTACTTTTTCATGGCTTTTAGAAAACGAGCTCTTCGATGTTTGGGCTCACCGGCGATTGGGTCAGGTACAGAGTGTGCGGGCCTATGCGGATTTCTCGGCGGTGTCCGGCGGCTTTGTTTATCCCACCCCGGACCTTGGCGAGCAAAGCGTCGAAATCCTGACGGAGCTGGGCTATGGGCCTGAAAAAATCAGGACCTTGCTTGACAGCGGGGCCATCTTCGAACCTAGCCAAAGCCGAGCCCATTTGCGCGATGGCGGTGCGGCTCTGGCGACCCGATGAGAACGGGTCTAAAGGACCATAACGCAAACGCTTCAACTGGTGTACAGGCCTGCCCATGATTGGAAAACTGAACCATGTGGGGGTCGCAACCCCGTCCATCGCAGAGTCGGTCAAACTCTATCGGGATGTTCTGGGTGCCACGTCGATCGGCGAGAGGTTTTCCATGCCCGAGCAGGGGGTTTGGGTTTGTTTTGTGAACCTGCCTAACAGCCAAATCGAACTGATCGAACCCTTCGGCGACGACTCACCCATCCATAATTTTCTGGCGAAAAATCCGGCGGGGGGGCAGCATCATATTTGCTTTGAGGTGGATGATCTGATCGCGGCGCGAGACGACTTGCGATCTAAAGGCGCGACCATTTTGGGGACCGGCGAACCCCGCATCGGTGCCCACGGTGTGCCGATTATTTTTGTACATCCTAAGACCATGGGCGGTGTTCTGGTCGAGCTGATGGAAACCCCGAAAGGGGATCATTGATGTCAATTTTCACAGCCTTTGCGATCTATATGACCATCTGGTGGACCGTGCTGTTTGCGGTTCTGCCGCTTGGCACGGTCACCCATGCTGAAGCCGGAATTGACAAGGGTGACGGTGGTGACCCCGGTGCCCCCGTCAACCCGGACCTGAAGCGCAAATTCATTTTGACGAGCCTTATTTCAGCCTTCCTGTTTCTGATCTTGTGGCTGGTGCTGCATTTCCACCTGTTTTCCATCGGGGCCTTTCCCGGACACAAGGACTAGGTTTGACCGAACCCGTCATTCTTGAAGGTCGATCCCCGCCATTCGGGCCGTGGGAGCGCGCGGTTGCCGGCCGCTATCTGAGGGCCCGACGCCGAGAAGGCGGGGTGGGGCTTCTCACCGCTATTTCCTTTATCGGGGTTACCTTGGCGGTAGCGGTCCTGATCATCGTCATGAGCGTGATGAATGGATTTCGGTCTGAATTGATGGGGCGAATCCTGGGCTTTAACGGCCACGTCTATGTGACCGGCCAGGCGCTGATGACACCGGAGTGCGACAGATTGACCGCGCGGTTGAAGGCCATGCCGGGCGTGACCCAGGCCGCGCCCGTGATTGAGGCCCAGGCCATGGCTCTGGGGCGGGGTCAGATTTCGGGGGCTGTGGTACGCGGCATGACTCCGGCGGATTTGCGCGCCCTGAAGATCGTTTCCGGCAATATTACCCGAGGCAGCCTGCACGGGTTCGGAGAGGGTGACTATGGCGGCGACCTAGTCCTGGTGGGCGATAAACTGGCGCAAAATCTGGGGGTTGAACCTGGCGATGACCTGACCCTGATTTCCCCGAGCGGCGGGGCCACCGCCTTTGGCGCGACCCCCCAGCGTAAAACCTACATCGTTGCGGGGACCTTCAGCGTCGGGATGAGCGACTATGATCAGGCCTTTATTTATATGCCGCTATCCCAGGCTCAGGTGTTCTTCGGACGAGACGCCGGGGTCGATTTCGTTGAAATGAAGCTGGCCGATCCCGACGCCGCGCCCGACTTCAAGGCCCGGGTGGCACAGGTTGCGGGGCCGACCTCGATTGTGACGGACTGGACCCAGAAGAACGCCTCCTATTGGGGCGCCTTGCAGGTCGAACGCAATGTTATGCGCCTTATCCTGATGCTGCTGGTGGCGATTGCGGCCATGAACATTATTTCGGGCCTGATCATGCTGGTGAAGAACAAGGGCCGGGACATTGCCATTCTCCGGACCATGGGGGCAGGGCAGGGGGCCATCTTACGGATATTCTTCATGGTTGGGGCCTCAATCGGCGTTTGGGGAACTCTGTTAGGGCTTACCCTAGGGGTTTTGTTCTGCCTGAATATCGACGGCATTCAACGCCTTGTTGAGTGGGCGACGGGGGCTCAGGTGTTTTCGGCGGACATTTATTTCCTGTCGCGGATTCCGGCAAAGATTGACTGGGCTGAGGTTACAACCATCACCGTCTGGTCGCTGGCCATGGCGTTTACGGCGACGTTGATCCCAGCCTGGCGTGCCTCGCAGATCGATCCGGTCGAGGCCTTGCGCTATGAGTGATCGGGTCCTGGCTATTCGCGGCTTGGCACGGACCTATCGCTCGGGTGAGCGACTATTGCAGGTGCTGGCCGGAGTCGATCTCGACCTGATGCGGGGCGAAATTGTCGGCTTGGTTGGTCCCTCCGGCTCCGGCAAGTCGTCCTTGTTGCACGCGGCGGGTCTGTTGGAGCAACCCACGGCCGGACAGATCTTCATCGAGGATCGAAACTGCTCTGGGCTCAATGATGTGCAGAGGACCCGCATTCGGTTGTCGCGGATCGGTTTTGTCTATCAAGCCCATCATCTGCTGCCGGAATTCAGTGCTTTGGATAATGTCGCCCTGCCGCAGATGATTGCCGGGAAGACCCGGTATGCCGCGCGGCTGCGGGCGGAGGACTTGCTGGGACAGCTCGGTCTTGCTGAGCGTATTCAGCACCAGCCGGCTCAGTTGTCGGGGGGTGAACAGCAGCGCATCGCCATTGCTCGGGCCTTGGCTAACAAGCCACGTCTACTGCTTGCCGATGAACCGACAGGCAATCTTGATCCGGTAACCTCCGCCGCCGTGTTCGAGAACCTCTATGCCCTGGCCCGGCAGGAGGGCGTTGCCGCCCTGGTGGCCACCCATAATTTCGAGTTGGCGCGACATATGGATCGCGTGCTAGGCTTGGTGGACGGCAAGCTCGTTTCCAAGACCTTGACCTGAGACCTTCGCTAATGGCTGACAGAGCCCTCTTGATCTGAGAACAAAACAAGAATAAGAACATACACAGAACATCAACCGGAGGCTTTGGATATGGTTCGTTTGGCGCAGGAATCGCTGGCATTTGTATCAGTGGCGAGTTTTGTCTGGATGGTGTGTCAGGTGGCACAATTGGCGGCCTGAGGCCTTGCTGACGGGAGATTGAGCGTGAGCGGAACAGACGGATTTGTACACCTTCGGGTCAGGTCCGCCTATTCCCTGCTGGAAGGCGCGATCAAGGCGGAAGGGATCGCCAAGTTAGCCGCCGCCGCCGATATGCCGGCGGTCGCCCTAACCGATCGGGCCAATCTGTTTGGGGCGCTTGAATTCTCCGTTCTTGCCAAGGATGCCGGGGTGCAGCCGGTGATCGGGTGTCTGCTTCCGGTGACGGGGATCGGCGGTCGCGCACCCGAGCGCTGGGCCAAGACCCCGGTTATTCTGCTCCTGGCGCAGAACGAGGCAGGATACCTTAATCTATCAAAACTTTCGTCTCATGCCTTTCTGGAGGCGGAGGCGACGGAGGAACCCTCGGTACCCTGGGACATGGTGGCGGCGTGTTCAGAGGGTTTGATCCTGTTGTCTGGGGGCGCGGATGGCCCGGTTGATCCGCTTTATGCGGCGGGGAAGACCGATGAGGGTGATGCGGCCTTGACGACCATGCAGGCGGTTTTTGGCGACCGCGTCTATGTCGAGCTGCAAAGACACGGTTTGCATAGTCAGGCGGTGGCCGAACCAGGACTTGTGGCCTTTGCCTACGCCCATGACCTACCGCTGGTGGCGACCAATGATGTTTATTTTGGAACCCCGGATCTCTACAAGGCGCATGAAGCCTTGCTGTGCATTGCTGATGGGGCCTTCATCGGTCAGGATGATCGTCGGCGGGTGACACCAGAGCATTGGTTCAAGCCCGCCAAAGATATGCGGGCCCTGTTTGCCGATCTCCCCGAAGCCTGTGACAACACGATCGATATTGCACGGCGCTGTGCCTTCATGGTGGAGAAGCGCGATCCAATTTTACCCCGTTTCCCGACCGCCGAGGGTCGGACAGAAGCTGAGGAACTTGAAACCCAGGCTCGTGAGGGGCTCCGGGCTCGTCTGGCCTCCATCGACCTGGCCAAGCCCGAGGCCGCCTATTGGGAACGCCTGGAACTGGAAATTGGTGTCATCCAGTCCATGGGGTTTTCGGGTTATTTTCTGATCGTTTCGGATTTTATGAAGTGGGCGGTGGCACATGGTATTCCTGTGGGACCGGGCCGGGGGTCGGGAGCCGGCTCCCTGGTCGCTTGGTGTCTGCTGATCACTGGCATTGATCCCCTGCGGTATGGCCTGTTCTTCGAGCGTTTTCTGAATCCGGAGCGGATCTCCATGCCCGACTTCGATATCGA
>NMUI01000392.1 GCA_002221445.1 Phenylobacterium zucineum | reverse complement strand
TTATCCCTTTAGACGTTTCCGTCCAAAGGGAACAGGCTCCAGCCCATCTGAAATTGATCTGGTCTGCGGGCGGCAAGGCACCGGTCCAGGCCATGATCAAGGAAATCACCGGCGCTGTAGGTAAATAGGGTCATCTTGACTTCACTTGCGCATTGACGGTCAGTAGGTCGATGTTTTCCGTCGTCATTCCGGCCCATAACCAGTTTGAGGCCCTCCAGAGCCTGTTGAGTGACCTGGCCCCGGCGGCGGTGGATGGGCTAATCCGCGAGGTCCTGATCGCTGATGGTGGGTCCAACGACCCCACTGCTGTCTTCTGCGAAGATGCCGGGGTTGATCTTGTCCAGGGTGGCCTTGTGGCGGCGGCACAAAGGGCGAAATCAGCATGGCTGTTGGTTCTGCCCGCAAATTTTCGGGTTAACAACGAGCGACTTAAGGCCTTGAAGGCTTTTTCAGCCGGTCATTTGGCTCCGATCCGTTATGCCGGGGCGAAGCCTCACGGGTTTCTGACCCGTCGGGCTATCGGTCTGCTCATGGCGCGATCCGACCTGATCGCCATGGATGAGACCCGGGACCTAACCTTCCTGTTAAAACGGTTTGCCCGGACAGCGCGCAAGACCCTCTAAGTTCGGCCGCCCAGACGCCACCCAACGGCCTTGGTGAAGTCCTCATAGAACTTGACCTCATAGGCCTGCTCAGGATTTCGGCGGACCCTTTCGTCCAGCTGATGCGCGTCGTCGCCCACCAGTATGCGCCAGTGATCAGCCTTGACGCCGTCGAGTATCACCTTGGCCGCATCCGCCGCGGTCATCGGGGCGTCTTCCAGGAAACTGCGAGCCCGTTCGGTGACCATGGCGACGATGGCGGCGTCGGGGACCTGACTCATATCGGCTCCGGCGGCCATAGCGGCAGCACGGGCTGCGGCGATTTCGTCGGGGGTCATCTCATCGGCATCGGTTCCAGCCTGCACCTTGCGGGAGTTTGCGATAATGGACGTGCCGATATGTCCGGGCATAACCACAGAGCACTTGATATGCGGGGCGGTATTGCGCAGGTCGGTGATCAGAGCCTCGGTAAAGCCCTTCACCGCAAACTTGGCCGCCGCGTAGGCGGTGTGCGGTATTGTTGGCCCGATGGTCGCCCAAAATCCATTGACGCTGGAGGTGTTGATAATATGCCCCGCATCGGCGGCCATCAGCAGGGGCAGGAAGGTGCGGACCCCCAGATAGACCCCGCCCCAGCAGACATTGAAGGTCTTCTCCCAGGCTTCGCGGCTATCGCGCACCATCGAGCCGCCCCCGCCAATACCTGCATTGTTGAACAGCAGGTGAATCCGATCCAGTTGATGCTGCTCGACCATGTCATCGCGGAATCGGATCAGTTGCCCTTCATCGGATACATCGGCAATATGGGCGGTGATCTTCGTGCCCTGGGGCTGGCCATCGGCGTCACAGAGGGCGATGGTCTGAGCCATGGCCTTGGCCGAAACGTCACACATGGCGACATTGCAGCCCTCGGCCACAAGCTGACGGGCCAACTCACGGCCCATGCCCGTGCCGCCACCTGTGATGAGGGCAGTCTTGCCCGCGAAATCCTGCATTGAATTTTGTCCCTAAGGCCGATTTTGGGTCAGATATTTTTGAAAGTCTAAGCGCCTTTTTCTTGGGTCTGAAAAATAATTGCGTCAGATCACGGTATCGTCCCGTTATCGAGTACAGACTCGGTACCGTCTCTCACCTAAGGCCAAGCCATGTCCGACCGCCCCCGTACCAATCCAGCCCTGAGATTGGCCTTCATTCGTCAGATTCACGTCTATGTCAGCGCCCTGATCGCGCCTAGCCTGTTGATGTTTGCCGTGTCCGGCGGCCTGCAAATCTATCGCCTGCATGAAGGACACCCCGGCTATACACCCCTGCCCATTGTTGAAAAATTGGGTCGGTTGCACAAGGACTCGGTCTTTGCCCTGCGTCCCAAGCGCGCCGAGCCGGAGGAGGCTAAACCTGAAAAGGCCAAAGCCGAGGTCCCCAAGGCCGCGCCAAAAAAGCGTGAGAAGCCCCTAGGTGTTAAACTGATGCAGGCCTATTTCGCTGTGGTGTCGGCTGGTTTGGTCCTGTCCACCGTTCTCGGTGTCTGGATGGGCCTGATGTATAACCGCCGCAAGCGCCTAGTCCTGGCCGTGCTGGCCGCTGGGATAGCCATACCGGTGCTGCTGGTTTTGATGTCCTGAGGCGACCTGTCAAACGGGGGCGTTCAACTTGGCGAGCAGGGCTGTAAACTCTGCGCACTTCTCGTCACGCTCACGGGCCGGCAGCCAATCTGTCATCTGTGGGAAGATCAACTGCCACCGAGCGACTTCCTTAGCCGACCATGGTAGATCTCTCGCCTCGCGAAGTGTGAGAAGAACGGCGTCAATGCGCGCCCTTATAGTGTCCTCGGTTGGGATTGTTGAGACGGTTGCCGTCGGTTGTGTAAAGAGTTCCATCTGAGCCATGGCGCTATAATTCTCCGATTCTACCCGTGGTCGACGGTTCAACAGGAAGGTTATTCAGGTCATACACATGACGTCGCCGATCTCGTTGAAAGACGCAATTTCAAAATTCGGCAGCCAGGCTAGGGCAAAGCTCGGTAATCCCGCCGCGATCGGACAACCCGAAGACCAACTGAGGGGACCTCTTGAGACCCTGTTCCACGATATTGGACAATTGATTGGGTTGGCAGCGACAGACGCCGTCCTGGTGGGTGAAATCTCGTTGACCGACATCATGACCCGGCCAAACTATGCGGTGACCCGCAAGGGCGCGCTCATCGGATTTATTGAAGTTAAGGCACCCGGCAAGGGTGTCGATCCGACCAAGTTCCCCGCCAAATCCCATGACCGCGCCCAATGGGAGAGACTGAAGTCGTTGCCGAACCTGATCTACACCGACGGTAATGGTTTCAGTCTGTGGCGGAACGGCAAACTGGCGACGACCATCACGGTCGTCCTCGGCAACCCGCCCCATAGAGAAAAGCCAAGGGCTTGGGCGGGTGACTGGGTGTCTTATCCGAGCCTTCAGGATCTGTTCGCCTATATCGCGGCCGGTGCCGCCAACCCGGCCTATGTGGAAATCTTCCGTCGGCATCTGGTGCAGCCTAGAGTCTGTTCCCTTTAGACGGAAACGTCTAGAGGGATAAAATAGGCTCTCATTCAAGATGTTAGA
>NMUI01000088.1 GCA_002221445.1 Phenylobacterium zucineum | reverse complement strand
CGTCTAAAGGGATAAAACAGGCTCTAGGAGCCGCTGGATGACAGTTCAGGGGCAAGGCGGATCGACGAAGACGCTCTTCAACCGGCATCACCGAAATAAACGAAGCTCATTTTGTTTCCATCGAGATCGCGGACATAAGCTCCGTAGAAATTCGGGCCATATTGTGGACGAGGACCAGGATCACCTTCATTGGTCCCGCCATTTTCCAAGGCCGCTGCGTGAGCCGCCCGCACTTCGGCCTCGTTTTCGCACAACAGGCCGACCATGTTGCCATTGCCGGGCGTTGCGCTTTCCTTGTCATAGGGTGTGGCCACCCAAATGCGTCCGCCGCCGCGTAGTTCGTAGCAAAATGCATGCGGCATGTAATCGGCACCGATGGTTCCACCGATCATTGGCAATACGGCATCGAAGTAGGCACGAGCCCTAACCACATTGTTAGAACCAATCATCACGTAGTTCAAAGACATCGCACACCCCCATCTGGAACGTATAGGGAACAAATATCAGATGTTGAAGGCCGATGCAACCTGGGCTCGATGGGTTCCAGGCGCGCCAGACCGTGCTCGTTGCCGTCATCCGACTGCGGACCACACACTTTGTTTGCTCGTCAAGAGAGTTGATGGCCCAAATAACCCCTAAGGGCCTACAATCGTTTTTACGACTTGTCCGGTCATCGACAGACTATGGTGTTCCATCGTAAGTCGGACTGGGAACTGTTGTTATGGGGCGATGCATGAAGATACCCACCCTCGCATTTATGGTTACCGACTGGGCAAAGATGGAAACTACGGTTCACCCTGGAGACCACGGCGAAGCGATTTGGCGCACGCTCAATATAGGCGATGTCCGCGTGCGAATGATCGAGTACACTCCGGGCTACCTTGCAGATCATTGGTGCGACCGAGGTCATGTGTTGCCCGTGCTCGAAGGCGAACTCACCACAGAGTTGCGCGACGGGTGCTGGTTCACCCTGAAACCCGGCCAGAGCTATCAGGTGTCGGACTTCGGCGATTCCGCCCACCGGTCTTCGACCGTCACCGGTGCAAAACTCTTCGTCGTTGATTAATCTGCGCTCGTCCTTGAAGCGTTCGGCGGGTCTAAACGTGCGCAGCCGCAATTGCGTGATCGATATAACTTTGTGCTTTTCGCGCAGATGAATTCCGATTGGATATTGCTTGCGGAAAGACGCTTCTACCGCCCCGCTGGGTGATGCTCGGACAGGGATTGAGGTTGTAGCCCTTCAGATGTGCGCGTGACATTCCTGCATCGAGAGCGGGCCTGTCCGCTTGCTTCAGTTCACGATCTTGGGAGCGCATGCGTCTTCTTCCGCCAAGATGGTCCTGACCTCGGGCACCCATCTGTCGCGGCGGCAGACTGATTTCGGCAGCCGCTGCCCTGACCCTCATAGAGGTCCTCCGAGTGATCGGCGGCTCTTAAACAACTGTCTTTCGACAGTGCACACCATAGGCTCGCCGGTCCTCCACAAATGGAAAACCAAGCCCCCAGTGCTCATGCCGGCCCGAAGAGCGGGCGGTCGAGCGTCGGGGACACGGTCATTGCTGGTGCCGTGTAGTTATCGGAATGGAGGGGTGCCACTCATGGGATGCCCGGACGGCTGTCGTCATGAACCTGCGCGCAATTGCATGAAAGCTGCCAAGGCCTCGCGGCCCTCGGCAGATTCCAGCGCGCCGCCATGCCCCGCCGGCACCGGCGCGAAGGTCACTAGCCCACCGCCCGCCTGAAGCGCTTGCGCAAATTCCCTCATCCGTGCTGGCCGGATCACCTTGTCCTGCGTGCCCGAGAGCAACAGCACCGGCGCACGCGCCGCCAGCACATAACCCAGATAGTCGAACTGGTTAAGCGCCGAATCGACGCGCACCTTGACAAAGGGCTTGGCAAGACCCGGTACGAAATCACGCCCGACGGCCTTGAAATCAGCTGCGCTCCCCTCGATGATGACCCCGGCGAGCCGCCCGATCGCGCCAGCGATGCCGCCATGCTGCCGCCGAAGGACAGGCCATAGGTATAAACCGAACCGCGCCCGACCCAGCCTGAACTCTTCAGGGTAGCCATCATCGCCGGACCGAAGGCTGCGGCGGCGCTGATGGTGGCAGGCAAGGTGGTCCCGCCGCGGCCGGGTAGTCATAAAGGATAATGTCCGCCCCGGTAACCTCCGCGAGGCGCGCGGCCATCCGGCTCGTGCCGGCAGAATCCACGAAGCCGCCATTGCCTGCGCTGTAGATAATCGTGGTTTCGCTGGCTGGATTGTCGAGTCTGACCGCCCGCACAGTGCCCAGACTGCCGAGAGATAGCCTAGCGTCCGTGGCGGTGTAGCCGCTCGGCACGGCCAGAACAGCATTGGGGGCTGCGAGACTTGCGCTCGGGAAGAAGCTGGCCTGCGAGATTACTGCCGTGCAGCTGCTCAAGCCGATACCGAATGCAGCGAGAATCATTGACGATTTGAAGGAAATCATACTGGTCTCCGCAAAAGAGAAGAGGATAAGGTCAACGTGCGTGATAAATAATAATCCCGTTATCCTGTCGCCGCGATGAACAGGAGATCGAACAATCGTAGGAATCGCCTGTGCCCCGGATAAATGTTTCGGGATCGGTGCCTAAATGGCGGGTTTCAGCATCCGGTTGCCCGGACTAAACACCTAGGAGGTGATCCGGCCTCAGGAAACATAGGCAAGCGCCGCCAGGGCCAGACGACCAGCCAGCTCATCAGACGCCTCGGGCAGGGCAACCCACTCCCTCATGGAGCGTCCCTTGCCGCTCGGATCCCACAATCTCGCGCCAGGTTGGGCAAGAGCCTCGGCATGCTCGGCTCCAGTTAACTTGAAGACCATGTCATCCCGGTGTAGCGCAACGAAGGCTTTGCCTCCTGATTTGAGGCAAGCCTTTCCGAACATCTGGCCGGCCTCGACTCTTGGGAGGGTCGTCAGGGTCGCAACCAGCGCATCATATCGAAAAGGCATGTTCATTTGGGAATTCCATGCTGAAGCGCGAGATTGGCCTTTGCACTGATTTGGTGTTAACACCATAATATCTACAGTAATCGAAAAAAGCCAAAATATATCGTTTGGTTGTTACAAATAACCAAAATCACTGTCTGGTTGGCCGTTAAGGGGGTGGTCGTCTTTGTCGCCGGGCTGCACCGCTTCTTCATCCAGCGGGCATGGCACGCAAAAAGACTGGCTATGCCGTCGAAAAAGACCGCCGAGACTTCCTGAAGCGCGTCGGGATTGATGCAACTGCCAAAACGATCTCGAGCCGAAACGGCTTGTGCTCTATGACGAAATGTGGGCCTCAACCAGCAGCTAGGCTGAAAAGTACCGCCTTCTGCCGACAGCTTGCGTCTGTTAATTGATAGTCGTGCTGAGCAGATTTGATGATCTTTCCATCGAAACTGCCCGCTGGCAGGCTGTTTTATCCCTCTAGACGATTCCGTCTAAAGGGACCAAACATCTGGGGCTTCCACGCCCCGATCAAAGTTGGTGTATCCCGTGCATGGCCGCGAGCTCAGCCAGCGTCAACTCGCCCGGGATCGTCTCCATGGCAACCTTGGCCTTAAAATCTGCGCTGTAACGCTTTCTCGTCGTCTGCATGGCCGTCCGTCTTTCAGGTCACGCCGAGCTTATCAACCTGTCCAAAAAACGGCTCCACCTCAGTTGTTGGAAATGCAGCGCGTCTGACGCATCGTATGCAGGCTCCTTTACTATGTATCGACTGCGAAGCGCATTTTTACTTGTCCGGATGCTCCCTCTCGAATGTAAAACGCGATCGCTCGCTCGTTCCATTCGGGTGTTTGCCATTCAAGCCGGTCGGCACCAAGTCGATGAGCGGTTGCTTTAGCGTGATGAAAAAGGCTCGCGCCGACGCCTTGGCTACGTGTTTGGGTTTCCACATACAGACAATCGAGATGCGCCCATGTTTGTCCGCGCCAGAGAGAATAATCGGTAGTGACGCAAGCATACCCCAGCAGACAATGCTGTTGGGCTGCTACGAAGATATTAACTCGCGGAGGACGCGCGCCCAAAATGCGCGACAAATCTTCCTTGGAAATTGTCGCCTCGCTACGTTCGAATTTCGCATGATCCCGGATCATCGCCAGCAAGCCGTCGCAATCGCTTGGCCGGGCTTGCCTGACGGTGACGGGCATCAGGTCGGCTCGACCTGAAGCGAAAAGCCCTCATCGAGCCAACCGGTCAAACCACCGGCCATTATTTTCACGGGAGGTCCCAAGTCGGCGAGACGGAGCGCGCCACGTGCAGCCCCGTTACAATGCGGGCCAGCACAATACGTCACGAAGATGGTGTCCTCGCCCCATTACGCAATCTTCGAAGTAACTATTTTTCCATGGGGCAGGTTGATTGCACCAGGAACATGTCCCTTGGCGAAGAGAGCGGGACTTCGCACGTCGAGCAGCACGAAGTCCGCGCCCTTCAATAGGGACTCGTGAACGTCCCAGCAGTCCGTCTCGAACGTGAACTCAGCAGCGAAATGCTCGCGCGCAAGATGACTAGGGGCGGGAGCTACAGCAGTGGCGGCGGTTGGCATAGTGAAGTCTCCTTTCGCGGCACTGGTGACATGTAGCGGGCGTTGTTTGCGATTGGCGTAAATGACAATATACGTACATATTATGCCAAACCTGCAAAATCCACTCGTCGTCGCCCTGCTTTATGACGGGCTATGCACATTCGAATTCGGGATCGTCGCGGAGGTTTTCGGCCTCGCCCGACCGGAGATGGGGCCAATATGGTATCGCTTCGCCAGTTGTGCGATCGAGCCGGGACCATTGCGGGCGCACGGCGGGTTCAGCATTATCGCTGACGGTGGCTCTAATCTGATCGAACACGCCGACCTAATCGTCGTGCCCGGTTGGAAGGGACCCGGCGTCCCCGTACCCGATAGTTTGACAAGCGCCTTACGGCGCGCTCATGCGCACGGCGCAAGACTGGCATCAATTTGTTCGGGCGCATTCGTCCTCGCCGCAACCGGTCTGCTGGATGGTGCGGTGGTAACGACCCACTGGCGCTATGCAGACGCACTTCGCCGTCAGTTTCCTGCGATCATGGTGGACGAGACCTCGCTCTATCGTGGTGCGGACGGCATCTTCACTTCGGCGGGCAGCGCGGCCGGGATCGACTTGATGCTTGAAATCGTACGGCAGGACTTTGGCTCTGATGCTGCCAATTCTGTCGCCCGGCGAATTGTCATGCCGGCGCATCGCAGTGGTGGACAAGCGCAATTTCTTGAACGCCCTATAGGAATCAGGCCTGGTGCGGAAATTGCACCGCTGCTTGATCTAATGAGACATCAGATCCATCGCCGCTGGTCTATACAGGACATGGCGTCCGAAGCCCGTATGAGTAAACGCACCTTCGAGCGGCGCTTTGTAGAGGCAACGGGTCAATGGCCCGGTCAATGGCTGATCGGTGAACGAGTCGAGGCCGCAAAAGAACTCCTCATTCAGACGAAACGCCCCATGGAAGAGATCGCCGAGGCTGTTGGCTTTGGTAGTTCCCACACATTGCGACACCATTTCTGCCGCTCGGTGAGGCTCAGTCCCAGTCAATTTCGTAGCCAGTTTTCGGATAGCCGCTCGGGAGCATAGACTGGGCAGGCACCCGAGCGGCAACGACACCGTTCATTTGTAGCGACGAAGTGCCCTTGCCCGCTCATGCCGGGGGGGCTGGCTAAGGGGCTGACCGCCGCGCGGTGCCAGGGATCGCTGGCGCTGGCTGTTTGGTCTAACACCGCGCGCCAACAGCAGCGGCGGCAAGGCGCGTCAGGCTGGGATCAGCAAGATGGGCGATGGGATTAATCGAACGCAAGAAGCCCAAGGCCGCAGCCGTCGCAATGGCCAACAAGACCGCGCGCATCGCATAGGCGCTCATGGCGCGACAGAAGGCCTACAAGCCGCCAGCTGCAGCATAGAGATCGGCGCAATCCTCCAAGGAGGAAAGCGCCGTAGACGACAGGGTATTGAGAGGTGATGACGAACCGGCCGCAGCCGGGGGCTGACAAAACCCAGGGGGTCAGAGCGCTTAGAGCGCGTTGACGTGATTAGGGAGTTGGCACGCGGACTTCATCAAGGCCAGCAGCTCGACCGCTGCGCAAACAGGCCGAATACATGACTGCACTCGACGGAGCGCCAGCGTCTATCAAAAGCCTCCCGTCTGGGAGGTCGTCCATACAGGCCGCCCATTTCTTATCCAGCCATAACGAGAGTCCTA
>NMUI01000391.1 GCA_002221445.1 Phenylobacterium zucineum | reverse complement strand
ACCTCAGGCATGATGCGACCCATTGCCTCGATGAGGTGGAAGCGGGTGTCAGCGAAGGTCAGCTGTGGGTAGTAGCGAAGCAGGTACGAAGCGAGCGAACGCATCTCTGCGAATACCTCGATGCCGGCAAAGCCACCACCGACGACAACAAAAGTGAGGAGGCGGTCGCGCTCTGGGCCTGCAGGCAGGTTGGCGGCACGGTCGAAGTTGTCGAGAATGCGGTTGCGAATCTCGATTGCCTCTTCGATGGTCTTCAGCCCGATTGCCTCATCGGCAACACCCGGAATCGGGAAGGTGCGCGATACGGCGCCAGCGGTGACGACGATCTGGTCGTACTTGAACTGGTAAGGCTTGCCATCGGTTGGGGTGATGGTTGCGGTCTTGTTCGCGTGGTCGATCTTGGTGACCTTAGCGATGACGACGTTGGTGCGCTTGAGGTGGCGACGAAGCGAGACAACTGCGTGACGAGCCTCAATCGAACCGGCAACAACCTCAGGCAAGAACGGCTGGTAGGTCATGTAAGGCAGCGGGTCAACGAGAGTGACTTCGGCCTCGTTCTTGAGCAGGTAGTTCTCAAGCTTCTTAGCGGTGTAGAAACCGGCATAGCCGCCTCCGACAACAAGAATTTTGGGCGTAGGGGCAATGGTGTTTTGTTCGGCCATGACTCTAGTTTACTTCCTTATGGATGGGGGTTTGTGGCTTTGTGGTGCGGTTCTTGGGGCTAGTCGTCGACGTTGCAGGCGCAGACTTGCGGCGACCAATCGGCCCGCGCCAACGCGATGTCGCCGATCGGATTTACGCCGGGGCCGGCGGCTAGCGCGTGAGCGCCGAGCGCGTGCAGACACTTGACGCGGGTAGGCATTCCGCCGGCCGAGATTCCGGCGATTTCGGCGACGTCGCCCAACTTGGCGCGGTCTTCCAAATAGGCCTCATGTGCGGCCTGGTAGGCGGCAGCCAGCTCGGGCTCAACGGCTAGGCGGTCTTGCAGTTCGACCATCAGCTGGCCCGCCTCCAGGCGCGACATCGAGGCGGTCGCCGCCCTGTGGGTCAGGTAGTACACCGTCGGAAACGGTGTGCCGTCGTCTAGTCGAGGTTCGGTTTGCACGGCCACAGGCTTGCCACAAACGCAGCGCGCGGCGACGGCCACTACGTTGCGGACTGGGCGGCCAAGTTGGCGCGAAACTTCGGCGAGGTCGGCCTCTGTGGCCGGCGTGAGTGGCATCTAGTTGGCCGATTTCTTCGCGGCAGGCTCGTCGGTGCCGGAGCGAATCACAGATTCAAGCAGATTGTTCATCCAGTTGTTTCTTGTGGTTCGAATCTCTTTGCTGACCTCGGCGCTGTGAGTGCGAGCGGCGATAGCAGAGCCGACGGTTCCCGTGACGTCTGACTGGTTCACGCCGTCGGCATCCATGACCAGATATGAAACCTCGCCCGGCAT
>NMUI01000390.1 GCA_002221445.1 Phenylobacterium zucineum | reverse complement strand
CTAAAGGGAACAGGCTCTAGTCGTGATTAAAGCCCTTGGACGTGTTCTGATCATTGCAGGTTCGGATTCCGGCGGTGGTGCCGGACTCCAGGGTGATCTGAAAACAGTCACTGTCCTGGGCGGCTATGGCGCGACGGCGGTGAGCGCCATCACCGTGCAGAATACCCTGGGGGTGAGTGCCGTTTACCCCCTTCCGCTCGACCTGATTGAAGCTCAGGCCCGGGCGGTCCTCGACGACATCGGGGCCGATGCCATCAAGATCGGCATGTTGGGCGATGCCGATGTGGTGGAGCGGGTGGCGCAGATCCTTGATTCAGTCCGGGATATTCCCGCCGTGATCGACCCGGTGATGATCGCCAAGGGGGGCCACCCCCTGCTGGCAGACCGGGCTATTGGTGCCCTGCGCCGGCTGATGATCCCGCGCTCTACCCTTCTGACCCCCAATGCTCCCGAAGCCGCCGCCCTGACGGGCCTTGCGGTAGAGACCGTCGATGACCGGCGTCGGGCGGGTGAGGCCCTGCTGAACCTCGGTGCCAAGGCTGTTCTGATGAAGGGGGGGCACGGGGCAGGAGATGTGCTGGTGGACCTGTTGATGACACCGCAGGGTGAAAGTCGTTTTGAAACCGAACGCTTGAAGACCCGCCATACCCACGGCACCGGCTGCGCCCTGGCTTCGGCCTGCGCCACGGGTCTCGCCCAGGGCCTGACCCTGACCTCGGCGGTGTCCCGAGCCTGGTCCTTTGTCCAGGAGGCCCTGGCCCACGCGCCGGGTTTGGGGGCCGGTCATGGCCCCCTTGATCACGCCTGGCCCTTAAGGGATAGCCCATGACCCACGCCAAGGATCTTGAGACGATTTTGCGTCGGTCCGTGCCGTTAATGCAGGTCCTGACGATGATCCGCGACCTGGATATTCCCGACGCCCTGGTCTTTTCGGGGGCGGTCTATCAGCGTGTTCTCAATGCCAGGACCGGGCGGGACCTGGATTTCGGGATCAAGGATTATGATCTGGGCTATTACGACGCGTCTGACATCTCCTATGAGGCTGAGGACACGGTCATTCAAAACGTGGCGGCCGCCTTCAGCCCTCCCTTGCGTGATCTGGTGGAAGTCCGCAACCAGGCCCGGGTTCATCTGTGGTTTGAGGCCAAGTTCGGCGAGCCCTATGCCCCGCTATCTCGCACCGCCGAGGCCTTGACCCGGTTTGTTAGTCCGATGTTCGCGGTCGGGGTTAGGCTGGAACCCGATGATCACCTGACGGTGGTCGCCCCCTTCGGCCTGGAGGATTTGTTTAACCTGCGTCTGCGGCCCAATCCCCACCGCTTCTCGCCCAATTATCATCGGATCGCGGCGGCGGCTAAGGCCCGCTGGCCCGAGCTGACGGTCGAACCCGCCAGCTAGAGCATAGTCCGATCAGATT
>NMUI01000389.1 GCA_002221445.1 Phenylobacterium zucineum | reverse complement strand
TACCGCTGGCGCGAGCAGCTGAGGGCGGATGCGCGGGAGTGCGAGGGCTTCATGCCGGTTGTGCTGACCGAGAGCACTGGCGGCAACGGTGGCGGACCACCGCGCGACCGTTTCGTCATGGTTGTCGAGGTTGGCTCAGCGGTGGTCCGGATTACCTCGCAGCCTCGGCCTCGTTGGTGACCGCAGTTCTGCGAGCATTGCCGCGATGATCCCGCCGGGGGCGAAGGTCTGGGTGGCGATGGGCCACACGGACATGAGGAAGGGGATGCAGGGCCTTGCCCTGCTGGTTCAGCAGCACCTGCGCCGCGACCCGCATGGCGGTGATCTGTTCGTGTTCCGCGGCAGGGCAGGTTCATTGGTCAAGGTCCTGTGGCATGACGGGGTCGGGATGGCGCTCTTCGCCAAGCGGATCGAGAAAGGACGCTTCATCTGGCCCTCGGCCCGCGAAGGCGTGGTGTCACTGACGAGCCCGCAACTGGCCTGCCTGCTTGACGGGATCGACTGGCGTAACCCGCAGTATTCCTGGCGTCCGACCTGCGCGGGATAACGACCTCACTTTCTTGGCCGGGCGTGCATTTTCCGCTTCATTCGGGCCAGATTGTGTGATTCCATCCGGGTCATGGAAGCCCCCGGCGCCCACCCTCAGGACGACCTTGCCGCCCTCAAGGCGGAGCTCGCGGTCGCCCGGGCCGAGGCCGCACGGGTCCGCGCGATCAACGGCGATCTCGAAGCCCGCAACGCCCTGCTCGAGCTTCAGAACGAGAAGATGCGCCGCGCCCTCTATGGCCAGCGGTCGGAGCGCTCGCGGCAGCTCGTCGACCAGATGGAGCTGACCTTCGAGGAGTTGGAGGCGACTGCCACCGAGGACGAGGCGCTGGCGTTGCTGGCCGCGGCCAGGACCAGCGTCGCTCCGTTCGAGCGCAAGCGGCCGGCCCGCAAGCCGCTGCCCGACCACCTGCCTCGGGAACGCGTCGTCATCCCGGCGCCGTGTTCCTGTCCGGCCTGCGGCGGCAGCCGTCTGTCCAAGCTCGGCGAGGACGTGACCGAGACGCTGGACGTGATCCCGCGCCAGTGGAAGGTGATCCAGACCGTTCGCGAGCGGTTCTCCTGCCGCGATTGCGAGAAGATCACGCAGCCGCCCGCACCATTCCACGTCACTCCGCGCGGGATGTTTGGGCCTAGCTTCCTCGCGATGGTCCTGTTCGAGAAGTTCGGCGCACACCAGCCCCTCAACCGCCAGCGTGATCGCTATGCCCGCGAAGGCGTCGAGCTCAGCCTTACCACGCTGGCTGACCAGGTTGGTGCGTGCAGCGCGGCGCTGATGCCGCTTTACCGGCTGATCGAGGCGCATGTCCTTGCCGCCGAGCGATTGCATGGCGACGATACCACTGTCCCGGTGCTGGCCCGAGACAAGACCGATGTTGGCCGATTGTGGACCTATGTGCGCGACGATCGGTCCTTCGGTGGCGGAGCCCCGCCGGCTGCGATCTATCACTATTCGCGCGATCGTCGCGGTGAGCATCCCGTCGAACATCTTCGCACCTGGCCAAGTGGCGTGCTGCAGGCTGACGCCTATGCGGGGTACAACGAGCTGTTCCGTGCGTCCCGGCGGCCGGAGCCGCTTCGCCGCGCGCTGTGCTGGGCCCATGCCCGTCGCTACTTTTTCGTGCTGGCCGATGCCGCCGCGCAGCTCAAGAAGCGGCGCAAGACCATGCCCGTCATCGCTCCGCTCGCCGTAGAGGCGGTGCGCCGGATCGATGCGATTTTTGCGTTCGAGCGGACCATCTTCGGTCACGACGCGCAGCAGCGTCAGGCTGCCCGCCAGGAGCACGTCGCACCGCTGGTCTCCGATCTGCACGCCTGGATGATCCAGCATCGCTCCACGCTCTCGCGTGCCTCCGATGTCGCCAAGGCGATGGACTACATGCTCGGCGACTGGGCCGCGTTCACCGCGTTTCTCGACGATGGCCGCATCTGCCTGACCAACAATTGCGCCGAACGGGCTTTGCGCGGGATCGCTCTTGGCAGGAAGGCATGGCTCTTCGCCGGATCCGACCGCGGTGGGCAGCGCGCTGCGTTCATGTTCAGCCTCATCACCACTGCACGCCTCAACGACGTCGATCCGCAGGCCTGGCTGGCCGACGTCCTCGCGCGGATCGCAGATATCCCGCAGCATCGTCTCCACGAGTTGCTGCCTTGGCACTGGGAGGCCCTGCGCACTAA
>NMUI01000388.1 GCA_002221445.1 Phenylobacterium zucineum | reverse complement strand
TCTTCGATCATGTTGTAGTCCACGATCGCCTGGCCCATCTGGCGGCACAGGCGCTTTTCCAGTTTGTGGGTCTCGCGCTCGATCTTGGCCTGCTTGTCCGGACTGACCGTTACCGCTTCTTCATCACCCCACACCGCACTCATTTCACATCTCCTTGGGGAACTGAAGTCCAGTTTCCGGTTTCCATACGAATCGCCACTTCGCAGTCTTCAAAAATTTCCAGCTTGGCAATCTTGACCCGCGCTCCGATCACCCCGGGCAACAGCATGAGCCGGTGGGTGAGCTTGCCAATCAAGGTTTCCAGCAGGTTCACATGCTCGGCGGTGCATTCGTCAATGATGATCTGGCGCACCTTGCGGTAGTCCAGCACATGGTTGATCTCATCGTCCTGCGGCAACAGGGGCTGACATCCCAGGCACAACTCGGCGTCCACCCGGATTGGCTGCGGCTCGGCAATTTCCGATTCCAGAATCCCGAGGCTGGCGTCAAAGCGCAGTCCGGTCAGGGTCAGGGTCTGGTTGCCCGAGGTGTGGCTCATGGTGCGTCTTTCATGCGGAAAACTTCGACCCCTACGCCCGCGCAATCCGGGTACACATCGGGCTTGCAGCTCGACAAGCGCACGGCCAGCACCCGCGGATGGGCCAGCATGCGGCTGGCCAGGTCATCGCACAGGGTTTCCTGCAATTCCACGTGGCCGCCCGCTACGCGCTGGGCAATGATTTCGCGCACAAAGTCGTAGTCCACCACTTCCGACAGGGCGTCAGACTGGGGGGTTGATACGGCATAAGGCACAAAAAGTTCCACGTTAAAAATCACGCGCTGGGGCTTTTGCTTCTCGAAATCATGGGCACCGATCTGCACCAGGACCTCATGGTCCCGCAGAAAGATGCGACGGCACGAGAGCGTGAGCCGGCTAAGGGGATCTAGGTTCATGTTGAGGGTGGCAAATTGTCTTGCACGGCAAACATCACATCGCGTGCCAGAGGGACCAAATGTTGTCCATTGTCGACACACAGGGTTGTCCCGGTAATGCAGGGGTTTTCGGCCAGAAAGACACAGGATTTGGCCACCTGG
>NMUI01000387.1 GCA_002221445.1 Phenylobacterium zucineum | reverse complement strand
AAAGGGAACAGGCTCTAGGCGGCAATATTGTCGAAACTGGCGAGGTTGGCTTCAAAGTCCGCCAGAATATCGACCACTTCTTCAATCGGCGCAGCAAGATCACGCTGATCCCGGAAGCGAAACCGCCAGAAACTCGAAATATGTGAAATCGACCCAATCCGCTCACCCAGGATCATGAACATGGTCGGGGCCTTCAGCAGAAAGTCGCGGAAGGCCATGGGTTTGCCATTCTGGGTCAGATCTTTATAGGCGTCGTCATAGACCTGTAACGCCTCGGCGACCTCCTTGCGCCTTTGATTGATCGCCTTCATCAAGCGACCGCGGGATTCTTCGATGAAGACCATAAGTTCCCGATCCCGGTGGCCCGCCGGACGCAACATCGGCAGTTCCTTAAGAACCACGGCCAGTTTCGGGGCCATGTCTGCCAGGGCCCACTTGTAATAAAGGAAACCTTTCCAGCAGAATATACCCTCACGATAGGTCTCTGCATCCAAACGCATCACCATCCGAAGCGGTTCTAGGCGTTCGTCAATCTTGTTGGACAATAGAACCGTGGCCATTCTTTCTGACCCGGTGTTCGATCCCTTGGGAAAGGCCATGTCGATCAATTCGCAGATTTGCGAGCCGACAAATGACTGCATCCTCTCCATGTCGGCGTCGGAAATGGCGAAATAAACAGCCGAGATCGGAAAGCCACGACGACTCAAATGCTCGCGCAACAGGAACGGGTCCAGAGACGGGATTTCGTCCAGAGCCTCCAGAACCGCGACGTCATGATGAATCTTTTCATCCTCGCCGGCCAGTTCCTGGACCATGCTGATCCAACCCTTCTGACCCACGAAGAAAGATCGCCCACCCATACGCAGATCTGTCCGCTCAAAGGGAATGATAACCTTGGTGGCCACATGCCTCTGATCGTTGAATACGAACCTTTCATCGGCTCGAAGGCGATGCTTGAGAATCAGCGATTCGTTCAGAATCGCATTCCTGAAAAAGGGCTGGGTGAGATATTCCGGATCCGACCTGTGTTCTGCACCCACCGCCAGGAGGTTAAGGACGCGGCTGGTCGATGCCGTCTTTTGTAAGGCCCCCAGATTTCGGACGGAACGATCTGAGCTGGCAGCCATGGGATTATATACCTCTCCTCAACCCGACCTTCCGGCCCGAGATCGCCCGATGCGACCCATTTTTCGAGACGGACTGACATTGACCCGCTCAAAACGGTGAGACAAGACGTCACAGGCCAGAAGGTCTGCCCAGGACATCCGCCGTTACACGATTTTCCGACTGTGATTTGAGGGTCTGAAAACATGGTTAACAATGCCTGGAAGGCTTTAGTTTCTGCTAGGTTTCGGTCCCATCTTGGTTGAGTGTATCGCCCCAATCATCATCCGTCATTTTGCGGTCGCCTCAGGTGGGGGGCGGCACAGGGTTCCCGGGACATCGGGTCGAACCAAGGTGGTGATAGATACTGCGATCAGCGCCAGGCCTGCAGCCCATTGCAGGGCCGGCCGTCGGTTGCTCTTCCCCAGCCAAGCCACCCCTAAGGATGAGGCTGTGAGCAGCGGCGATACCCCCAGTCCGAACCCCAACATGACCAGACCGCCCCTCAGGCTATCGCCGGCAAGCATGGCGTACATCAAAGCGGCATAGACCATGCCGCAGGGCAAAAGCCCCCAAACGAGGCCGGCCATCAGGGCGGCCCATCCTGCGCCGCGACGCTTTTCAGCCCACGCCCAGCGGCTGAGGGGGGTGAAGGCTCGAGCCAGAATGGCGGGTGAGGGCAGAAGGCCGGTCAGCGAAATTGCGGTCCAGATCAGAACCAAGGCTCCGAACCTTTGTAAAACAGCATAGGCTGCGTGCTGATCAAATAGGCCATAAAGCGTCGATCCGAATCCGCCGACGATCATGCCTGCCAACACATAAGCCAAGAGCTTTCCGGCTTGCGCCCCTGCTAGGGCCCTCGCCCGGTCCGGTAAGCTGGAGGTGCGCCCCAGGGTCATGGACAGGGCCCCGCCAATCCCGCCACACATGGCCATGCAGTGCAGGGAACTGATAAGCCCGAGGATGAAACCGCCCAACAGAGTCAGGGATGTCACGACAAACTCCCGGGGGAAAGACGGTTCTGGATCATGATCCCGGCAGACATCGTCGGCCTTGCGCCAAGTCAAGCCCAGCGCTTTGCAGAGGTAGAGTTTCACCCCGCCGATTCAAAAGTCTTTGCTCGGTCGCACCTTAAAATGCGTCACCAAAACTCTCGGGACTTGCCAAGTTTCAAACAGGCGTTCATCACCCTGCCGCCATGTCCGATGATTTAACAGAAGGCCAGACCGCCGTCGTCCCGGACGGATATGTCATCAATCTGTGGCAACGCGGGTTCGGTCGGACGGTTGGCCCGTTTTATTCGAGGCGAGATGCCGACAATAATGAGGTCATGGCTTTCCGGGTCGAAGACCACCACGCCAATGGCATGAACAACTGTCACGGTGGGATGCTGATGAGCTTTGCGGACATGGCCTGGGGCCGGGTCATTTCCAATAAGAAGGAAATCGGCTGGGTTACGGTCAGGTTGCTGACGGATTTCCTGTCCGGCGCTCACATGGGCGATTGGGTGGAAGGCGACAGCGAGATTATTTCAGAACAGGACGACATTTTCACAGTCCGAGGTCGAATTTGGTGTGGAGATCGCACCCTTCTCACCGGCACGGGCGTTTACAAGGGCATTCGTTCGATCCGGCGCAAGGCTGGCGAGCGTGAGCCGAAAGGATAGCTTATGGCACTCGATCCCGCGATCAAGGAAGGCGCACCGGTTGGCTATGACGACCGCCCGATTCACTCTGAACCTGGGGCCCTGCCGCCGGAAGTCCAGGCCCCCCTGGCCCCGTTTCAGGGCCAGGAGCCCGATGCCCCAAAGTGGTTCACCGACGCCATCGCCCAGGAGCCGGAACGATCCTTCGTCACCTCACTTGGGACGCAGATTGAGGTCCTGACCTGGGGCGAAATCGGCAAGCCTGGCCTACTGCTCGCTCACGGCAATTCTGCCCATGCCGAATGGTGGAGCTTTATCGCCCCCTATCTGGCCCAGGATTATCGGGTTGCCTCCATGTCCCTGGCGGGCATGGGGGCTTCCGACTGGCGGGACAGTTATGCTTTTCAGGACTTCGCCGAAGACGCCGAAGCGGTGGCTCAGGCCACAGGTCTTTACGAAGGTGGCGTAAAGCCCATCTATATCGGTCACTCCTTTGGCGGATCCCAGGTGTTCTTTGCTGCGGCACGCCATCCGGAACGTATGCGCGCCGCCATTCTGGTAGATACCGGATTTGGCGGGCCACCGCCCGAGTCGGAGGAGGCCAAGCGGATGGCCGACCGGGTCCGCAACATTCCCACCGCCGATCGTGCCCAAAAGGTCTATCCTACCTTGCAGGCGGCCTTGGCGAGGTTTCGGTTCATGCCCCCCCAGGCGGCCGGTAATCTGTTCGTCGCCGACTTCATCGCCCGTAGATCCCTTAAGAAAGCCCCGATGGAGGACGGCTCCGGCGAGGGTTGGACTTGGCGGTTCGATCCCAACATGTGGAACAAGCTGGATCGCTCACTCATGAGCGGCCTGATGGATGGGGCTCCGCCCCAGGTGACCATTCCCCTGGCCCATATCTTTGGTGACCGCTCGGTGGTCATGTCCCGGCGGGCGTCGGGGCAGGCGTCTCCCTTGCCCGAACAGACCCTGGAGATCGCCATTCCCGATTCGGCCCATCACGTGATGGTCGATCAGCCCCTAGCCTTGATCGCCGCCTTGCGTGGCCTTTTGTCCTCCTGGCCGCCCAAGTCTTAAGCCCCACTTGAGCCCATGCCACGGAACGTGTAACCCCGATCTAACGACCTGCCTTCGAGAGACACCGACATGGCTTCCGAATATCACCGCGGCGAAATGGACATCCAGGAACAGGTGGCCACGTTCCGCATGTTCAACGGCCTGACAAAGTGGGGCTCTTTGGCTCTGGCGGCCCTGATGATCCTGCTGGTTCTCTGGTTCTGCACGCCCACCGGTTTCTTGGGTGCTGCCGCTTCGGCCTTCATCGTGACGGTGATCGGCGTCGTGGTGTTGAAGGAAAAGCCTGACGCCAGCCACTAGGGGCAGGTCGTACTTTACGTTCGGACGGCCTGATCTGTGGACAGGAATCCCACGCCTAAATAGGGTCGCCCGACATTAGGTTTGGGATCGTCTGTATGACCAATATTGCTGTCACCAAGGAATGTCGGGCGGGTGAAACCCGCGTGGCGGCCACGCCTGAGACGGTCAAAAAACTGATCGCCGCCGGGTTTTCCGTGACGATTGAAGCCGGTGCTGGCCTCGCGGCAGCCTATCCCGATGCTGACTACGCTGCTGCTGGGGCAAGCTTGGCCGAGACGGCGAAGGCGGCGGTGGAAAGGGCCGACATCCTTTACAAGGTTCGGGCCCCCGAGGAGGCCGAGATTGGAGCCCTCAAGGCGGGCACCATTGTTGCGGCCCTGCTCAACCCTCACCAGGATAAGGCGGTCCTGGCGGCGCTGGCAGCCGGAGGTATAAGCGCCTTCGCCATGGAATTCATTCCCCGCATCACCCGTGCTCAGGTCATGGACGCCCTATCCTCCCAGGCTAATCTAGCCGGGTATCGGGCGGTGATTGAGGGTGCCGAGGCCTATGGCCGCGCCCTGCCGATGATGATGACCGCCGCCGGGACCATTGCGGCGGCCAAGGTCTTTGTGATGGGGGTGGGCGTCGCCGGTCTTCAGGCCATTGCCACCGCCCGCCGCCTGGGTGCCGTGGTTACGGCGACGGATGTGCGGCCTGCCACCAAGGAACAGGTAGAGAGCCTCGGGGCCAAGTTTCTCGCGGTCGAGGACGAGGAGTTCAAAAACGCTCAGACCTCCGGCGGCTATGCTAAAGAAATGAGCGCCGAATACCAGGCAAAGCAGGCTGAGCTGGTCTCCAGCCATATCGCCAAGCAGGACATTGTCATCACCACCGCCCTGATCCCGGGCCGGGCTGCGCCCCGGCTGGTCAGCGCTGCCCAGGTGGCCTCCATGCGCGCCGGATCGGTGCTGGTGGATCTGGCCGTGGAACAAGGCGGTAATGTGGAAGGGGTCAGACCTGGGGAAGTTCTGGTCACCGACAATGGCGTCAAGATCCTGGGCATTCCCAACCTGCCCGGCCGGATTGCCACCGATGCCTCGGCCCTCTATGCCCGCAACCTCCTGGCCTTCTCGGCTCTGCTGCTCGACAAGGAAGGCAAGCTGGCCCCGGACTATGAGGATGAAATCCTCAAGGCGGCCCTGGTCACCCAGGGCGGCAAGATCGTCCACCCCGCGCTCAGCGCCTGATCCCAGCGGAGGAATCTATGGAAGCCGTCGATCCTACAGTCTTCCGCCTGGCGATCTTCGTCCTGGCGATTTTTGTCGGCTATTATGTGGTCTGGAGCGTGACGCCGGCCCTGCATACCCCGCTGATGGCCGTGACTAATGCCATTTCCTCGGTGATCATTGTCGGTGCCCTGCTGGCCACCGCCGCTCACAGCCCGGACGGGGCCCTCACCGGCTCCATCCTGATTTCCAAGGGGGCGGGTGCGATCGCCGCGGCCTTCGCCGCCGTCAACATTTTCGGCGGCTTCCTTGTCACCCAGCGGATGCTGGCCATGTATAAAAAGAAGGACAAAGCGAAGTGAACGCCAACCTCGCGGCCATCCTCTATCTCGTCTCCGGCGTCCTGTTCATCCTGGCGCTGCGGGGCCTGTCCTCGCCCACCACCAGCCAGGCAGGTAACCGCAATGGCATGATCGGCATGACCCTGGCTGTAGGCGTGACCCTGATCACCCTCGCCGGCCAGGGCAAGTTCGACCCTCTGACCCTCAGCCTGATCGGCGGCGGGGTTGCCATCGGTGGCGGTGTCGGGGCCTTGATCGCCCGGCGGGTCGCCATGACCTCCATGCCCCAGCTGGTAGCGGCCTTTCACAGCCTGGTGGGCATGGCCGCCTGTCTGGTGGCGGTGGCCGCCATCCACACCCCCGCGGCCTATGGCATTCTCGATACGGCCACCGGCCAAGTGCATCTGAACTCCCTGGTGGAGCTGAGCCTGGGCCTAGCTATCGGCGCGGTGACCTTCACCGGTTCGGTCATCGCATTTGCTAAGCTCAACGGAAACATGAGCGGCGCGCCCATTCTCCTGCCCGCCCGCCACTTGCTGAACATCCTGATCGGTCTGGCCATTATCGCCCTGATCGTCGTCCTGGTGATGAGCGGCGGCTCAGCCCTTTGGGCGTTCTGGGGGATTTTCGCCCTCAGCCTGCTGGTAGGCATCACCCTGATCATCCCCATTGGCGGCGCGGACATGCCGGTGGTGGTGTCTATGTTGAACAGCTATTCCGGCTGGGCGGCGGCGGCCCTGGGCTTTACCCTAGAAAACATCACCCTGATCATTACCGGTGCCCTGGTGGGATCGTCGGGGGCCATCCTCAGCTACATTATGTGCAAGGCCATGAACCGCAGCTTCGTCTCGGTTATTCTGGGTGGCTTCGGCGCAGATGACGCCGCAGCCACCTCCGGCGGTAAGATCGAGACCCGGCCGGTCAAGCAGGGCTCAGCGGACGACGCGGCCTTCATCATGAAGAATGCCAGCAAGGTGATTATCGTCCCAGGCTACGGTATGGCGGTCAGCCAAGCCCAGCACGCCCTGCGCGAAATGGCCGACAAGCTGAAGGAAGAGGGCGTTGAGGTAAAGTACGCCATTCACCCGGTTGCGGGTCGTATGCCCGGCCACATGAACGTCCTGCTGGCCGAAGCCAATGTGCCCTATGACGAGGTTTTTGAGCTGGAAGACATCAATGCCGAATTCCCGACAGCAGATGTTGCCTTCGTCATTGGGGCCAATGATGTCACCAATCCGGCCGCCAAGACCGACTCCACCAGCGCCATCTACGGAATGCCAATTCTCGACGTGGAAAAGGCCCGCACGGTCCTGTTCGTGAAGCGCGGCATGAGCTCGGGCTATGCCGGGGTCGAGAATGAACTCTTTTTCCGCGACAACACCATGATGCTGTTCGGAGACGCCAAGAAGATGGTGGAGGGCATTCTCAAGGGGCTTTGACCGGGGCTTGCCGGTTCTTAGAGTGCGTTCCGATAAGTGGGAACCGGTTATCGGATCGAAACGCACTCTAACATCTTGAATGAGAGCCTGTTTTATCCCTCTAGACGTTTCCGTCTAAAGGGAACA
>NMUI01000386.1 GCA_002221445.1 Phenylobacterium zucineum | reverse complement strand
TTTTCGAACTCGGCGATGTTGCGAATATCGGCGCCGCGGAAGGCATAGATCGACTGGTCGCTGTCGCCCACCACGGTGAGCGCGGCCGGCTTGGTTAGCTCACCGGTTCGCGGGTCAGGAGTGTCGTACTGCTCAGGCACCGGCTGGTGAGCTCGTGAATCAGTGCGTACTGCGCACGGTTGGTGTCTTGATACTCGTCGACCAGGATGTGCCTGAACTTGCGCTGGTAGGCGGCGGCAACATCGGGGAATGCCCTGAACAGGTAGACGGTCTCGGCGATCAGGTCGTCAAAGTCGAACGCGTTATTGCGGCGCAGTTCGGCCTGGTAGCGCTCGAAGATTTCGACCAGCACTCGCTGAACAGGGTCGCTCAGGTCAGAGTTGCGCGCAAAAGACTCGGCGTCGGCCAGCTCGTTCTTGGCATTCGAAATCACCGACGCTGCCCCGGCGGGCGTCAACTTGTGGATGTCGGCACCGAGGTCACGAATGATTCGCTTGAGAATTGCGCGGCTATCGCCAGAGTCGTAAATGGTGAAGTTTGCGTCGTGCCCTAGGCGGTCGGCCTCGCGTCTAAGAATGGCAACGCAGGCCGAGTGAAAGGTCTTAATCCACATGCCCGAGGCTTCGTCGCCGATCAGGTGCTTCACGCGCTCGCGCATTTCTGCGGCGGCCTTGTTGGTAAATGTGATGGCCAGAATCTGGCTTGGCCAAAGCTCTTTGTGCGCCAAGAAATGTGCGATGCGGCGAGTGAGCACCGAGGTCTTGCCCGAGCCGGCGCCGGCCACTATCAGCAGCGCAGGGCCGCGGTGCAGAACGGCCTGCTTCTGCTGCGGGTTCAGGCCGGCTAGCAGGCGCGCGTCTAGATCGTCGCCGAATTCGAGGGTCATCTGGGTCATAACTTGGCTATCTTAGGCGAGCCCATCGACAACTGCGCGAAGCAGGTCTGGCTGGTCGGCGAAAACGCCATCCACGCCCAGTGAGGCCCAGTGGTGAAAGTATTCTTCGGTGCTGAACTCGGC
>NMUI01000010.1 GCA_002221445.1 Phenylobacterium zucineum | reverse complement strand
AAAGGGAACAGGCTCTAGGATCAGGTCTGGTTAAATCCGGGCCTGCTCAGAAACGGACAGCGACCGGCACCGTCCGGTCGCCTTTTATTTCGGGCATGTGCGGTCAGGACACAGCCCCCACCGCCTGCTTTTGCATCCGGCAAAGATCGGCGATGCCCGCCCGGGCCAGGGCGAACAGGGCCTCAAACTCCACCTGTTGAAAACCGCGTTTCTCGCCTGTCGCCTGAATTTCCACGATAGAGCCGGAACCGGTCAGGACAAAATTGGCGTCGGCCTCGGCATTGGAATCTTCCTCGTATTCCAGGTCGAGCACTGGCAGGTCATTACAAATGCCGCATGAAATCGCCGCGACCTGATCCAGGATTGGGTCCCGGATGATCACACCCTCCCTAAGCAATTTCTGCGTTGCCAGCCGCAGAGCAACCCAAGCCCCGGTGATGGCCGCCGTCCGGGTGCCGCCGTCGGCCTGAATAACATCACAGTCGAGCGAAATCTGACGTTCCCCGAGTGCGGACGGGTCAATAACCGCCCGGAGCGACCGCCCGATCAGCCGTTGGATTTCCTGGGTGCGACCAGATTGCTTGCCCTCCGAGGCCTCCCGTCGACCGCGGGTATGGGTGGCGCGGGGCAGCATACCGTATTCTGCCGTAACCCAACCCTGCCCCCGTCCCCGCATGAAAGGTGGCACCCGATCTTCAACACTGGCCGTTATCAGCACCTTGGTATGGCCAAAACTGGCAAGACAGGACCCCTCCGCATAGCGGTTGACCTGGGTTTCGAGGGTGACGCTGCGAAGTTGATCGGCAAGGCGGTCTGACGGGCGCATGGAAGTCCTTTGGATAAGAGCGGCTTGCGCCTGAGGTTTGCGTGCTTATCCTAGATCAGAGAGGCTTCGTCCATGTTCCCATGCGACCCAACGACTTGACCCATTCCCTTCTGACCTCAGGCCCGTCCTTGATGGAGCTCGACAGTCGAGCCCGTGAGATTTTCCGCAGGGTTGTTGAGAGTTATATCGAAACCGGTGAACCGGTCGGCTCGAGAACCCTGTCGAAAGGGGGGGTTCAGCTTTCCCCGGCGTCGATCCGCAATACCATGCAGGATCTGACCAGCCTGGGCCTGCTAGGGGCCCCGCATATCAGCGCTGGACGACTGCCAACCCATGCAGGCCTGCGGTTGTTTGTGGATGGGCTGATGGAGGTCGGCCATGTGAGCGAAGATGAGCGCCGAACCATCGAAACCCGGCTGGCGGTTAAAGGCGGGTCCTTCGATGACGCCCTGACCGAGGCCACCGCCCTGCTGTCGGGTCTTGCAGGTGGGGCCGGGATTGTGGTCACGCCGGTCCGGGATGCCGGTGTCAAACATGTCGAGTTTGTCGCCCTGGGCAGCGGCCAGGCCCTGGCAGTCATGGTCTTTGACGACGGTACGGTGGAAAACCGGATCATGACCCTGAAGGCCGGTGTGACCCCCTCATCCCTGCAAGAAGCCTCCAATTTTCTCAATTCGCGGCTACGGGGGAAAACCCTGGCTGAGGCGGGGGCCGACATAAGGATCGAACTGGAACAGGCCCAGCGGCAACTCAATGAAATGGCGGCGCGACTGGTGAAAGATGGTCTAGCGGCCTGGAGCGGCGGCGAAGGCTCAGACCGCGCCCTGATTGTCAGGGGCCGCGCAAACCTGCTGAGTGACCGCGAGAGCCTTGAAGATCTTGAGCGAGTGCGGATGCTTTTCGATGACCTGGAACAGAAAGAACACCTGATCGGTTTGCTGGACGGCGTGCGCGAAGCCCAGGGGGTCCGCATTTTTATCGGCGCTGAAACCCGGTTGTTTTCGCTTTCGGGTTCCGCCGTGATCGCAGCACCCTATATGACGGGACGACAAAAGGTTTTGGGCGCAATCGCGGTGATTGGGCCAGCCCGACTGAACTATGCCCGGGTGATCCCGCTGGTGGACTATACCGCCCGCATGCTCTCCCAGGTCACGAATGGATAAGAGGTTTTACATGTCCGACGATGATACGGCGACCGAAGAACTCAATGCCGTCGCCGACGCTGCCCTTGATCATATGGAAGCCCTGGCGGCGGAAAATGCGTCACTGAAGGAACAGGTTCTTAGGTTCGCCGCCGATGCTGAGAACACCAAGCGCCGGGCCGAGCGGGAAGCCAATGACGCGCGCGCCTATGCCATTCAAAAATTCGCCCGGGACCTATTGACCGTTGCTGACACCTTAGGTCGCGCTCTGACCGCGCCACCGGCGATTGACGATCCCGCCGTGAAGAATTTTCTCATCGGTGTTGAAATGACCGAAAAGGCCCTGCTGTCAGCCTTTGAAACCAATGGCCTCAAGCGCATTGACCCGGTCAAGGGCACAAAATTCGACCCCCATCAGCATCAGGCCATGATGGAGCAGGTCTCTGACGAGGTCGGGGCCGGAGCCGTGATTCAGACCCTGCAACCGGGTTATGACCTTCTCGGACGACTGGTGCGACCGGCCATGGTGGTGGTCGCCGCCAAGGGATCGACGGGCGAGCTTGCCGCCGATCCCCAAGGCAGCAATCCGTATATCGCCCATGATGAGGCCGAAGCCGAGACCGGCGGGGCCTTTGATACTCGCGCATAGACTTAATTTCTCGCGCAGATGCCCTTCCGTGTCGGGCGGAATTCGCTAAAGTCTCAGGACCCTGAAGACCTGGGGGCGACGGCGGCGCGTCGCCTGCCGATAGTTTGAGATTTCGGACGACAAAATGAAGCTGACGATTGAACGCGCCGCCCTGCTGAAGGCGCTGGGACATGTGCAGAGTGCCGTGGAGCGCCGCAATACGATTCCGATTCTGTCCAATGTCCTGTTGTCGGCAGACCGTGATCGCCTGAGTTTCTCGGCCACCGACCTGGATATGGAGATCATCGACGAGGCGCAGGCCCAGGTGGATCAACCCGGCCAGATCACCGCACCCGCTCACACCCTCTATGAAATTGTCCGAAAACTTCCAGAAGGCTCAGACGTCTCCCTGTCGTTTACAGGGGAAGACCCGCGCCTAACCGTCGCGGCCGGCCGCTCAAGGTTCAACCTGCCGGTCCTGCCCGCCGGGGACTTTCCGGTCATGTCCGCGGACGGCCTGTCTGGCCGGATCGGGGTCGATGTGGATGATCTGATCCGCCTGATCGACAAGACCAAATTCGCCATCTCCACCGAGGAGACCCGTTACTATCTGAACGGCCTCTATATTCACACGGTGGTTGAGGCGGGCATAGCCAAGCTCCGCGCCGTGGCCACGGACGGTCATCGTCTGGCCCTAGCGGAAATGCCGGCACCGGAGGGTTCGGCCGGGTTGCCAGGGGTCATTGTCCCGCGCAAGACCATCAATGAAGCGCGACGCCTGCTGGAAGATGCCGGTGAGACCCTGGGTCTGGCCCTGAGCCCGCAAAAGGTCCGCTTTGAGTTCGGCGGGGCCGCCCTGACCTCCAAGGTGATTGACGGCAACTTCCCCGATTATGTCCGGGTCATTCCGCGCGACAATGACAAGGTCATGATGGTGGACAACAAGCTGTTCGCCCAGGCCGTCGACCGAGTTGCCACCATCTCGGCTGAGAAAAGCCGCTCGGTTCGTATGACCATTGAACCGGGTCGGGTCATACTGACTGTGCGTAATATGGAAGCTGGGCAGGCCGTGGAAGAAATCGAGGTGGATTATTCCGGCGACAGTTTCGAGCTGTCCTTCAATGCCCGCTACCTGTTGGATGTCACCGACCAGATCACCGCAGAGCAAGCAGAATTTCGGTTTGGCGGCCCCAATGACCCCGCCCTGGTGCTGGATCCGACCGACCCGGACGTCCGCTATGTGCTGATGCCCCTGAGGGTTTAGGGAGCCTGTTTCGTCGTCTCACCGAAACGGGGTAAGAGCGCTCGGTGCGCACCGCCCTCATCCAGCTGATCCTGACGGATTTTCGGTCCTATGCCCGCAGCGAAATCGCTCTGGACGGGCGGTCGGTATATCTGGTCGGCCCCAACGGTGCGGGTAAGACCAATCTGCTTGAGGCAATCAGCTTGCTTACCCCAGGCCGGGGTCTGCGCAATGCGGCCCTTGCCGACCTGGGGCGGCGTGCGCCCGGTGCCCCCGGCGGCGGAACCTGGGCTGTGTCTGCGGTGCTCCGTCAGGACGGCGAACCGGTCAAACTGGGAACCGGTCAGGCGCGTCTGGACCAGAGTCGACGGTCGGTGAGGCTTGAGGGCCAAGACATTCCAACCGCCCGGCTTTCCGACCTGACCCGACAGGTCTGGCTAACCCCGGCCCAGGATCGACTCTTTCTTGAAAGTGCCGGCGACCGTCGCCGGTTTTTGATCGGCTGGTCTTCGCCGCCGAGCCCGACCATGCCGGGCATGTCTCGATCTATGAAAAGGCGGGGCGCGAGCGGATTCGGCTTCTGACGGATGGGCCATGGGACGCTGACTGGCTGACTGCCCTGGAGATCCGGCTTGCCGAAGCTGGGGCGCTGATGGCCCATGCCCGGGCCAGAACCCTGGCCGCCCTTCAAGCCGAAATCGAGACCCGGGCGGATCGACCCTTTCCCATGGCGGGCCTTTCCCTGACCGGAATTTGGGAAAACCTCGCCTACCAGGGGGTCAGTCCAGGCGAAATCGGGATGAAGCTGGTGGGGGATTTGGCCGCAGGACGGGCTCGGGATGCCGCCGCCGGACGCGCCTTGACCGGTCCGCACCGATGCGATCTGGCCATTATGCACGCCGAAAAGCAACGTCCGGCCGCAGAATGTTCGACCGGTGAGCAGAAAGCCCTGATTCTGAACCTGATTTTAGCCCAGGCCTCACGTCTTTCGCGTGCAGAATCAGCACCAAACCCTATACTGCTGCTTGATGAAGTCGCCGCACATTTGGACCGCCGTCGGCGGGCCGCCTTGTTCGACGAAATCGAGGCGCTCAAGCTCCAAGCCTTTCTCACCGGCACGGACGAGCACTTGTTTGAGGATTTGAAGGGCCGGGCCCAGGGCGTCCATGTGGACGGTTCCAATCCGGCGATTCTGGACACTTTATGACCGATCTCCCGCCAAAGCCTGACAATACCCCGGAAAACAACGGCCAGAACGAGTATGGGGCTGAATCGATTAAGGTTTTGAAGGGCCTTGATGCCGTGCGGAAACGTCCGGGCATGTATATCGGCGATACGGATGACGGGTCGGGCCTGCATCACATGGTCTATGAGGTGGTGGATAACGCCATTGATGAGACCCTGGCGGGTTGGGCGACCCGGGTGGAGGTCATCCTCAATGCCGACGGCTCCTGCACAGTTACCGATGACGGGCGCGGCATTCCTGTGGACATCCACGAGGGGGAAGGCGTCTCGGCCGCGGAGGTCATCATGACCCAGCTGCATGCGGGCGGAAAATTCGACCAGAATTCCTACAAGGTCTCGGGCGGTCTGCACGGGGTCGGGGTCTCGGTGGTCAACGCCCTGTCAGACTGGTTGCGCCTGAAGATCTATCGGGGTGGCAAGGCCTATGAGATGGAATTTCGCCGGGGTGACGCGGTTTCGCCCCTGATCGCCACCGGCGATGCCCCCTTGCGTGAGAACGGCGAATTTCTGTCGGGGACAGAGGTGACCTTCTATCCGTCTGCGGAAACCTTTGCCTTCATCGAATTTGACCGCAAGACTCTGGAGCATCGCCTGCGGGAGCTGGCCTTCCTCAATTCCGGGGTGACCATCTGGCTAAAAGACCATCGGGAAGCAGAACCCTATGTGGAAATGCTCCATTATGAGGGCGGGGTCGAAGCCTTTGTTCGTCACCTGGACAAGGCCAAGACCGGCATACTCAAGGCCCCTATCGTCGTCCGCGGCAAGCGGGAGAATGTCGAGCTGGACCTGTCCCTGTGGTGGAATGACGGCTATCATGAGAATGTCCTGTGCTTCACAAATAACATCCCCCAACGGGACGGTGGTACCCACCTGGCGGCCTTTCGCTCGGCCCTGACCCGAATCATTTCCAGCTATGCGGAAACCTCCGGGGCCGCCAAGCGTGAGAAGGTTTCGGTCTCAGGTGAAGATGCCCGGGAGGGCCTCACCTGTGTTTTGTCGGTCAAGGTGCCCGATCCGAAATTCTCATCTCAGACTAAGGACAAGTTGGTCTCATCCGAGGTTCGCCCGGCGGTCGAAGGCCTGGTGGGCGAAGGCCTGGGGGCCTGGTTTGAGGAACATCCCGTCGAAGCCAAGATGATCGTGCAGAAGATCACCGAGGCCGCTGCTGCCCGTGAAGCGGCCCGCAAGGCGCGGGAATTGACCCGGCGCAAGTCGGCCTTGGACATCAGCTCTCTGCCCGGCAAGCTGGCCGATTGTCAGGAAAAGGACCCTGCCAAGTCCGAAATCTTCCTAGTGGAGGGGGATTCCGCCGGCGGTTCAGCCAAACAGGCCCGCAACCGCGAAAACCAAGCGGTCTTGCCCCTGCGTGGCAAGATCCTGAACGTCGAACGGGCTCGTTTCGACCGGATGCTGGGGTCAGATCAGATCGGCACCCTGATCACCGCCCTGGGGGCCGGGATCGGTCGGGACGATTTCGATATTGAAAAAATCCGCTACCACAAGATCGTCATCATGACCGACGCCGATGTGGATGGTGCTCATATCCGCACCCTGCTGCTGACCTTTTTCTATCGGCAAATGCCGCAGGTGATTGAGCGGGGCTTCCTCTATATCGCCCAGCCACCGCTCTATAAGGCCTCCAAGGGCAAGTCATCGCGCTATCTCAAGGATGACCCGGAGATGGAGTCCTACCTAACCGATGAAGGCGTAGACGGTGCCGTACTCCAACTGGCTTCCGGTGAGCGTTTGACCGGCGGCGACCTGCTCAATCTGGTTCAGACCTCCCGCAGTGCCAAGGCCAATATCGAGCGCCTATCGGCCAGGGCCCCGGCCTTTGCCGTGGAACAAGCTGCCCTGGCTGGTCTCCTGGGCGGGTCCGAGGATCTGATCACCGCAGCAAGGCGCCTGGACCTCTATGCCGAGGAAGGCGATGGATCATGGGCTGGTGAAACCGTTCCGGGCGGCGGCTATGCCTTTGCGCGCGTCAAACGCGGCGTCACCGAAAAAGTGATCCTCGACGAACTGCTATTGAATGCCGCCGACGCCCGCCGTCTGGCCGAGCGTGCCAAGGATCTGGCAGAGGTTTTTTCAGCACCGGGAACCTTTACCCGCCGGGATCGAACCGCCACGGTTCGCGGCCCCATCGACCTCGTCGCCGCGGTGATGGAGGCGGGGCGACGCGGCCTGTCTATCCAGCGCTATAAGGGTCTTGGAGAGATGAATCCGGACCAGCTGTGGGAAACCACCTTGGATGCGAATGCCCGCACCCTGTTGCAGGTCAAGGTCACCCATGCCGACGATGCCGACGATATGTTCACCCGGCTTATGGGTGATCTGGTCGAGCCTCGGCGAGAGTTCATCCAGGCCAACGCCCTGGACGCCGAGGTCGATGCTTAAAGCCCGCCTCGATCATGGGTGCAGGGTCTCAGATATATTTTTCGACCACCGCGATTACGGCCGTCCCATAGCGGGCGAGCTTGCCTTCCCCGACGCCCGAAACGGCCAGCAGGTTTGCAGCCGATATGGGGCGTCGTAGGGCGATTTCTGCAAGGGTGCGATCTGAAAAGATCACATAGGGGGGCACATGCTGGCGTTTGGCCTCAGCCGCTCGCCAGTATCGGAGGTCGTCGAACAGTTTGCGATCCCCGACAGCCAAATCAACCGCGTCCCGACTGCGCCGCCGGGGGCCTTCGACCATCGCCGCCTGATCTTCCGCAGGCTTGCGGACCGCTACCCGATGCTCGCCGCGATAGACGGCCCGAACCTCCTCCACAGCCCCCAGCCCGATCAAGGGGCGACCGTCATTGGGGTCTTCCTTGAGCAGGCCGTCAAATAGCAACTGATCCACCAGATCCCGCCAGGCCGTCGCGCTGAATTCCTGACCAACCCCGAAGGTCGAGAGCCCGGCTTCAAAAGCCGAGGGGTCTTTGGTCTTGCCGAGCAAATGCTCCACCAGACGTCCCCGCCCGAACCGGCCGCCCATGCGGTGTACCGCCGACAAGGCCTTCTGAGCGGCCTCGGTGGCGTCCACGGTCTCGACCGTTCCCAGACACAGGTCGCACTGACCACAGGCCTCCACACCGTCTTCGCCGAAATAGCGCCGCACACCGGCCGCCCGGCACGATGCCCCATCCAACAGGGCATAGAGCTGGCGCACCTTGCGGTTCTGCACCGACTTGACCTCGTCCGACACCTCCCGGCCTTCAATACGCCGATAGGCCCAAGCCATGTCTGCGGCACTGTAGAGTGTAATCCCCTCTGCCGGATCGCCGTCCCGGCCAGCCCGACCGATTTCCTGCCAGTAGGCCTCGATAGAGGCGGGGGGATCGGCGTGAATCACATAGCGGACATCGGGTTTATCGACCCCCATGCCAAAGGCGATGGTGGCCACCATGACACCGGCCTCAGACTGAAGGAAATGCTCCAGACGCTCGGCCCTCACCGCCTTGTCGAGACCGGCGTGATAGGCCAAGGCCGGGACCCCGACGCTGCACAGGGCGTCGGCCAGCTTGTCCGTGCCATCCCGGGACCCGGCATAGATTACCCCCGAGCGGTTAGGGCGCGCCGCCACCAGCTCCAGTACCCGCTTATGGCCCGATCCGCGTTTGCGCTCTGCGGAAAGCACCAGTTCCGGCCGTGCAAAACTGGCAACAAATTCGGCGCTATCACACAATTTCAGCTCGGCGCGGATGTCATCCCGGGTCCGGGCGTCGGCGGTGGCGGTGACGGCTAGGCGGGGCACATCGGGAAACACCTCCGCCAGCCGCCCCAGCATCCGGTATTCAGGCCGGAAATCATGGCCCCACTGGCTGACACAGTGGGCCTCGTCAATGGCGATCAGGGAAAGAGGTGTCTGCCTCAACCGCTCCATCATGGCCGGGGCCATCAGGCCCTCCGGGGACAGGTAAAGCAGGTCCAGACCACCCGCTTCGATCCTCGCCCAGGTTTCCGACCGCTCTCGGGCTTCGCCGGTAGAATCGATCCGCGCTGCCGCCACCCCGGCCTGGAGCAGGCTCGCCACCTGGTCGGTCATCAGAGCGATCAGCGGGGAAATCACCAGTCCGAGACCGGGGCGCATCATGGCTGGAATCTGGTAGCAGACACTCTTACCGCCGCCGGTGGGCAGCACTGCCAGGGCGGACCGGCCCGCGAGAATCTCGGCGATAACTTCGGCCTGCCGTCCCCGGAAGTCTGCGTGTCCGAAGGTCCGGCGCAGGATTTCCCGCGCCTGGTTGAGCAAGGCCGATGACATGACCTTGCTATGCCGTGCGTCGGCGCAGACGCGAAGACCTATTCGGCCGCCACAACCCCCGGCGCAGGCCGCGCCCCTCGCACAAGACGGCCTGGCAATGCCCCGGTCGGTTCCCCCTGCTGATAGGTAACCACACCGGCCAGCAGGGTTGCGGTATAGCCCCGGGCGTGCTGGACCAGACGGCGTCCACCCGCGGGCAGGTCATAGGCCACGGCGGGGGCGTCAAGGGTCAGGGCCTCATAGTCGATGATATTAAGATCCGCCCGATAGCCCGGCGCAATCCGGCCGCGGTCAAACAGGCCGACGGCCTCTGCCGTATCCCGGGTCTGCATCCGGATCATGGTCTCTAACGAAATCTTCGCGCCTCGGGTCCGGTCCCGGGTCCAGTGGGTGAGGTTGGAGGTCGGGAAACTACCGTCACAGATCATGCCCACATGGGCCCCGCCGTCGGACAGTCCGGGTATGGTATCCTTGTGGGTCAGCATGGCATGACTGGGATCAAGAGACCCGTCGGCATAATTCAGGAAGGGCAGATAAAGCATTCCCCTGCCCCCCTTGGACAACATGTGATCAAGGGCCAACTGGTCCGGAGTTATCCCTCGGGCCTGAGCCAGGGCGGCAAGGGTCTGGTCGGGTGTCTGTTCATAGTCGGGCCGATCCCCCATCAAGAACATGGTCGACCAATTGCGGGTCAGGCCCGCCGCAATAGCGTGGCCCCCTGCCGGGGTCGCCTGATCCAACAGGGCCGCCTGGAAGGTCGGGTCCTGAAGCCGGGCCAGGCGTTCGGCGAAGGGTTGGCGGGCGATAGCCTTATAGGCCTCGGTGTGGCTGAACGGATTGAGGGTCAGTTCGAACCCCAATAGGACGCCTACCGGGCGACCGCAGACCTGGGCCTTTATGGGAAGCCCCGCCGCCGTGGCCTCTGACAGGGCCTCCAGCAGGGTCCGCCAGGCGTTCGGCCCTCTGGGGCTTTGGACCAGGCTGAATGACAATGGCCGGCCGGACTGTTCGACCATGCGCCGGAGCATGGCGAATTCGGCCTGAGGATCTGTAAAGTCCGACACCACCTGCAGCACACCCTTGCCCGCCGCAGCAAGACCCCGGGCAATCCCGGTCAGCTCCGCTTCGGCGGCGGTTAGGGTTGGGGTCGGCTGGCCGTCCGAAGTCCGGTGATTAAGGGTCCGGGATGTCGAAAAGCCGAGGGCCCCGGCCTCCACCGCCGTCTGGGCCAAGGCGGCCATGGCGGCGATATCTGCGGTGGTGGCGGGCTCCCGATCGGCCCCGCGCTCACCCATGACATAGACCCTCAGGGCCGCATGGGGCAGCTGGGTGCCGATGTCTACGTCGAAAGCCCGACGGTCCAGGGCATCGAGATAGTCAGGGAAACTCTCCCAATCCCATGGCAAGCCCTCTGCCAGAACCGGAAAGGGTATATCCTCCACCCCCTCCATCAAGCGGATCAGCCGGTCCCGGTCGTTTGGGCGGCAGGGTGCAAAGCCGACCCCGCAATTTCCCATGACCACCGTGGTCACCCCGTGCCAGGCGGACGGTGTCATCTGTGATCCCCAGGTCGCCTGGCCGTCATAGTGGGTGTGAATGTCCACAAAGCCGGGCGTTACCAGCCGCCCCGCCGCGTCCAGCTCTTCCCTACCCCGGCCCGATACCCGACCAATCTGGGCAATGAGACCGTTCTTAACAGCGATGTCGGCGACAAAGGCCGGGCCCCCTGACCCATCCAGCACCGATCCATTGCGGATGACCATGTCCCATAGGGCCTCAACCGATCTGGCCATGCGCATCCCCCAAGTTTCATTTTTGCCGGCCGCCATTACCGCCCTCAGCCGATCAACCGGTCAAGGCCCAGGTGGCGTAATCGCCAGTTCAAGCCTGTAAATATCCTGGATCGCCGGAGCCTCAGGACATGGCGGCCTTGGCCCGTTAAACTGAGAGGTGTGAGTCGAACCTTCTATGAATTTTTCGCGGGCGGCGGCATGGCGCGCCTGGGGCTGGGGGAAGGCTGGTCCTGCACCTTTGCCAATGACATCGACTCCACCAAGGCGGCGACCTATCGGGCGAACTTTCCAGATGCCGACCTACATCTGAACCAAGGTGATGTCTGGGGGCTGACGACGGGGGATTTGCCGGGTCGGGCCGATCTGGCCTGGGCCTCCTCGCCCTGCCAGGACTTCAGTCTCGCGGGCGGACGGGCGGGTTTGGCCGGCGGCAGGTCTTCGGCGTTTTACGGCTTCTGGAACCTGATCGAGGCCCTGGCGGCAGAGGGGCGGGCACCTCGGATGCTGGTGATCGAGAATGTGACCGGCCTGCTTACATCCAATGGCGGGGGTGACTTTATCGCTCTGTGCCGAGCCTTGGCGGATCAGGGCTATGAGTATGGGGCTCTGGAACTTGATGCCGCAGCCTTCCTGCCGCAATCCAGGCCAAGGGTTTTCGTGATCGCCGTCCATGGGGGGGTTCGGAGCTGGGGTATGGCTGAGGTGCCCCGGACGGCGGCCATTGCCAGGGCCTATAGTCGCCTGCCCCCAAGCCTGCGGGACCATTGGATAGATTGGCCGGCCTCACCTCCACGCCAATGCACTCGCGCCCTGGCCGATCTGGTGGATCCTGACCTTGAGGCATTATGGCACAGGCCGGAGGAGACCGCACATCTGATCACCCTGATGAGTCCGAAACACCAGGCCCAGCTTGAGGCCTTGCGGGTCTTAGGTGACCGTACCATTGGCACGCTGTTTCGGCGAACACGACAGGTTAAGGGGCACCGTCAGCAGAGGGCGGAGGTCAGGTTTGACGGCCGGGCCGGGTGTTTACGGACCCCGGGCGGCGGATCATCCCGTCAAACCCTGATCCTGGTGGAGCGGGGTCAGGTGCGCTCGCGACTCATCAGCCCGCGGGAAGCTGCGCGCCTAATGGGACTGGCCGACACCTACAGACTGCCGACCTCAACCACGGCAGCCTTGCACATTGTCGGAGATGGGGTTGCGGTTCCCGTGGTGCGCTGGCTGGCGCAGGCGGTCATAGAGCCCTTGCTCTCGGCGCTGGATGCCGATGCGCTATAAAGGTCGGCTGTTAGATTTCCTGGGCAGGGGGGCTCACAACCTCCCTTCCAAATCCTAGCGACAGGCTTAAGTTTGATCCGACAGCTCACTTCTTCAGGGACAACAGCCATGGCCACCTATGACGCGTCGAATAACAAGCGCACCGGCCGGGGGAAGATCTATGCCTCCATCATCGAGACTATCGGCGATACGCCCCTTGTGGCGCTTCCCAATCTGACCCGGGCCTTAAAGCCAAAAGGCATGGTCCTGGCCAAGCTGGAATTTTTCAATCCCATCGGCTCGGTGAAGGATCGGATCGGCGTCAGCTTGATCGAGAGCCTAGAAGCCCAGGGCATTCTCAAACCCGGTTCGACCATTGTGGAACCCACCAGCGGCAATACAGGCATTGCCCTGGCGTTTGTGGCCGCATCCAAGGGATACAAGCTGATCCTCTGTATGCCGGAAAGCATGTCGATCGAACGCCGGAAAATGCTGCTGCTGCTAGGGGCCCAATTGGAGTTGACCCCAGCCGAGCGGGGCATGGCCGGGGCCGTCGCCCGGGCCAGGGAGCTGGTGGAGGCCATTCCCGGCGCAGTCCTGCCCCAGCAATTCGACAATGCCGCTAATCCGCTGATTCACCGAGTGTCCACGGCCGAAGAAATTTGGAATGACACCGAAGGCAAGGTTGATGCGGTGGTGTCCGGGGTCGGAACCGGCGGAACGATTACCGGCGTCGGTCAGGTGTTGAAGGCCCGCAAGCCGTCCCTGAAAATGGTGGCGGTCGAACCCGAAGCCTCACCGGTCCTGTCGGGGGGCTCACCTGCGCCGCATAAGATCCAGGGCATAGGTGCGGGTTTTGTGCCCTCGATCCTGGATCGCAGCGTCATAGATGAAATTATTCAAGTGTCGAATGAAGACAGCTTTGCCATGGCCCGTCGGGTGGCCCGGGAGGAAGGCATTCCCGTCGGCATTTCATCGGGTGCCGCCCTAACCGCCGCCTTTGATCTGGCCGCGCGGGACGAGATGGCGGGCAAGACCATTGTCGCCATCATCCCCAGTTTCGCCGAACGCTATCTGTCCACCGCCCTGTTCGACGGCCTCTGATCCAGAGCATGATCTTGTACCTTAGCGCCGGTTATCGGACCATGCTGTAACTTTTTGAATTAGAGACCTACCCCCGATCCCGGAACGGATCAGCCGGATAAACCCCCAGGATTTCGAACCGTTCGGAGAAGAACTGCAATTCCTCAAAGGCCAGGGCCACGCCCGGGTCTTCAGGGCGACCGTCGATCTCGGCATAGAAGAAGGTGGCGGTGAAGGCCCCATTCTCCATATAGCTTTCCAGCTTGGTCAGGTTGACCCCATTGGTGGCAAATCCACCCATGGCCTTGTAGAGGGCGGCGGGCATGTTGCGGACCCGAAACACAAAGCTGGTCATGCAGCGATCTGAGAAATCCGGGGCCGGCGGCTCTGCATCAGCCGTCATTATCAGGAAGCGGGTGGTGTTGGTGTGTTCATCCTCAATATCTCGGACCAGGATGTTCAGGCCATAAAGCTCCGCTGCTAGAGCCGGAGAAATGGCCGCCCGGGTGGGGTCAGGGCTGAGCGACAACAGCTTGGCCGCCAGGGCGGTATCCCCCACAGGCTCCGTCCGCAACTTCAGCCGCCGCACGGTCTTACGGCATTGGGCCAGGGCAATGGGCATGGAGGCGACCGTGGTCAGATCCTCCAGGGCCACGCCGGGATTGGCCATCAGCTGGAAATGGATCGGCTTGAACCGCTCGCCGATGATCCGAAGACCTGAGTCCGGCAACAGGTGGTGGACGTCGGCCACCCGACCCGCAATGGAATTCTCCACCGGGATCATGCCCAGCCGGCAGTCGCCAGACTTGATCGCCTCGAAGGCTTCCTCAAATGTGGCATGAGGCACCGGGGTCATGTCCGGGAAGGCGGCGACACAGGCTTCGTGGCTGTTGGCGCCCAGTTCGCCCTGGAATGCAATGCGGCCCATGATTATGCCTATTCTTTCAAAGATCGGGCGAAGGCCCGGGCCCGGTCCAAGTCGTCGGGATTATCGACGGATATGGGGGTGGCCTCGACGATGGCAGCCCAGATGGTCATGCCCAGCTCCATAGCCCGTAATTGTTCCAGCTTTTCCAGGCGCTCAAGTGGCGAAGGGGGCGCGGCGGTAAAGCGCAAAAGGGCGTCTCGGCGATAGGCATAAATGCCGTGATGATGCCAGACAGGTGCGTCACCATAGAGGGTTGAGCGGGTAAAATAGAGGGCCCGGCCCGACCGGCCATCCGGCCTGAGGCTGAGCACCGCCTTGACCATGTCCGGATTGGTACGCACAGCGGGCGAGGTTTCGGCCTCGACTATGGTGGCAATATCGCAGGCAGGCTCGCGCTCAAGAATATGCAGGCAGTCGGTCAGGGCAATGGGCTGCACAAACGGCATGTCGCCCTGGAGATTGACCACCAAGTCATGGTGGCCGTTCGGGTCCAGCTCGGCCAAGGCCGCCACCAACCGGTCAGAGCCCGAGGGCAGGTCAGGGTCGGTGAGGACGGCGCGACCGCCGGCCGCCGTCACGGCCTCGACGATTTCAACATCCCCAGCCGCCACGGCCACGGGGCCGACATCGGCAGCTTGCGCCTGACGCAGGACCCGGACGATCATCGGCAGACCTTCAATGTCGGCCAGGGGCTTACCCGGCAGTCGGGTGGCCGCCATTCTGGCCGGAATAATGACAATGGGTTTCATAAGCTAAGGACTTGGACCAACTGGCCGGTTGCACCGGGGCCGGTAGCGTGTAAGAGACGCTGGCGCAATACGGGGCGGGGATTCCCGCGCTTAGACCGGACGATTCGCCGGTCAAGAAGAGGGCCGAATTCAGGATTATGAGCGACCTGACGTTCAACAAAATCGCCGGTGCCGTCCTTGTGACGGCCCTTTCCATCGCGGGCCTGAAGGAGCTGTCCTCAGCCGTGTTTTCCAATAAGGCACCGGAAAAGCCCGGCTATGCCATCGAAGTCGCCGATGCCGGCGGTACGGGCGGGGCTGTGGTGGCCGATGTTCCCCCAGATTGGGGAACGGTTCTGCCTGCCGCGGACATTAAGGCGGGTGAAGCTGTCTTCCAGAAATGCAAGTCCTGCCATAATGCCGACAATGGCGGGGCCAATGGCACCGGCCCGAATCTTTGGGGTGTCGTCGGTCGCAAGCCGGGCAGCCATCCGGGGTTCGCCTATTCCGCAGGCATGACCGAATTCGGCGGCAAGCAACCGATCTGGGACTTCCAGCATATTTATGAGTTCGTCAAAGAACCCCAGAAGTATATTTCCGGCACCAAGATGAGCTTTATCGGTCTGAAAAAGCCAGAGGACCGGATTAATGTGATCGCCTATCTGCACGCTCAAGGCTCGACCCTGCCCGTGCCGGCCCCAAGCCCTGCCGCTGCGGCACCGGCAGCTGCTCCTGCAGCAGGGGCGGCACCCGCGCCGACAACGCCCGCAAGTGCCGCGCCGACGGCTCCAGCCAGCCCGGCACCGGCGAAATAAAAGCTAAAGTCGCCGGTAGCCGATGGGTTTGCCTGTCGGTCCGGCGGCGATACGCTCCACGGCCTCGGCCAGCGGTTCGGTGGTGACAGCCATGTGGTGAGCATTGGCGTGAATCAGTTTGGCCTCGTCGACCATGACGCCCACATGTCCGCGCCAAAACACTAGATCCCCCCTTTGCAGATCCCTATCTTCGACCGCACGGCCCCTGGTAATCTGCTGATCGGTGTCCCGGGGAAAGGCAAGGCCACAGGACAGCCGCGCTTGTTGCACTAGGCCTGAACAATCAAGGCCCGAACTCATCCGCCCGCCCCAAACATAACCGGCCCCCGACAGACTTTCAGCGACGGCGACAAAATCGGTCCGGAAAATGCCCACGGGCATGAGATGCTCAGAAACCATCCAGCCGAGACCGTCCGCCCAGCAGAACCGGCCTTCGGTTCGGACAACTGTAATCAGACTGTTGAGCCAATAAGGTCCGCTTGCGGCAGACTTAATATCCGGCTCGGCGAGCGCAAAGGTCTGGGGCACACAGATCCAGTGGGTCGGTGAGAGCCCCCTCACGGTCAGGGCTGTGCGCCGGACATAGCCCACATAGCCGTCCCGTCGCGCCTGCCCCAGGACGAAGTCGCCGTTATCACCCAGAACATCAAACCTCTCGCCGAACAGGAGTTGGGTCTGCTGCTCTGCCGCCAGATCGGGTTGGCTATATAAGCTGGCCTGGGGGAGACAGGTCTGCATGGGCCGGGTTTCAGCATAGGCCGCGGCGGGCACTAGGCCCTCAAGGCCACCCGCCGCCAGACCCTCCCGGATCAGGGTTGTGCGCAAGTCAGGTGTCATGAGAAGCGATTGCATAACAGGTTGAAGAGACCGCGAATCGCCTGGGTTTCGGCCCCAGAGGCCCAGCCGGGCCGGGCGCGGGGATTCCAGGCAAAAATATCGAAATGGGCCCAGGCGGTCTTCGGTGCAAACCGTTGGAGGAAGAGGGCGGCGGTGATCGATCCCGCCTGCGCCCAGGCATCGGAATCATTCTTGATGTCGGCAATGTCGGAGTCCAGGGCATCCACATAGCCTTTCCAGAGGGGTAACCGCCAGACCGGGTCATGAGCCTGCCGGGCGCAGGTAGCGATCTCAGCAGCCAGGGCTTCATCATCGGTGAAATAGGGTGGCAGTTGCGGTCCAAGGGCGACGCGGGCCGCGCCGGTCAAGGTGGCGAGGTCAAGGGTGAGGACCGGATTCAGCTCACCAGCCCGGGTCAAGGCATCGGCCAGAATCAGCCGCCCCTCGGCGTCGGTATTGCCAACTTCGATGGTGAGGCCCTTGCGAGAGTTCAACACATCCCCCGGACGCATGGCGTCGCCGGATATGGCATTTTCGACGGCGGGTAGGAGAAGGGTGAGCCGCACGGGCAGATTGGTTGCCATCACCATCTGACCCAGAGCCAGTAGGTGGGCACCGCCACCCATGTCCTTCTTCATCTGTCGCATACCGGCGGAGGGCTTGATGTCGAGCCCCCCTGTGTCAAAGGTCACGCCCTTACCCACGAGTACGACAGACGGATGGTCGACAGAGCCCCAGGTCATCTCAATCATGCGCGGAGCCCGGTCTGGTGCCGCAGCGCGACCGACGGCATGAACGGCGGGATAGTTGCCGGTCAGGAGATCATCTCCGACAATAACAGAGATTTCGGCCCCGAAGGTCTTGGCCATGTCCCGGGCGATCAGCTCAATCTGCAGGGGGCCAAGGTCGCCCGCCGGCGTATTGATCATGTCCCTAGCCAGGGCACAGGCCTCTATGATCTTAGCCGTCCGGGTAATGTCAGCTCCCGGCGTGACCAATCGCGGACCTGGGCTGCTGCTACGCTTATAGCGATCAAACCGGTAACCACCGAGACCGAAGGCCAGCACGATGTCGTCGAAGACTAACGAGTCGGGGAAGGTTTTAAGGTGATAGTCTCCCGTCGGAAGTTTGGCAGAAAGGGCGCGGAAGACCATGGGGTCCATCCCGTCTCCGACACCAAATAAGACCCCGGCAACGGCACCGTCTTGACCTGGTGTGAGCAGGACCTGACCGGCCTTTGCCGCAAACCCGTTCAGGGCCGCAAAGCCCCTGATAAAGTCTGAGACGGAGGCCAGATACGAATCCAGGTCGGCCTCACCAAGGGCATGGATCGGGGTTGTGGCCTGATCAGACGCGGCGAGGATCAGATGGCTCATGACGGCTCCAAATTATACTTAACGATTCCTTTAAGGCCTTGGGGTGAACATCAGGGGTCATCCGGAGCCACGAGTCAGACCATGTGTCGCATGTCGGCCATCGCCGCAACTGCCCTTTCTCTGAGCTTGGCGCTCCCCCCCAGACCATGGCCGGATCCCTTGCGCCGACCCCGGCAGAGTCGGTCGCCAAACCCATCCAGGCGCTCGCCGCCTTGCCGACGCCGACCACCGCCCAAGTCCCCCACAAGGCGAGCCAGAAGATCGAGCCATGGCCAAGCGTCTGGATCCCCTGGCGCGCGCCGCCTTCTGGGGCAAGGAAATCCAGATTGACGGACGAGACACCGAGGCAGGGATCGGTCTATCTCAGGCCCTTCGGACCTTGGGCAACTTTGATGAGGCGCTTGAGGCAGCCCAGCGGGTTCTGGTGATAGATCCCCGAAACCTGGATGCGCTTTTAGAGGTCGCGCGGTCACAGATCGGTCGAGGTCAAGGCTTTTATGCCATTGAACCGGGACGGCAGGCGCAGGCCCTGGCACCTCATGATTGGCGTCCGCTAACCCTGCTGGCTGTGGCCTATGAGCTGGCTGACCGCAGTGACGAGGCCGCCGCCGCCCATAAGCAGGCCCTGGCCCTCGCCCCGGAAAATCCCGCTGTCATGACAAATTATGCCCTATTTCTCGCCGGTCACGGTGAGAGCGCCCAGGCTGAGTCCCTGCTGCGAGCCGCTGCTGCAAAGCCGGGGGCCGATATAGCGGTTCGACAGAATCTTGCCCTGCTGCTGGGTCTTCAAGGCCGGTTGGACGAGGCAGAACATCTCGCCCGCCAAGATCTTCCTCCCACGGTCGTGGAAAACAATTTGGCCTATTTGCGCAACGCCTCTGCGCCCGGGCAGGTTCGGTCCTGGGATACGGTGCGGCAGGGTCAATAAGGGCTCAGTCTTGACGAAACCCTCCAAGACGCCTGCGGCGGAGTTTGAGATCAGCCTTGACCTTGTTGCCCGGTTGATTGCGAGTCAGCATCCGGATCTCTCCCCCCTGGCCTTGACCTTTGAAGCGTCAGGCTGGGACAATGTTATGTACCGTCTGGGCGATCAGTTGGCGGTCAGACTGCCCCGCCGCACCCTGGGGGCCCAGTTCATTCAATCCGAGCAGACCTGGCTTCCGACCCTGGCAACTCGACTTCCCCTGTTGACCCCCGCACCGGTGCGGCAAGGTGTACCTGATCTTGGCTATCCCTGGACCTGGAGCATTGTCCCCTGGCTTGAGGGGCGGACCGCGGACCTTGATCCACCCGACGCTGAACAGGGAGCAGTCCTGGCGGCCTTTTTTAGAGCCCTGCATCACCCGGCACCGCCGGACGCCCCTTCCAACCCCATGCGCGGCGTTCCCCTGGCAAGCCGCCGGGAAATGTTTAACACCCAGTTGAACTTTCTGAGGTCCCGAACCGACCTGATCAATGATCGCGCCATGGCGATTTGGGAGGCCGGGGTCGCGGCCCCTATGGATCTTCAGGGCCTGTGGATACACGGTGATCCCCACCCCAGGAATGTGCTGGTCCGGGATGGTAGACTGGCAGCCTTCATCGACTGGGGCGACATGGCCCGAGGTGATCCGGCAACCGATCTTTCAGCCGTCTGGATGTTGCTGGAAGACCCGACGGCTCGGCGGGCGGCCATGGAGGCCTATGGAGCCTCAACCGCGACCTGGGCCCGAGCCCGGGGCTGGGCTATGTATTATGTAGTCGTGCTGCTGGCAGCGGGCCTTGCCGATGACCCGCGCATGACGAGGATCGCCGAGAAGACCTTGGCGCGTCTGCTTTCTCCACCCGAATCTGGGCTCTAGAGTGTGTTCCGATAAGTG
>NMUI01000087.1 GCA_002221445.1 Phenylobacterium zucineum | reverse complement strand
GGCTCTAATTCAAGATGTTAGAGTGCGTTTCGATCCGATAACCGGTTCCCACTTATCGGAACGCACTCTAGGGTGATCCAGGAAGATTTCTCACCTATAAACACGAAATCATGAGCCGTTTGTTTCTGAAAATGAACGGGCTCGGCAACGACTTTGTCGTGGTCGAGGCCCGCACCCAGCCCTTCGCGCCAACCCCAGATCAGGTGCGCGCCATTGCACACCGCCACACGGGAATCGGGTGTGACCAGCTCATTTCCATATCATCTGGGTCCTCAGACATTCCTTTGGTGCGCTTCTGGAACGCGGACGGCGAAGAGGTCGGGGCCTGCGGCAACGGCTCCCGCTGCGTAGCCTGGCTACTCATGCAGGCCGGGGCGCAGGATCAAGCCATCTTTGACACCCCGGCCGGTCGTCTGATCGCCCGCCGGACCGGAGACCACCGTGTTAGCGTGGATATGGGGCCGCCCCGCCTAAGCTGGGATCAAATTCCTCTGGCCGAGGACATGGATACCCGCGGTATCGAACTGCAGATTGGCCCCATCGACGCGCCTCTACTGCACACACCCGGCTGTGTTTCCATGGGTAATCCTCATGTGGTGTTTTTTGTCTCAGATATTGAAGCCGCACCGGTGCGCGAGGTCGGCCCCTTGATCGAGCATCACATGCTGTTCCCGGAAGGGGTCAATGTCGGTTTTGCACAGATCAAGGGGCGTGATCGCATTCGCCTGCGGGTCTGGGAGCGCGGCGCCGGGCTGACCAAGGCCTGCGGCACCGGGGCCTGTGCGGCCCTGGTCGCCGCCGTCCGTCGGGGGTTGACGGACCGCAAGGCTGTCCTGGAACTGGATGGCGGTGATATGGTGATTGAATGGCAGGCCTCCGACGACCATGTGATCATGACCGGTCCGGTTGCCATTGAGTTCGAAGGCCAGCTGCCGTGACCGACCGAGTGGATATTGTCACCTTCGGCTGTCGCCTGAACGCCTATGAGAGCGAGGTCATTCGCGCCAGGGCCGCGGAGGATGGTCTTGAAAATGCCGTGGTGTTCAACACCTGTGCCGTGACCGCAGAAGCGGTCCGCCAAGCGCGCCAGGCGATCCGCAAGGCCCGTCGGGAACGTCCGAACGCGCGCCTGATCGTCACCGGGTGCGCCGCCCAGATCGACCCGACCGCCTTTGCTGATATGGCCGAGGTGGATCTGGTCCTAGGTAATACGGAAAAGTCCGCCAAGGGAGCCTATGGGGCAAGCGCGCCGGAGGGTCGGGTCCGGGTCAATGATATTATGAGCGTGCGGGAAACCGCCGGGCATCTGATTGACGGCTTGAAGGACCGCGCCAGGGCCTATGTCGAGGTCCAGAACGGCTGCGACCATCGCTGCACCTTCTGCATCATTCCCTTTGGCCGGGGAAATTCCCGATCCGCCTCGGCCGGTGAGGTGGTTGATCAGATTCGCAGGCTGGCCGCCCAGGGTTATCAGGAGGTGGTGCTTACTGGGGTGGATGTCACCAGCTGGGGGTCTGACCTTCCGGGCCATCCGACCCTTGGTCAGTTGGTCGCCCGGATACTGAAACTGGTTCCCGACCTGCCGCGCCTGCGTTTATCCTCCATTGATGCCGCCGAGATTGACCCTGATCTGATGGCCTGCCTCGCCAGCGAGCCTCGGCTCATGCCCTATCTGCATCTGTCCCTCCAAGCTGGCGATGACATGATCCTAAAGCGGATGAAACGTCGTCACAGCCGGACGGACGCCTTGGCTCTGATCGCCGGGGTGCGGGCTGTCCGTCCGGATGTGGCGTTTGGGGCTGACCTTATTGTGGGTTTTCCCACCGAGACTGAGGCCATGTTTAAGAACACGCTTTCTCTGGTGGATGAGGCGGGCCTCGCCTTCCTCCATGTCTTTCCCTACAGCGCCCGCCCCGGCACACCTGCCGCCCGGATGCCCTGCGTTCCGAAGCCGGAGATCAAGGCCCGTGCGGCGCGATTGAGGGCGTCTGGAGAGGCGGCCTTGACCCGTCATCTTCAGGGTCTGGTTGGGTGCAGGACGACCGGTCTGGTGGAGCGCGGCGGACTGGCCCGAGGTGAGGACTTCACGGAAATCGCCTTTGACGGACCCGGCGAGGTTGGCCGCATCATAGACCTCAAGATCACCGGCTATTCAGGGTCCCGGGCCTTAGCGGTTTCGGTCTGATCGGCGCGGATCTCGCCCCGCCCGGGATAGCCCGGTAGGGACCAGTCCCAAACCAAGCCGCCCGCCCGCATACCGAACCCGACCAGAAAGCCCGCTGCGCCCGCCGCCCAACCCGGAACTCCGACCCATTGCAGCGCCACAAAGGTCGCCGCGCCGAGCCCTGCACAGGTGACGTAGATTTCCCGGCGGAGCAGGACGGACGGCTCGTGTGCCAGGACGTCGCGAATGACCCCGCCGAAGCAGGCGGTCAGAACCCCCATGACCATGGCCGACACCGGAGGTGCCCCCAGGGATCCGGCCTTGGCCGCTCCGATTACCGCATAGGCTCCAAGTCCTAGAGCGTCGAGCCAGAGCAGGACCTTCAATCGCCCCTGACCGGGTCCCACGCACCACACCACCAGGGCCGCCAACCCGCAAACCACCAGATAGGTCGGCCTTTGGACCCAAAAGACCGGTGTTCCAAGCAGCAGATCCCTAAGGGTTCCGCCCCCAACCCCGGTAACGGCCGAAAAGAAGGCGAAGGTAACAATATCATGTTGCCGACGGGCCGCCGCCAGGGCCCCGGTTCCCCCGAACACGGCGACGGCAGCATAGTCCAGGGCGATCACGGCAGAGGCGATGGAGACCATGCCTGCTCCTAGCCCGGAAGCCGGTCTGCCGCCAGGGCCGGCAGGCCCAACGGATGGGCTTGGCTCAAAGGCGGGTCCAAAGGCTGGCTTGACCCTCACGGATACTTTAGAAGCCGGTTCATGATCGAACCTAGGCTTGGATGGCTGCAAAGATTGGCGGGGGGCTTTCGCGCTCCTCCAAGGCCCTGACCGAACAGGTGGCCGCCACCTTTACCAAACAGCCCTTAGACCAGGCCCGGCTCGACGCCCTGGAAGAAATGCTCATTGAGGCTGACCTTGGTCCCTATTCGGCGGCGCGCATTACCCGGGCGTTTTCCGATGCTAAGTTCGGCAAGTCGGTGGATGAGCATGAGATCAAGGAAGCCCTGGCCCAGGCGATCGGGGATGAGCTTACGGCGCGCCAGGGTCGTTTTGATCCCTTGAATGGGCCCAGGCCCTATGTGGTCCTCTTCATCGGCGTCAATGGGTCGGGTAAGACCACAACCCTAGGAAAGATCGCTGCCGACCTCACCGCCAAGGGAGCCAAGGTCCTGGTCGTCGCCGGTGACACCTTCCGGGCCGCCGCGGTAGAACAGCTCAGGGTCTGGGCCGAGCGGGCCGGGGCGGCCTTTATTAGCCGTCCACCCAATTCCGACGCGGCAGGTCTGGCCTTTGATGCCCTGGAAAAGGCCAGAGCCGAGGGGTTTGATGTGGTGCTGATCGACACCGCTGGTCGCCTACAGAACAAACAGGGCCTGATGGATGAGCTGTTGAAGGTCATCCGTGTCATCAAGAAGGTGGACGCCGACGCCCCCCACGAGACCTTGCTCGTCCTGGACGCCACGGTGGGCCGCAATGCCCTGGCCCAGGAAAATATCTTCGGCAACCAGATCGGGGTATCAGCATTGTCATGACCAAGCTGGATGGTACGGCCCGGGGCGGGGTTTTGGTGCCTGTGGCGCAGGCCTCCGACAGTCCCATCAAGCTGATCGGGGTTGGAGAAGGGATCGAAGACCTGCAAGCCTTCGACGCGCGCGCCTTTGCCCGTTCACTTGTTGGTCTGGAGAACCAATGACCCTGTCGCCGCACGCCCGCAAATGGGTCCGCGCCATCGTCGATTATGGCGGTCTGGTGGCCTGGATGGCCGCCTATTTCCTGGGGGGCCGCAACCTGGTGAATGCCACCTGGGCCCTGGTGGGGGGATCGGTTGTGGGTCTGGCCCTGGGGCTGATATTTGAGCGTCGGATCGCGCCGGTTCCCTTGATTGCAGGGGCAGCGGGTCTGGTGTTCGGCGGTCTGACCCTATTCTTTCACGACGCCCGGTTTCTGAAGATCAAACCGACTCTTATGAATCTGGTTTATGGTGGCCTGCTCCTGGGGGGACTGGCCCTGAAAAAGACGCCGCTGAAGCTGCTGCTGGGCGAGGCCTTCCCCCTGACCGATAAGGGCTGGCGGATCCTGACCCTGCGCTATGGTCTGTTCTTTGTCGCCCTGGCGGGTCTCAATGAATTTGTCTGGCGCACGCAGCCGGATTCCACCTGGGTTCTGTTCCGGTTTCCGGGCCTGATGATTCTCACGGTTCTATTTTCGATGAGTCAGGCCCCGGTGATGATGAAACACGCCCATGCCGACGCCCCGGGCCGAGTCGAATAGCTCGGCGTCTTGAACTGTCTTCAAACTGACGTTTTCCGCCGCTAACCTTCGTGGGGCTGAGAAGGGGGACAATTATGGCCAAGGGCAAGGCAAAGTCGGCGGGACCGCTGGATCGGTCGCCCAGTCATCTGCTGCATAGAACCCTGCAAGTCGCCTTGGACTTCTATGCTGAAGAATTCGGCTCGACGGGGATCACGCAAAGACAGTTTGCCGTCCTGGCCGCCGTCGAAAGCCGCGAGGGTCTGACCCAAACCGAACTTGTGGCCCTGACCGGGATCGACCGTTCCACCCTGGCGGATATGGCCGCGCGGATGATTGCCAAGGGTCTTCTGGAACGACAGAAGTCTCCGACCGATGCTCGGGCCAATTGCGTGCGCCTGACCGTCCAGGGTCGGGCCGTTCTGGCGGAAGCTCAACCCAAGATGATCGCGGTCGACACCCGCCTGCTGAAACTTCTGTCCGGCGGGAAGCGCGAGGTTTTTACCGGCCTGCTCCGGGATCTGGTGGCATCCGGGGCTCCCGGCCAGTCCGCCAAGCCTAAAAAGTCAAAAGCGGAAAAAGCGGCCAAGGCGGAAAAGAAGAAATTGAAAAAGGCGGGTTCGGTAGAGCCTAAACTCTGATGTCCAGGAAGGTGCCCGGTCGCAATAGGCGGGTCGGAGCCTCTGCCGGTATTTCGGTCTTAATCCTCTGAACCGGCGCAGGCCGTTGGGTCGGGACGGGTTCAACCGCCGCTGCGGTCGGGGCTGTTCCGTTAAGGGCGGCCTGGAAAAAGGCCCGTTGGGCGGCGTTGCGGGGCGAATCGACCCTGGGGGACGCGACCTGACTCTGAAAATTGGGTTGGATCGGCGTGGCCATGACGCCCTCAAACGTGGTTATCCAAACATGACCATGGGGCGGTCAGGGTCAAGAAAGGGTTAACGCCCCAACTGGACCAACAAGCTCCGGACATCGGCCTCTGACAAGGGGGCCGGGTATTTTGCCAGAATGAGGCCCTGTGCGTTCACCAGATAGGTTTCCGGCACGCCGGTGACTCCCAGTTCAATTCCGGCTCGCCCGTCACGGTCCATCAGACGCTGGGCATATGGGTCACCCACCCGGGCCAGGAAGGCCTGGGTATTTTCCGGAGCATCTTTGTAAGCAATGCCGATTAGCACGGCACCCTTTTGCTTCAGCCTCATCAATTGCGGGGCTTCAAGGGCGCAAGGGCCGCACCAGGATGCGTAAACATTCACCAGCACCGGGCTCTCGCCAGTTACAAGACGGCGTAGGGTAATGGGTCGGCCATCATCAAGGCTGGGCAGGACGAGGTCGGGTAAGGCCTTACCTACCAAGGCCCGGGGCTGGACCTTAGGGTCATGCTTTAAGGCGTAGAGACTGAAAAGCAGGGCAAGGGCCGCCAGAACGGCCAGCGGGGCCAGGGCCAGCCAGCGCGTCACGATATAGCGTCCTCTTCTGCCTTGAGCTTTTCTGCCTGCGCGCGCCAACGGGCTGAAAAACGCAGGCTGGCTATGATCATGACCGCAAAAACTACAACGCTGATGCCGTAGGCGGCCCCGATAAAGCCGCCGTATTTTCCGAAGTCCAGATCCGGCATGGGGTTAACTCCGGGCCAGTCGGGACATGGAAGCCTCAGCACGCCTGCGCCAGACTTCGCCCCGAATACGCACCAGCCATAGGGCCCCGAAGGCGGCCATATAGGCCAGGACCATCAACAGCAGGGGGGCCAGGAAGACGGGGGCCATTTTGGGCCCCCCCTTGGCGAACACCGTCACCCCCTGATGCAGGCTGTTCCACCAGTTCACCGACCAGTGTACCACCGGCAGGTTGACCAGTCCCACCAAGGCAAGGATGGCGCAGGCCCGGGCCGCCTTGGTCTCATCATCCAGAGCACTGCGCAGGGCCATATAGGCCAGGTAGAACAGGAACAAGACCAAGACACTGGTCAATCTGGCGTCCCACACCCACCAGGTCCCCCACATGGGTCGTCCCCAAAGAGAGCCTGTGACCAGGGCAAGTGCCGTAAATCCGGCCCCCAGGGGGGCCGCCGATTTCGCCGCCGCGTCAGCCAGGGCATGGCGGAAGACCAGGGACAGAAAACTTGCCCCCCAAGGCAGATATAGACGAACATGCTGAGCCAGGCGGCGGGTACATGGATGAACATGATCCGAACCGTATCGCCCTGCTGATAGTCTTCCGGCGCGGTGAAGCCAAACCAGAGGCCCATCGCCCCTAGCAGGACAGCAAGCCCGCCAAACAGGGGCGCGCCCCATCTGGAAAAGGCCATGAATCGCTCAGGGTTGGTCAGAAAGGCCTGTGCCGGGATCATGGCTGCCGATTAGACCCCGGCGCGCCGGGGAGCAATGAGATTTCCGCCGCACACCATCCCTAAGACAGGGCGTTCCGACAGGCCGCCGCCATCGCAATGGGGCCAAGGGCGACGGCGGCGGCGCTGTAGGCACACAAAAGTGCAAGACCGGCGTGCCAGGGCAGGCCCGAGGCAAAGGCATCTAACGCCCCGCCGCCGAAGATGACGGGCGGTGTGAATAGGGGCAGAACAATAACTGCGGTCAGCAGGCCCCCGCGCCGCGCCCCCAGGCTGAGGGCCGCGCCTATGCCGCCGGCAAAGGCAAAGGCAAGTCCGCCGATCAGGGCGCTGATCAGGATAAGGGGCCCCAAGGTGGGGCTGCCGCCCAGGGCAATGGCTGTAACCGGTGCCGCCAGGGCCAGGGGAAGTCCCGTGGCCAGCCACTGACCGAGGCATTTTACGGCACAGACAAATTCCAGGGGCAGGGGTGATAGGGTCAGCAGATCCAAGGCCCCATCTTCATAGTCCCGCTCGAACAGGCGATCGAGGCCGAGCAGGGTGGCAAGGGCCAGGGTCACCCAGGCGATCCCCGGAGCCACGGCGGCCAGTCGGGCAGGTTCCGGGCCTGAGGCCAGGGGAAGCAGGGTCGCAACCCCGAGATAGAAGCCGGCAGACACCAGAGGTCCACCCCCGCGCCCCCAGGCCAGGGCGGTTTCCCGCTTCAGCAGATCCCAGGCCAGGCTCACGGGTTGATCTCCAGCACCCGGGTCGGAATGGGCAAGGGGTCGTGGATTGCTGCTAAAATCATCCCCCCGCCTTCAGATGATCGGCCATGATCTCTCCGAACCTAGCCCGCCAAATCGTATCTAAGGGACTTAAGGGTTCATCCAGTAACCACAGAGCCCGAGGCGCGGCCAGCAACCGGGCCAGGGCCAGTCGCCGCTTTTGTCCTGCTGACAGTCTTCGCACTTCGAGGTCCAGGAGACTGCGGATTTCCAGGCGATCCAAAGCGGCGTCCGTGTCGTCGGGACGACCCCCGGTCCACCGGATCCAGAATGCCAACTCCTCCCGGGCGGTTTGGCCAGATTTCAACCCGTCTGCATGACCAACCAGATGGATGGCGGTGCGGCGGACCTGATCTGAATCGGCGTCACCAAACCGGATCTCGCCGTGATCGGTGGTCAGCAGCCCGGCAATGGCCCTGAGCAGACTGGTCTTTCCCGACCCGTTGCGGCCGGTCAGCCCGCAAGCCTCACCCGCTGCCAGGTGTAGGTTAAGGGCCTGAAACAGGCATCGCCCCCCGCGGCTGACTGCGAGGTCTTCGATTTCTAGGACAGAGATCATGAGGAAGGGGTCCGGCTCGAATAGACGCGCCCCCCGCGAAGGGGTATGACGCCTCCGGCCGACGTCCCTTCGGGGGATGTTCGCGGCGCGGGGGCGAACGCTGTGTGTCCGCCTCCTAATGCGCGCGATCTCCGGGGTAGGCGTTTTGCGGCCGTAAACAGAGGAAGGATTCCTGATAATGGCTTCAATCGACAGCCTCAAAACCCGCCGAGACCTCAAGGTGGGATCTAAGACTTACATCTATTACAGCCTTCCTGCTGCGGAAGAAGCCGGTCTTGCGGGTGTTTCTCGCCTTCCAGCCTCCATGAAGGTGCTTCTCGAGAATCTGTTGCGCAATGAAGACGGTGAGACTGTCGGTGGCGATGACCTCAAGGCCCTGGCCGCCTGGACCGAGAATAAGGGCTCTGTTGAGCACGAAATCAGCTTCCGACCCGCTCGCGTTCTGATGCAGGACTTCACCGGCGTTCCGGCGGTGGTGGATCTGGCCGCCATGCGCGATGCCATGACTCACCTGGGGGCCAACCCGGAAAAGATCAATCCCCTCAGCCCGGTTGATCTGGTGATCGACCATTCGGTCATGGTTGACTATTTCGGTACAGCCAAGGCCTTCGGCGAAAACGTTGATCGGGAATATGAGCGCAATATCGAGCGTTATCGCTTCCTGCGCTGGGGATCTTCGGCCTTCAACAATTTCCGGGTGGTGCCTCCGGGCACCGGCATCTGCCACCAGGTGAACCTAGAATACTTGGCCCAGACTGTCTGGATCAATGACGATGAGGGCCCCACCGTGGCCTATCCCGATACGGTGGTCGGCACCGACAGCCATACCACCATGATCAACGGCCTATCGGTTCTGGGCTGGGGTGTCGGTGGCATTGAGGCCGAGGCGGCCATGCTGGGTCAACCCATTCCCATGCTGATCCCGGAAGTTATCGGCTTCAAGCTTACCGGGGCCATGCCGGAAGGCGCCACCGCCACCGATCTGGTGCTCACCGTCACCCAAATGCTGCGCAAGAAGGGCGTTGTCGGCAAGTTTGTGGAATTCTTCGGCGAGGGCCTTGCCGGTCTGACCCTGGAAGACCAAGCCACCATTGCGAATATGGCCCCGGAATACGGGGCCACCTGCGGTTTCTTCCCGGTGACCAAGGCCACCATCGACTATCTCCGCGCCACAGGCCGCGAAAAGGCCCGGGCTGATCTGGTGGAGGCCTATGCCAAGGCTCAGGGCCTGTGGTTCGAACCCGGTGATCCTGATCCGATCTTCACCGATACGCTGGAATTGGACCTAGGTTCGGTCTTGCCGTCCCTGGCCGGTCCCAAGCGTCCTCAGGACCGGGTTCTGCTGTCCGACGCCGCCTCAGAGTTCAACCTCGCCCTATCCAAGGAATTCGGCAAGGAGGGCGTTGGCGACCGGGTTGCGGTGGCCGGTGAGAAGTTCGATGTCGGCAATGGGGATGTGGTGATCGCCGCCATCACCTCATGTACCAACACCTCCAATCCCTCGGTCCTGATCGCCGCTGGCCTAGTGGCCAAGAAGGCCGTGGAAAAGGGTCTGAAGGTCAAGCCCTGGGTTAAAACCTCCCTCGCCCCCGGCAGTCAGGTGGTCACCGACTATCTGAAGGCCGCGGGCCTGACCAAGAGCCTCGACGCCCTCGGCTTCAATCTGGTTGGCTATGGCTGCACCACCTGCATCGGCAATTCCGGCCCCCTGCCGGAAGCGATTTCAGAGGCCGTCAATGGGGGTGATCTGGTGGCCTGTTCGGTGCTGTCGGGTAATCGTAACTTCGAGGGCCGGGTTAATCCCGATGTCCGTGCCAACTATCTGGCCTCACCGCCCCTGGTGGTGGCCTATGCCCTGGCAGGCTCTATGCTGATCGATCTATCCAAGGATGCCATCGGCACGGGCAAGGACGGCAAGCCTGTCTATCTCAAGGACATTTGGCCCACCTCGGAGGAGGTGGCCACCTTGCAGCGCAAGCACGTCACCCAGAAAATGTTCGCCACCCGCTATTCCGACGTCTTCAAGGGCGACAAGAACTGGCAGGGCATCAAGGTCGCCGGTGGTCAGACCTATGCCTGGGACATGGGATCGACCTATGTCCAGAACCCGCCCTATTTCCGCGACATGAAGATGGAGCCGGAGACTGTCACCGACATTATTGAGGCCCGGGTGCTTTCGGTATTCGGTGACTCGATCACCACCGATCACATCAGCCCGGCCGGTTCGATCAAGGCCTCGGGGCCGGCCGGTGAATATCTGCGGGACCATCAGGTGCCCACCTCGGAGTTCAACTCCTACGGGGCTCGGCGTGGTAACCATGAAGTGATGATGCGCGGCACCTTCGCCAATATCCGCATCCGTAATAAGATCACCCCGGAAATCGAGGGCGGGGTCACCAAGCATTTCCCGTCACGGGATGTCATGTCGATTTATGACGCGGCCATGCGGTATCAAAACGAGGGCCGTCCCCTGGTGGTCTTTGCGGGCAAGGAATACGGCACGGGCTCGTCTCGGGACTGGGCGGCCAAGGGCACCAAGCTCCTGGGCGTGCGGGCGGTCATCGCCGAGAGCTTCGAGCGTATCCATCGGTCCAACCTTGTGGGCATGGGGGTTCTGCCCTTGCAGTTCCTTCAGGACGGTTGGCACAAGCTGAACCTGACCGGCGAAGAAATCGTCTCCATCCGCGGCCTCACCGACCTATCACCTCGGCGTCAGCTGACGGTGGAAATGTATCGTCCTTCAGATGGCCGCATTGCCCGCTTCCCGGTTCGCTGCCGGATCGATACACCCACTGAACTTGAGTATTTCAAGAATGGCGGCGTGTTGAACTACGTCCTGCGTAATCTGGCCCGCACCGAGGGTTAGCGTGTTTCGATGGGGCGTTTTGCACGGCTTTCTTGCAGAGCGCCCCGTCACCTTAGTCGTCACAGCATCTTGAACCCCGTCTTCGTGTAACTCCGGCAGAGTCCGCCCATGCGCGCCGCCCTCGTCGCAAGTCTGCTTCTGGTTTTTGCGCCCGGCCTAGCTGCGGCCAAGTCCCCCGTGCTTGTGGAACTCTATACCGCTCAGGGCTGTGCATCGTGCGTGGATGCCGGGGCCGCACTCGCAAAGACGGCGGAACGGCCCGATGTTCTGGCCCTGACATTTTCGGTCGACTATTGGGACTATCTGGGCTGGCCCGACACTTTCGCCCAACCCCAATTCACCGCCCGGCAAAAGGCCTATGTGGCGCGGTTGGCCCTGCGTGAACCTTACACGCCGCAGATGGTCATTAACGGGCGGTTCCAGACCGGGGCCAAGCAAACGGAGAAGATCGACCTCCTGATTAGTAAGGCGGCTTCCACCTCCCGCAGTTCCCCTGACCTGGCCTTATCGGCAGTCGGCGTCTGGATGTGGGGCATGGATCTGCCCCCAAGGGCGGTGCAGAGGTCTGGCTGGTGGCCTATGACGCCCGCCCCCAGGATGTTCTGGTTAAGAAGGGCGACAACCGGGGTCAGACCGTTACCCAGATCAACGTCGTCCGCAGACTCGAAAAATTGGGGACCTGGCGGGGTCGTCCGACGGCCTACCGCCTGCCCGAAACCGAACCTAGCCTCTCCCTGGCTGTCATTGTTCAGGCCCCGAAGGGGGGCGCATCCTGGCTGTGGGGCGCAGGGCTGCCACCCCCAAACCCGTCCTCGCCAAACCCGTCCCCCCAAGGCTGGTACCGGCGACCTGACCCTAACCGGACACAAAAACGCCCGTGCAACGGGGGGGAGTTGCACGGGCGCGATCGCTTGGATCTTTGTCGACTGACCGGGCCCGCAATCCTGGCGGGGCTGGGGGGGCTGTTCAGGGTCCGGGATCAACGGGTCCCGATCAACCGACAATGCCTATATGGGGATCAGATCGGGCGGTGACAGGTCCGAATTAAGGTCATTTCAGGGCGAATATATCCGAAGGCGTACAATTGTCGCCGCCGTGATTCTCGGTCTAACGTCTGACAAATGGCTCTGGACCCTCCGCCACCCGCCGCCAAAGGCGCGTCCGTGTTTTTTGAACGGCGGGAGCTGAATCGCATCCTTTTGCTCTATGGTCGTATGGTCGCTGCCGGCGATTGGCGGGATTATGCCATCGACGCTCTATCCGATGCCTGCATTTTTTCTGTGTTTCGCAGATCCGCAGAAGCGCCGGCCTATCGGATCGAAAAACGTCCGGCTCTGGCCAAACGGCAGGGTGCCTGGGCGGTCATCGGCGAAGGCGGCATGGTGCTCAAACGCGCCCAGACCCTAGAACAGGTGTTGAGCGTCTTCGACAGCCGCAAGTTCCGGCTTGTGGACTGACCGTAAATACTCAGACAGCAAAAAGCCCCGGCGGGTCAAGGCCGGGGCTCTATCCGAGTTGCTAGAGTGCGTTCCGATAAGCGGGAACCGGTTATCGGAACGAAACGCACTCTAACCTCTTGAATTAGAGCCTGTTTTATCCCTCCAGACGTTTCAGTCTAAAGAGAACAGGCTCTAGGTCAGGTTCAGCGGCGGTTGCCGAGGAAGCTCAACAGGAACTGGAACAGGTTGATGAAGTCCAGATAGAGGCTCAAGGCACCGTAATTGGTGGCGACCCCAAGGGCAGCTTCATTTCCGCCCAGTTGATAATAGGTCATCTTCAGCTTTTGGGTGTCATAGGCGGTCAGACCGGCAAAGATCAGGACCCCGACCATATTGATGATCAAAGCCATTGGGCCGCTGTTCAGGAACATGTTGATCAGACTAGCGCCGATCAGACCCCAGAGGCCCATGATCAGGAAGCTGCCGAAGCCGGACAGGTCCTTCTTGGTGGTATAGCCGATCAGGGACAGGCTGCCGAAGGCCGTGGCGGTCAGCAGGAAGGTTGTGCCGATGGATTCGCCCGTATAGCGAAGGGTGACGACCCCTAGGGAAGCCCCGATCAGGCTGACAATCGACCAGTAAACCATTCCCGCCGTCTGCGGTGTGGCGTTGCGGACGCCGAACCCGGCGAAGAGAATCACAGCCAGGGGCGCAAAGGCCACGACCATGCCCAGCAGGCTGTAGCCGATGCGGTTATTTGCTACCGTAAACATCAGATCGCAGACCGGTGGGTAGGTGCCGGTGATGTAGGCCAGGGTGGCGGACACGAGCAGTCCCAGCGCCACCTTATTGTAAACCCCGAGCATGAACTTGCGCAGGCCAACATCCATCGACATATCGGCGCTGCCCGAAACCTCGGTGCGCGTAAAGCCGCGGTTAAAGTCGCTCATTTGAGCCTTGCCCTTTTCTAAACGCCCCGAGCGGGCGCAGACCGGAATATCGGCGTGCAATTTGGTTTTCGCAAGGACTCTCCCGCCTGAGCTTGCGCAAGATTTTGCGATCCGGTCCGCACAGGCCTAGATTTAACCCATGATCCGCTTGTTTGCCGCCCTCGCCATTCCGCCCGAGATCGCGGAAGGCCTTGTTCGCCGACAAGCCGGTTTGAGCGGCGCACAATGGCGTCCGACCCCCGCCTTTCACATTACCCTGCGCTTCTTCGGCGACCTCCAGGAGGCCGTGGCGGCAGATCTTGATGTGGAGTTAGCCAGGATCGCAGCCCCATCCCTGGATCTCGAACTTTCCGGCGTCGGGGCGTTCGGCGAAGGCCGGGACATCCACGCCGTCTGGGCCGGAGTCTCAGATAGCCCCGCCCTTACGGCCTTGCACAAGGCCTGCGAAAGGGCAACCCGTCGAGTGGGGCTCGCCCCTGATTCCCGACGCTATATGCCCCATGTCACCCTGGCCTATCTTAAGCGGGCAAACCCGGTTGATGTGGCCCAATGGATTGCCGATCATAACCTGCTGCGATCCCCCAGCTTCAGGCTTTCGGAATTTGGCTTATATTCGTCGCGACAAACCGAGGAGGGCTCCCGCTATCGTCTGGAACGAGCCTATCCTCTTTGAGCCTGTTTACCTCACCTTTACCGGCGAGCCTGACTGAGGTTTGAACCTTAGGGAACAGCATATGCCAGATTGGATCACCGCCCTCATACTCGGCGTTGTCGAGGGGCTGACGGAGTTCGTCCCCGTATCCTCGACCGGTCATCTTCTGCTGACCAAGATGCTGCTCGGCCTGCCAGACGGCTTCTGGGACACCTTTACGGTCCTAATTCAGCTGGGAGCGATCCTGGCCATGGTCGCCCTCTATTTCGGACGGCTTTGGACCGTCTTCGTGACCCTGCCCACCCGTCCGGAGGCACGCCGTTTCGTGGCCTCAGTCCTCATCGCCTTCCTGCCTGGGGCCGTTGCCGGTTTGCTTTTGCACGATGTGATCAAGGGCGTTCTTTTCGAGAGCCCCCGGCTGATCTGTGGCTCCTTGCTGATGGGCGGTTTCGTTCTGCTGGCTGTGGACCGCTGGGCTCCGGCCCCACGCGAGACCAATGCCATGGCGCTCCCCTGGCTGACCGCTCTTCTGGTGGGCGCGGCTCAGACCCTGGCCCTGATTCCGGGGGTCTCACGATCGGGTGGCACCATCGTCGCCTCTATGCTTTTGCGGGTGGAGAAGCGGGCCGCAGCGGAGTTTTCGTTCTTTCTGGCCATCCCGACCATGGCCGGTGCCTTCACCCTGGACCTTTGGAAGAACCGACATGCACTCAATACCGGTCAGGCGGGCATTATTACCTTGGGGTTCGCTGTGAGCTTTGTGGTGGGATATATTGTCGTGCGCAAGACCCTCGATTTTGTCTCGGCTCGGGGCTTTGCGCCGTTTGCGTGGTGGCGGATCGTGGTGGGGGCGGGGGGCCTGATCTGGCTGGCGACCCATGGCCAGGGGATGTGATTTGCGCGTGATCCCATAGGCGGGCCGGATGATCAGAGCGCGAAACACGCTTGGAATTTTTGAATCAAAGCCCGTTTATCCCTTCAGATGGGTCCATCTGAAGGCAGAGAGCTTACATCTAGGCCCCCTTGGCTGCGAGGCGTTCGGTCTCATCGGCATATTGCCCGCCCTTGCGGAACCGATAGAGGTAGGTCGGCAGGATCGCCTCGACGGGGGTCGGCGTCAGGCCGAGGTCCGACAAGCCGGGATAGGCCCCAGACGCGATATTGTCGGTCTTCAACAATTCCACCTGATCGCGGGTCAAGGGGGGCGTTAGGGCGACCAAACTTGCCAGTTCTCCCACCTTGCCGATCATCTCGGCGATGGGGAAGGGCAGGGGCAATAACAGGCGATGGCGCTCAGTCTGTGTATTGATGAGGCCGAGGATCTCCCGGAAGCTGAACACCCCAGGGCCGCCCAGTTCAAAGGTTTTTCCCGCCAGCCCCGGATCGGCGATCACCCGGGCGACGGCCTTGGCCACGTCCCCCACAAAGACCGGCTGAAACCGGGTGTGACCGCCACCGATCAGGGGCAAGACCGGACTGAAAACCGCCATTTGTGCGAACAAATTGAAGAAGCCGTCGCCCTGGCCGAAAATGATTGAGGGGCGGATGATGATGGCTTGGGGAAACTCCTCCCTGACCGCGGCCTCGCCCATGGCCTTGGTCCGGGCGTATTTGGCTTCAGAGGTTTCATCTGCGCCAATGGCTGACATTTGCACTAGGGTGGCGAGACCCACCTCCCGGGCGGCCTTGGCCACATTACGCGCGCCCATGGCATGGAGGCTCTGAAATTTCTGGCGGCCGCTTTCATAGAGCAGGCCCACGAGGTTCACCGCCGCCCCTGCCCCCTCCAGGGCGCGCCGGACTGAGGCCGGGTTGCGGATATTGGCCTGAACAACTTCGATCTGACCCACATCCCCCAGCAGACGCAGGGTATGGGCAAGATGCGGCTGACGGACGGCGACTCGCACTTGAGCCCCCTGCCGGGCCAGGGCGCGCACCACCTGGCTGCCGACAAACCCCGAACCGCCGAAGACCGTGACCAGATTCTGCATGGATGTGATCCGAAAGGAGCCAAGACTGGCCCTGCGATAGACGATGCTGCCCGGCGCTGCAATCAGGCCGATGTCGGTTACCGGCGATTGAGGCGTTGACCCGGCCAAGACGGTGCCCTATGAACCGCCCCTCGCGCGATCCGGCGGATCGGGCCCAGGTGGCGGAATTGGTAGACGCGCTGGCTTCAGGTGCCAGTGGCTTAACGGCCGTGAAGGTTCGAGTCCTTTCCTGGGCACCATCCCCCTCTATAATAGGGGGGCGACAAACAGCGCCGGAGCGCAGCAAACCTTGGCGAACTATCTTCATGAAGGCGATCTACCCGCAGGCACCTTTGCCGGGGTCAAGTCTGTCGCCATTGATTCCGAGACCATGGGCCTTCGTTTGGGGCGGGACCCTCTGTGCGTGGTGCAATTATCGGCTGGCGATGGTCACGCCCATGTGGTGAAGTTGAACCGACCTGCCTATGAGGCACCCAACCTCAAGGCCTTGCTGACCGATCCGGAGGTCACAAAAATCTTCCATTTTGGAAGGTTCGACATTGCCATGTTTTACCTGCATCTGGGTGTGGTGACAGCTCCGGTCTATTGCACCAAGATCGCCTCCAAGCTGGCGCGGACCTACACAGATCGCCACGGCCTGAAGGATGTCTCCAAAGAACTGCTGGGTATTGATATGTCCAAGGCGCAGCAGAGCTCCGACTGGGGGCCCCACCTTAAGTCCTGACCAGTTGGCCTATGCGGCGTCGGATGTTCTGCATCTCCATGCCCTTCGCGCCCGCCTGGATACCATGCTGGAACGGGAAGGACGCGATGGCCTTGCGCGCGCCGGTTTCGAATTCTTGCCTCACCGCGCTGTCCTGGACGTGGCGGGGTGGGAAGACATTGATATTTTTGCGCATAGCTAGGCGACTGTGGGCCAGACGGCAGCACGCCCGGGGATTGAACCTCGCCACGACATTTTTGAGCGTTGGCGTCGACGCTCTCAGCTGATCCATCGGCTTCGGATTCTGCTGCCGGTGGCGATAGGTCTGATTCTGATCGCCATGGGCGGCTTTGTGGTGCGCACCACGCTGATGGGCGAAAAGACCAAACCCGTGGACACGCAGGCCCCAATCCAGTTGGTTAATCCGAGGTTTGTCGGGCGCGATAACCGAGGCCGCGCCTTCGTCCTGACGGCCAGGACCGCAACCCGCGATCCCCGCGATTATCAGCGCGTCCTCTTAAATACCCCGGCCCTGGTTCTGGATGAGGAGGGGGAAAATCCGATGCGAATTTCGGCAGTATCGGGCGTCTATCGGGAGGAAGCCCGTATGCTCAACCTGGAAGGTGGCGTCAAACTCAATGGCGCGGATCTGAATTTCTCCACCGCCAGTTCTGTTTTCAACACGGCGACCGGGGAACTTGAAGGGGCCGGAGAAATTCAAGGCCTCGGAGCGCTTGGAGAAATCATCGCAAAGTCCTATGGCGTGTACGATAAAGGGGATCGATTAGTCTTCAAAGGCGGCGTTCACACCCGCGTCGATTCCAAATAGGCCAGCGACAGGGCACACATGATCATGAACCGGGTCTCGCGACCGACGCTTCTGGCCGGAATGGCCCTGGCCCTTGGCCTCGCATCCTCGGCGAAGGCTCAGCTATCTCAGAATTCAGATGCGCCGGTGGATATCACCGCCGACCAGCTTGAGGTGGTCAACACCCAATGTCTGGCAACCTATCGCGGGGCGGCAGAGGCTCTGCAAGATACAGCGCGGCTTCGGGCTGATGTGCTTAAAATCTTCTATAAGACCCGTCAGGCCCCCACGGGTCCGCAAACCGCCGCCGCCCGGGCGGCCGGGGCCACAGGGGCCATGGGCGGCAAGTGCGACAGTCAACTAGATCGCATGGAAGCGACGGGCACGGTCTATTATGTCACCCCCCAGCAGCGGGTGCGGGGCGACAGCGCGCTCTATGAGGCCGGATCTGACACGATTGTCATTTCCGGTGATGTTATCGCGATCCAGGGCCAGAATGTCCTGCGTGGCGCAAAGCTGGTTATCAAGGTTTCAACCGGCGATGCGCAAATGCAGAGCAGTGGTCGCGGCAAGGCCGGACGTGTCCGCACGGTGATCTATCCGAAACAGCAACCGGCTGCGGCCGCCGCAACCCCGCGCTAAGGAGCCGCCTTGAAACACGATCGCTTTCAACCCCTCCCGGCCTTGGCCGGACAAGGGCTGGTGGTCGATAATATCGGCAAGGCGTTTCGTGGCCGAACCGTGGTCAAGGGCGTGACCCTGGCCCTAAGGCGGGGAGAGGTGTTGGGCCTGCTCGGCCCTAATGGTGCTGGCAAGACCACCTGCTTCTATATGATCACCGGCCTGATCCATGCGGACTATGGTGCGATCTATCTTGATGGGGAAAACATCACCGCCCAACCCATGTATCAGCGGGCCCGCATGGGCCTGGGCTATCTTCCCCAGGAAACCTCGATCTTCCGTGGCATGACGGTGGAAGAGAATATTTTGGCGGTGGTGGAGCTTCGGGATTCCAGCCGTTCATCCTCTCGCGCAACCGTCACCAGCCTATTAGAAGACTTGCGGATTGATCATCTGCGAACCTCCCCGGCGGTTTCCCTGTCTGGCGGCGAGCGGCGGCGGGTGGAAATCGCTCGTGCCCTGGCCAGCGAGCCGTCCTTCATGCTCCTGGACGAGCCCTTCGCCGGGATCGACCCCTTGGCCATTGCCGATATTCGTGAGGTGATCGGCTATCTAAAGGCGCGCGGCATAGGCATTCTGATCACCGACCATAATGTCCGGGAAACCTTGGATATTATCGACCGCGCCGCCATCATCCATGCGGGAGAAGTGCTGTTTGAAGGCACGCCAGCCCAAATTGTTGATAATCCTGAGGTTCGGCGCGTCTACCTGGGTGAGCACTTCGGTTAAAAGGCCATACAAATCGGCTGGGCATCCCCTTGACCCGGGCCGCGCCAAATTCCCGGTGTCATGGGGTAATCCTATTCGACACCGGGGAGGGTTCTCATTTAATAAATAAGAGCATGTTTCGATCCGATAAC
>NMUI01000086.1 GCA_002221445.1 Phenylobacterium zucineum | reverse complement strand
TTTTAATAAACAGTCGCTTCTTCCTCTTTAATGTTAACTATAAAAATAGTCACTCTTTATCCCTAAGTTACAGAGCAATTTTGCCGAGTTCCTTCAACACAATTATCTTGAACACCTTAGTATTTTCTACTTATCTACCTGTGTCGGTTTAAAGTACGATAATTTATTAACAGCTTTTTCCTGAGTAAAAAATTTTATTAAAACTAAACTAATAAAGAATTAAATATTATTTTTTACTGTCACTAAATTAATAATTAATTTCCCATCAAATTATGCATTTGCAATTTTTCTTAGGGATCGTTTACTCGATTTCATTTATTGTTTAATCGAAAACTTTAGATTTACGGTGACAATGATTATACATTGTTTTTAGCTACTCATACCAGTATACTCACTTTTGATACCTCCAAATATTTTGACAAATATTCTTCAACGGTTTACAAAACGTTCTGCTACCAATTTCTACTAATTCGGCTTAATATTTAGTCTCTATAAATTATCGACGCAAAAAACTAGATTAATAAGCTGTTACGCTTTCTTTAAAAGATGGCTGCTTCCAAGCCCACTTTAAAATTGTCAAAGTTAATTTCACAATCTTTTCACTTAATATTAAATTAAAGGCCTTATTAAATAATCTGGGCTGTTTCCCTTTTGACTATAAACCTTCGCGCTTATAGTCTGACTTTATAAAAATAATTAAACATATTCTTAGTTTAAAAAAGATCAGTAAAATTAAAAATTCCCTTTACTTTTATAGTGCTTTACCCTATTTAATTTATTTATAAGCTATACTTAAATATATTTCGCAGAAAACCAGCTATACCTGAGTTTGATTAGCCTTTCACCCCTAACCACAAATCATCTCAATCTTTTTCTACAGACAAGAGTTCGGCCCTTCAATTAATGTTGCCATAAAATTTTCAGCCTGTTCATGGTTAAATCACTCAGCTTCGGGTCTTGTACTTTAAACTTATACGGTTTTTAAGCCTTGATTTAACTACGCCTATTTTTAAATTAAGCTTGCTTAAAATACAAACTCACTGGTCCATTATGCAAAAGGTACGCTGTTACTTAATAGCTCCAACAGAAATTTGCAATAAATTTTAGGTTCTTTTAACTCTTAAATAAGTTCTTTTTCACCTTTCCCTTACGGTACTTTTCACTATAGATATTTTAAAGGTTTTTAAGTTTGAGGGTAGATCCCCACAGCATAAAATTTAACATAATCCAATGCTTAACTAAACGATATTGTAAAATATACGGGACTAAAACCTCCTTTGGATTTTTCTTTTACAAACAAAGTTTTGAACTTAAAACCATATTCGCTCGCCACTACTAACGGTAACTCGTTTGATTTTATAAAAGTTACTAAAATGTTTTACTTCACTCTACTATTCTTGTCTAAAAACAAAATTTATTCTTAGTAATAAGATTTCAAAAATTCATATCTTATTTTTGCATTACACAACTCTTTACTTTAAAATTCAAGGCATCCTTTTATTACAATTTTATACTATGTTTCCCCAATTCAGTATCTAATAGCACATAAATATATAACCGTTAATTTCGTTAAGCTACTACGTTAAACACATTTAAGTTGTTTTATTAATGTAAATTAATTGCATCGTTTAAATACATTGAAATTAAAATACTAAACACAAATGCTTGAATTAAAGCAACACCTACTTCTAACAAAAATAAAGGTACTAACATTAGTAATGGAACATAGTGTAACAAAAAATAAAAACTATTCATTGTCATTAATGTTAAACCAAAACCTGCAATTACTTTTAACAATGTGTGACCTGCCATCATATTAGCAAAAAGTCGTATTGATAAACTAATCGGACGAAATATATAAGAAATTAATTCAATAGGAACTAATAAAAATGCTAAAATAATTGAAGTTCCTCCAGGTAAAAATAATGAAAAAGAATTTAAACCATGTATAAGAAACGTTAAAATATTAATTCCTAAAAATAAACTAAAACTAAAGGTAAATGTAACAATAAAATGACTAGTAACTGTATAACTATAAGGAATTAAACCAATCATATTTAATCCTAAAACAAACATAAATACCGAAAATACCAAAGGAAAAAAAGCGAACCCTTTTTTAAACCAATATTATCGATAACTAATCCTAAAATCAAAAAATAAAAACCACTAAAAACATTAAGCCAATTACTAAAAATTATAGATAAACTTTTTTTTCTAAATTAAATAAAAAAAAGTTAAAACTAAACAATACAAAAAAAATAAAATAATTATTATAGTTGCATTTGTTATAGAAAAATCTAACCCAAAAATAATTTTTATAATAGGTAAAATTTCAAATTGTTGTAAGGGACTATTAAATATAAATTTCATAAATTTTACAAACAAATTTAGCTACCCCACCAGTAAATAGTAATAAATAAAAATAACCAAACAACGTCGACGAAATGCCAATACCACGCTGCCGCTTCAAAACCAAAATGATGCTCTCTTGTAAAATGGTTTAAATAAACACGTAATAAACATACAGATAAAAAACAAGTTCCTAAAAACACGTGAAACCCATGAAAACCTGTAGCCATATAAAAAGTAGACCCATAAATGCCATCTGATATTGTAAAAGGAGCTGTTATGTACTCAAACACTTGCAACAATGTAAAAATAATAGCCAATACAACTGTTAATATTAAAGAAATAGTTGCGTTTAATTTTGATCCATAAACTATTGAATGATGTGCCCAAGTAACGGTAGCACCTGAACTCAACAATATTATAGTATTAATCAGAGGAACTTCCCAAGGATTTAATACACTTAAAAACATAGGAGGCCAAACCCCACCGATAGCGGGACTTGGATTAAAACTTGAATGAAAAAAAGCCCAGAAAAATGCAAAGAAAAACATTACTTCAGAAACAATAAACAGCAACATCCCCATTCGTAATCCGCTTGAGACCGCCATTGTGTGTTGTCCTTCATAAGTTGCTTCTCTTATAACATCTCGCCACCAACAAAACATCATAAATAAAATTAAAACAAAACCTAAACGAAATAAAAAAAACCACCAGTATAACCATGCATAAAATAAACCCCACCAAATGTCATTAAAAGTGCAGAAAAAGCTGCAATTATTGGCCAAGGACTTGGATCAACCAGATGAAAACCATGCTTTTGACTATTAATTTCCGTTAATAACATATATTTAATTTATAATTAGTCTTAAGTAGATTTGAACTACTGACCTTACGCTTATCAAGCATATACTCTGACCGCTAAGTTATAAGACTGTTTTTAACGTTAAACAAACCTAAAAATTTATTTTGTGCAAAAATAAAAAAGCGTCTTTTTACTTTTATTTGACCTAACGAATTATATATTACTTCAAATCCTAACAAAGATGTTTTTTTAACATACTGTACAAACAAAGTTTACCAACGAAAATGAATATTTGATCTATAAGAAAAAACTTTTAAAGTCTCTGCTTTTTTAGTTTGATAGAACTAGAAACTTTTTCCCGCAAAAAAGATTAAAAATTTCTGTTTTTAATTTTTTCATCTTTCTTTTCTATTATATTCTATTCTTGGAATTA
>NMUI01000002.1 GCA_002221445.1 Phenylobacterium zucineum | reverse complement strand
AGGACTCTCGTTATGGCTGGATGAGAAATGGGGGTCACATAAGCGCTCATAAGGTCTCCTTACGAGCGTAGCATCCCCAACATAGCTAAACACAGACAAGACGGCCTTCACCGGAGGGAGACGGGGCAGGGGACATAGCCCAGCAGAAGGACAAGGAAGCGGACAGAGACGGGCAGATTACACGAGGGATATGAGCCTTTGAAAGATCCCATAGGCAATCAACCCCGCTCATATCTGCCCAGCCGAGAATGGTGCCCGTTTCTACCCAGTGTTGACGTCGCTAACGATTATATCCAAGGGGCTCGTGCCGAGCCCGGACATTGACGCCAGCTTCAGTAAGCGTCCGGTCTTGACAATATTTCTGGATCTGACGGCAAAAACGCACTTTTGTGGGTTAAAGACCGAACCCCCGAAATTTCCATCACCCGCCTTAATGATCCACCAAAAATTGATTGCTATGTTCTCAGCTGAGCATAGAAAAACGAAAAACGCCGTGTTCTGCCGGAATAATGGAGCGAGCAAGCGTAGCGGCCAATGGCATTCCGCGTTCGTTATTGGAAAATAGAACGAATCCGTTTCGGGAAGATAGCGATACCATTGCAAATGCCCGATACCCTGGATTATTGCCCCAATGCCAGAGGTAGGAGTCGTTTGTGGTAGTTTCTATGCCCCACCCGTACCCCCAAGCGAGACCCAATTCAGAATCCACGACGATAGGCTCGGAAAAAGTTAGCTCCAGCAAGGCTGTGTCGGCCAACAGTGCCGAGATCAGCTTCGCGTAGTCCTCAGCAGTGGTGTACAGCGATGCAGCCCCGTTAGGCTCGTCGAACTCTAACTGAGACCGTGAACTGCCGTTTACAAGCCGCTCTCGGATGTTGTCCGTCAGACGCATTCCTGAATGCTGCATGCCGATCGGCTCGAAAACATATTTGAACACGCAAGTTTCAAAATCTTGTCCAGTTACGGCACTGATGACTGCCTGCAAAAGGTTATACCCTTCACCGGAGTATTGCCATCGCTCGCCTGGCGCGAACTCGGGAACGAGTGAGCTGTTCGTCCAATTTGGCAAACCCGAGCTGTGATTAAGCAGTGTCGCCACAGTGATACGTGCCAGTGTGTTCGTAGGCACCAGATCGACTAGGACAGCTTTCTTGGGGTTAAAGGGTTGCTGACGGTGTGCGTAACCATCAGGCAAGTAGCACGAGACCGGTGCTTGCAAATCAAGCTGCCGCCCCCGTACCAAATTAAGCGCAACAAACGCGGTAACCGGCTTCGTAAGCGAAGCCGCTTGAAATACGGATTCCATCTGAATGGGACAGTTCGACGAGCAACTTGACACGACCGTAGCGGCGTTGGGCTTTCCAGCATCAAGGGTAGCGTAGGTTGCATCGCAGACACCAAGTTTCTCTGCGAGGGAAGGAAATGGTTCGTCACCGAACTTGGAAAGGTTCGTGGCACAAGAAGTCAGGAAAGGTGCAATAGCACCTGCAGCAATGAATTTTCGACGTGAAATTGGCATGTATCCCCCCTGTAGTGAATTGGTGTCCGCTGCCCTGAGCTTCACCCAAAGGTCATAGGCCTACTGTATCAAGATCGCCTCTACCGGTCTTGCTTTTTGGGTTTGATCTCAGAATGACGGCTGTTGACGAAAAACTCTCTGAAAGCTGCCCGTCAGATTTCAAGACCGCGCAATGCAGGCGCAGAGAACCGTAACTGGGAGGATTTCGGTGATTTAGCTTCCGTACAGACTATGCTACATGTCCTTGACAGTTGGCGGAATGCGATAAAAGCGAAATGAGAATTGATTGGGCTAAGCCTGACGATGCAGAGGCTCTCGTGCCCATTTTGTCTGCACTACACGTGTATGATATCGCTGACGCATCCACGCCGGATCCTTACGCAGTCCTTGCTCACGCACGGCTTTTGATTGATCCGATAACGCCGCACCGTCTTGTCATAGCCTGGGACCTGCAAGGAAAGGCGATCGGCTTGGCTGCGGTGGGTCGTTTCATTTCAATCAGCGATTTTCGCCTGAAAAGCTCGCTGCAATTCGAGCTTAAAGAGCTTTTCGTATTGCCTGAAATGCGCGGGCAAAGCGTTGGCTCAAAACTTCTGGAATGGATTGAGAAAAAAGCCAAAGAACAAGACATCTGTCGGTTGGATTGGCACGTCAAACAACAAAATCAACGCGGCATAGCATTCTACGAAAGGCAGGGGGGACGAATAGTTGAAGGCCGTATAAGTATGCGCAAGCTGATCACTGGCTAGGTTACGACCCTATCGGGTCGGAACCTCATAAATCCCCTCATTTTATTGGACTGATAATCGCCTGAATTGAGGTGCCGAAGCCGGGCTGCTTTTCGAATCATCGAGCTTTATGAGGACAAGCGAGCGCCCAAGGATCGGATTGAGTTTGTTCATGAATTTCTGAGCCGCATATTCGCCGATGATTTGCATGCCAAACGGGTGGAGTCGCGGGCTAACGGCGCGCTTGGGGTCATGACCTCCGCCGCGCCGGCGGTGTCGCTGATCGGGCAGGCGTTGGCGCAGGCGCGCGCCATTCTGCCGAAGTCGGGGATCAAGCAGGTCGATCGTCTTTTGAGCAACACTGGCGTCGTTCTTTGGGACCTATTCGGCGCGTGGGTGCGCGAGGTCGTGGGCGAGCGGCGCGAAATCGTCGTGGCGTTGGACCATTGAGCCGAGCTTCCGCGACAGCAAGGATTTGCGCTTCGGCATGGGCATGAGCGACCTGCGGATCGCCGATCCCCAACGTCGCGACCGCCTGCTGATGCTCAACGCCATCGCCATACTTCTGCTCACCCTCCTCGGCCAGGCCGGTGAAAGCCTTGGAATGGACCGTCAGTTACGCACCAGCACCGCCAAGCGCCGCGTCCACTCGATATTCCGCCAGGGCTGCCTGCTTTACGATCTCATCCCCACCATGCCCGAAAACAGATTGCGCCCCTTGATCGAAAAACACACGAGTTTGCTCGGCCAAAATCACCTCTTCATCCGTGCCTTCCGTCTCCCCTAAAATAAGGGGATGGATGGGGGTCACGAGACCTGTTAGCGGCGCAAAAAAACTCAGGGTCACGATATACAAGTATCGCAGACATTATCATAAGTAGGAATGTCTGAATAATTTTGCTGTCAGGATGTGTTTGTAATGCTTCGTTTGCCAAGCCGGCAGAGATGTGAAAAACGATTGCCGCTGTGATGCTCCGACCACTTTTATAGTATATCCAATTCATCAGTAGTGTGAACGGTATCAGGCTGAGAGCAAAGTTTGCACTGTAAATCCAACCCTGCTGGAGGGTGTTCGCGTGATAATATCCTCTAATGCCACCCAACGGCGCATGCCAGATGGCCCAAAATATACCAAACAACAGGGAGGTGTTCAAAAGGTTTAAACGTTGGCGCAAGCTATCTGTACCATATGAATGCCAAGCCAATTCCTCGACCATCGGCGCTAGCACAAGCATGAACCATCCTGGCACGAGCCCGCCGGTGAACGAGGTATGACCAGACAAATAGAATTGATCCGGGCTGTAGCCGAAAATCAGGGAAACGGCTTGAGCCAACAGAATGCTCGCTGGCATCAAACCAAAGGCGAGCCAGACATATTGGCGTTGGCCGCGGTGAAAGCCAAAAATCCTCGCGCGAACATCGGCAAGCAATTGCGGTTGCCGGACGATCATAACGCCGGCCAGCACCATCGGGAAAAACAGGCCGGCCAATCCGAGCAGCGTAGCCAAAGCGATGTAGCCACGGCTTTCAGGCTGCCTGCTGAGCCAACCTGCTGTGAACCATGCAATCCATGGCACTAAGGTTGCCGGCACGTAAAAGCGCCACGGGTGGCGATAGTCAGGTAACGGCATGATGCAGCGAGCCTCGATCAGGTTTCAGGAGGAGTGCTTGAAGCGGCGGACCTTGCACTTGTCAGAACCTTGGTCATTGCGGTGCGCAAGGTTCCATCGTTCGCGCCGAGCGCTCGCTCAATGATCGTCAATGTTGCCTGCTCGCGGGCCGCACGTTCGGCCTCAGACCACCCGAAGCGGTCTGCGCCGAGCAAGAATGCCTGTCCAGCCAGGATGAATTCTACTGTGGCCAGCGCATTAGGCACAGAGAACTCGCCCGTAGCGCAACCGCGCTCTACAACAGCCGCCAGCGGCGGCCCCAGCAAACGAATGAGCGCGATGTTACACCATTCGTTCAGCTCTCTATTTTCTGCGCGATGCAGGGCTTCTGCGAGTCGCGCATCCTGCCGTTCGATCGTTTTCAATGCCTCGAGAATGGCAACCAGTGCGGCTGACGGACTTTCGATTCTGGCCCCGACCGCGAGAGCGGCATCAGCCATCCGTCGGATCACCTGTATCCCAAGTTCAGCCAGCAAATCCCGGCGGGACCGAAAGTGAAGATAAAAGGTTCCCTTCGCCACGCCGGCGCCGCGTGCAACTTCCTCGATCGACAAGCCTTCCAACCCACGCGACAGAACAAGGTCTTCGGCAACGTTAAGCATGTCGGACCGCCGCGCCTCCGCTGGCTTTAAGGATCGCTTCATAGTGCCTCATCTACACAATGACTGACGGTCAGTCAATAAATCGTTTCTGTTTGTTGCTTTGCATTCCATGCCAAGTCCTTTGGAACAAATCGCTGCCGTGCCGGCAATTTGACAGGTGCCATGCGTGGCGGCCTGCCCCTCAACGCCTGCTATGGCCCCCTTTTTGAAGGGGTCTATCGCTCATGTTGGTTCGAGGACCGGAATGGATAGAGTCGAACATTGCCAGGAAGCGTCACAAGTCCGAAGAGATCATTGCCAAGCTGCGTAAGGTTTCCGTGCAGACCTGCATGATGCCGAGCGGACGGCGATCCAGTTGCGCGCCAAGTTGCTCACAACTCCTCAGCCACGGAATAGACGCGCAGCCGATGTCCGTCGGGATCAAGTGCCACGAAACTACGCCCAAAATCGAGATCGGTCGGTGGAAACGCAATCTTCGCGCCCTTGGCCAGCCAATCTGCATGCGTCCTGTCGATCTTCGCGGCGCTATCCACCTTGAAGCCGATCTCGCTGCCACCCCCTCCTGCGATTGGGGCAGGCTGCACGCCATCCTTGCCCCATAGGCCTAGCGCCAGTCCCGAAGGCAAGATGAAAAGCGCGAAGGTTGGGCTTGCTTCGACCGGTGCGATCCCGAGCAGCTTGGCGTAGAAATCTGCGCTCGCTGATGCGTCGGCGACATAAAGAAAAATTGTATTTGCATTGGACATCACGATACTCCGATCCGGTATTGGATGGTGCCGATACTATCCTGCCCTGCTGTCAGTTTTCGGCAGCAGCGTGTGGGGGCCATCTGGTTTTTTGGCCATGCCCTCCGCCTCGCGCCATGCCCTCAGCAACGCCTGACGCCGTTTGGGGTACCGCGCATCGATCCGCGTCATTGAAATGATCCGGTCAGTGCGGAAATGCCGGAAGTCCTGACGCATTTCGCACCATCCCAGCAGCACGCGCACGGAATCGAAAAAGGCAAGCCCGAACGGCCACACAATTCGTTCCGATGCCGCGCCATCGCCGTCCCGATACTGGAGCGACAGCTTGTGTTCGGCGCGGATCGCCTTGCGAAGCAGGGCTAGATCAACTCCATCCGCCGGGATCGACGCGCCGGGACCGATAAGCAACGCGGAGGCTTCGAGTTCATCGCGAAGATCAGTCGGTAACACTGCCGCGATCCGCGACAGCGCGCTCCGTGCCGCATCGCGCAACGGATCATCAGCACGATCAGCGACCCAACGCGAACCGAGCACCAACGCCTCGATCTCTTCGGGCGTGAACATCAAGGGGGGCAACAGGAAGCCCGGTTGCAGAACATACCCGACTCCGGCTTCACCATCGATCACGGCCCCCAACGCCTGGAGACTAGCAATATCCCTGTACAGCGTGCGGATACTGACGCCGATCCCCTCAGCCAGCACCTTCCCGCTGACGGGGCGGCGATGCTGACGCAGCGCGTGGAGCAGATCAAATAGGCGTTCTGAGCGAGACATGCTCCACACATGTATAATGTCATTTACCTGCCAGATAGTGACAGTATTCACTCCGGGTCCAACTCGTACCGCGCAGCCGATGCGTACGTGCTGATTGCCACTGAGAAATGACCTGGGAGATGCTGTTCGATGCGCTGACCCAGGGGTTTCGTGTGCTGGGCGGGATGCCGCGGCGCGGGATCTTCGACGACATCAAGACCGCTGTCGGCCGGATCGGCGCTGGCAAGACCCGCCAAGGTCAATGCCCGGTTCTCGGCCATGGCCAGCCGTTACCTGTTCGAGCCGGAAGTCTATAATCCCGCCGCCGGCTGTAGAAGGCATTGCCGTGCTTCCCCGGTCTGGCTGAACTCAATGCCTGGCTCGGGCCACGCTGCATTGAGCAATGGCGCGAGATTCGGCATGGCGTCCTGCTCGGCACGATCGCCGATGCCTGGGCGGACGAGGTTGCAAGCCTGATGCCGTTGGATGGACCCTCAGCGGCTTCGTCGAGCATGCCAAGCGAGTCTCGCCGACCTGCCTCCTGCACTTCGAAAGCAGCCGAAGGGTGTGGCGGCCGAAGGCCGGAGCCTCGGCGCTTCGATCAGCCATGGCCGCGAGAAAAGGTGCGAGGCGTCTATCTGTTCTCAGAGCATGGCCGCCCCCTCTACGTAGGGCGGACCAATGACGTTCGCGCCCGGTATGGCCGCCATTGCCTCCCCGGAGCGCGTCACGGCATGGCCTCTTTTGCGTTCCGCTTGGCGCGAGAAGCAACGGGGCAACTGAAGACGACCTATCGGGCCGGTGAGGGCAGCCGGAGGGGGTTAGCCGTGGAGCCCACCGTTAAGGCGGCCTTTGACGCAGCAAAGGCAAGGGTGCGAGCGATGGAGTTCCGGTATATCGAAGAAGCTGATCCGGTTCGCCAGTGCGTATTGGAAATCTACTGCGCTGTAGCGCTGGAGACGTCGTACAACGATTTCGACAATCACTAGCGGCGGGCCGGGCCAATGGACCGCCCGTCACATCACCCGCAAAACTGCTACATCTGCCATCCTCAACTATAACACCTACCGAAAAAACGCTCTGTGAAATCAAGGGGTGCTTCGATTCCGCTTGGCTCCACCAGGAAGCCTGAAAAATCAATAGCATGACAGTTTTATGGCGGACTGGGAGCAACTGACCTCCCTCGGATAGTCCCCTTGGGTAACCCCGCCTCGCCCGAATGCCGGGGCCGGCCTTTGGTGATAGGTGATGGGCGGCTCGGCAGGATGGCGGTCGACAGGGCTGCTGTCTGGCAGCTAATCAGGCGCTATATACCCCATAGTCCACCGGAGGTGTCACCATGGAACTTGAGTGCTTTCCCACGGCCGCGCGTCCGCCAGAGCTGGTGCCGGGGCGGCCGGAGCGGGCCTGGATGGATGCCTTCCCCTCCCGCCACCCCTATCGCTGCTTGCCGCTCACCATGGCCAATACCAGCGGCTGGGAAATGCTCTGCCCCATGGCCTTCACCGCCGAGTGGAATGGCGGCCCCAACGCCCACGACATCAAGCTGACCCCTGACCGGCCCCACTCGGACTTTCATGAATTCGTCAAAAGCCACTTCACCCACGGGGTCATCACCTTGCATCCCGGCTATCTGTTCCGCACACCCACCGGCTGGTCGATCCTGACCCAGGGTCCGCCCAATCATGTGAAAGATGGCATCCAGCCCCTGTCGGGCCTGGTGGAGACCGACTGGTTGCCCTTCACCTTCACCATGAACTGGATCTTCACCCGCCCGGGCCGGGTGCGCTTTGAAAAGGGCGAGCCCTTCTGCTTCATCACCCTGATGCAGGACAAGGTGCTGGAGACTGTCCAGCCGGTGATCAAGCGGATGGATTCCAACCCTGAGCTTCGCGACCAATACGATGTTTGGGAAAAGCACCGCCAGGAGTTCAACAAGGCCATTTTCCGCCTAGACCCCGAGGCCACCAAGGCCGCCTGGCAACGCTATTACTTCAAAGGCGAAATCCCCGAAGGGGCCGGCGAGGCCCCCAAGGACCACGTCAACAAACGCCGCCTGAAAGCCCCGCGCGTCAAGAGCTGAGGCAAAGAGTTATCACAAGGCCCCAGACGAAGCCTTGCCAAGCCGCAGACCCTCTGCCATAAGCCCGCTCTCGAATTTCGAGGCCGCCGCTCACCCGGCACGCCTTGAGGAGTGCGGGCGTAGCTCAGTGGTAGAGCACAACCTTGCCAAGGTTGGGGTCGAG
>NMUI01000385.1 GCA_002221445.1 Phenylobacterium zucineum | reverse complement strand
AAACTCGGAATCTCGAGCAGGTTCAGGTTGATGATATCTGGCTCGTCGGAGCCGAACTGCGAGATGGTGGCAAACTGCCGGCCGCCGAGGCCAGCCGCGAAGGCGCCAAAGTCGATGAATCCGCCTGCGCTGAGGTCGATCGGCGCCGCAGCACCCTCGATTGCGGCATCCCAGGCGGCATGCAAAAACTCTTCGTTGGTCTCGACCAGGCTGGCGGCGCGGGCGGCGGCCTTCTCGGGCTGTAGCAGGGTGAGCCCTGCATCCTTGGGCAGGTAAGCGCTAAACGGCACCAAGCCGTCGGCAAGCACGGGAGCGAGCGACTCCATGCCGTCGACCGGAATGCCCTCGGCAATCTTGGCTAGCATGCTCGAAAGGTTCGGAAACTCATGCACCATTTGGCGCGCTTGTTGGCTACCGAGGGCGTAATAATGAGTTCGCGCGCGGCATAGATCTTGACCGAATCGACTTGACCGGTGAGCGAACGCTGATCTGTCACCGAAAACTCCCTGACGTCGTCGAGCTCATCGCCGAAGAATTCGAGTCGAACCGCGTGTTCGGCGGTGGTCGGAAAAATATCTAGGATGCCACCGCGCACCGCGAACTCGCCTCGCTTGGTCACCAGATCGACGCGCTGGTAAGCCAGTTCGACAAGTTTGAGGGTCAGCTCGGGCAAAAGGTAGTCGTTGCCGCGAATGAGCGTCAGTGGCGGATAATCTCCGAGCGAGCCGATCACCGGCTGCAACACTGCTCGAACCGATGCCACAACGTAAACCGGGTGATCGGCAGCGGCGGCTCCGGTTGCTAGTTCGTGCAGTCGGTGCAGCACGCGAAGGCGCTTACCTACGGTTTCGGGGCTTGGGCTCAAGCGTTCGTGCGGCAGGGTCTCCCACGAGACGAATTCGAGTACCTCGGCATCGGGATTTTGTGCCTGCAGCGAGGAGGCCAAATCCTCGCCTTCGCGACCGGTTGCCACGATGACCAGGTTGACGTTCGAGAGACGCTTTTCGGCCCTGAACTGGGCCAAGAGGGCCACGACCGTCGATTGCGCACCGGCGGCGGCAATGATTTCTAAGCGAGGTTTGGTGGCGTTTGCCTGCAGTGCGGCCACCGGGTAGCCATCTGAAACGAGTGCGACAAGGCGCGACAGAGCCTTAGAGTTCGCTGCGCTACCCACCCTTCAAGTCTAAGCCGAGTGAAAGCGTTGCTGCGCGGCGGTTACGCCATCCTTGATGATTGC
>NMUI01000085.1 GCA_002221445.1 Phenylobacterium zucineum | reverse complement strand
GCTTGGAAGCAGATCTTCTCGGATGGCAACTGGATCATGTCGACCCTTCATTCGACCGGCATCCTGGCCTCCGACCAGTTCTTCTTGGGTACTGACGCTGCCGTAATCTTTGGTCTCACCTACAACTTCATCCCGTTCATGACTCTGCCGCTTTACACAACGCTTGAGCGTTTTGACGTTCGCCTTCTCGAGGCGGGTTCAGACCTCTACGCCAGCCCCGCCAAGGTCTTCAGGCGCATCACCTTGCCGATTTCGATGCCGGGCATCATCTCAGGCACGCTGCTGACGTTCATCCCGATTGCGGGCGACTACGTGAACGCAAGCCGCGACTTTCTTGGTTCGTCGAAGACCTCGATGATCGGCACCATGGTCGAGGCAGACTTCTTGCAGAACTGGGATTACCCGTCTGCGTCTGCTCTTTCGGTGCTGCTGATGGCGGTCATCGTGGTCTTGGTATCGGTTTACGTTCGTCGTGCTGGAACCGAGGACCTGCTGTGAAGCGCCTGTCTTTGGGCAAGCTCGGCCTGCCGGTCTACTCCATCTTGGCGCTTGCCTTCTTGCTTGTGCCAATCGTTTACACGATCATCTTTTCGTTCAACGACTCCACCCGCTCGAACACTGTGTGGGAGGCTTTACGGTGCGCCACTGGGCCAACGTCTGCTCGATCTCTGATGTTTGCAGCGCACTTGGCAACTCGATTCTCATCGGCCTGGTTTCGACGCTCATCGCGACAATCTTGGGTACCGCTCTGGCTATCGCCCTCGTGCGCTACCAGTTCAAGGCTCGTGCGCTGGTCAACCTCTCACTGTTCTTGCCCATGGCGACGCCAGAGGTTGTTCTCGGTGCCGGTCTTGCCGGGTTGTTCTTCAATGCTGGTTTCGGAGCCGGCATGACCACGATCATCATTGCCCACGTCATGTTCTGTTTGAGCTTTGTCGTGGTCACGGTTAAGGCCCGAGTCCAGACCCTCGACCCAAGGCTCGAAGAGGCCGGGCGCGACCTTTACGCGAACCCGACCCAGGTTTTCTGGAAGATTACTTTTCCGCTGCTGCTGCCAGGCATCATCTCGGCCGCACTGCTGTCGTTTTCGCTGTCTTTCGATGACTTCATCATCACCTACTTCAACAGTGGGTCGGTGGTCACGTTCCCGAAGTACATCTATGTTGCCGCCTCGCGCGGTGTGCCTGCCGAGGCCAACGTGATCGCATCCGGCGTGTTCTTGCTCGCCATTTTGATCGTCTTGGCAACTCAGATTCGCGGCGAGGTAAAGCGTCGCCGTCTACTCAAGTAGGGCTTTAGTCGAACAACGCCTCTAGCGCGTCGTGAAAGTGCAGCGCATGGCGGTCGAGGTCGGCCTCTGTATGTGCCGGCGAAATCAAGACCATGTTGTGAAACGGTGTCAACAGGATGCCTCGATTTAGCGCGTGCAGGTGCAGGTACTGCTGCAACTCGAAGTCGTCTGCGTCGGCCGCCTCGCGGCCGTTCGCAGGGGCAGTGGGCCTAAACGAGTATTCGGCACGACAACCCAACTGCGAAACCTGCCACGGTGCCGAGTGCTCAAAGATGCAAGACTCGACGGCAACCGTCCAGGTGGTGCAAAGATTCTCCATCCTCTCGAAGTTTTCTTCGGTGAGCACCTCGGCAAGGGTGGCCCTGATCGCCGCCATAGACAGTGCGTTTCCGGCCAGGGTGCCGCCCACGCCGCCAACATCGATGTGCTCTAGGTGAAGCGACTCTTGAACGCGCCGAGTGAGCTCGGCGCTCATGCCAAACGCACCGCTCGGAATACCGGCACCAATCGTCTTACCGAGCACGACGGCGTCGGGGTGTAGGTCGCGCCTGCGAGTCATGCCGCCGATGCCCTCAGACAGCGTGTGTGTCTCATCGTGAATCAGAATCACGCCGTACTTTGTGGCAAGCTCGCGCATGCCCTCGAGGTAGCCCGGTTCGGGCAAGACGATACCGATGTTGGTCATCGCAGGCTCAATGAGTGCCGCCGCCACCTCGCCGGTCGCAAATGCGCGCTCAGCAGCAGCGAGGTCGTTGAACGGAATCACGATGGTTGTCTCGGCCGGATCAACCTGCGGGCCGATGTTGTGCTGGCGCGAAACCGTGTTTCCCGCGTCATCTAGATTGGCGAAGGTTTCATCCACCGTGCCGTGGTAGCAGAAGTCGTGAACCACGATCTTCGGCCGGCCCGTGACCAGGCGGGCGTAGCGCAGAATGTGTCGGTTCGCGTCGGTGGCGCTAACCGTGAACTGCCACTGATCGACGCCAAAACGTTCTACGAGCATCGAGGCCGCCGCAGCCGCATCCTCGGTTGGCAGCATGAAGGTCAGGCC
>NMUI01000384.1 GCA_002221445.1 Phenylobacterium zucineum | reverse complement strand
ACTTATCGGAACGCACTCTAGCACCCTGCTAAATCGGAGACTGGCCCATGGAACACAAACTCGCCCTGGTGACCGGCGCCTCCGCCGGGATTGGCGCTGCGCTCGCGAGGGTCTACGCCAGCCATGGCTATGACGTCGCCCTGACGGCGCGGCGGGCAGATCGCCTTGAGGCCCTGGCGACGGAAATATCAGGCCGCTTCGGCGTTGAGGCGCTGACCCTTGCGGCGGACCTTGAGGACCCCAAAGCGCCGCAGGTCATGCTCGATCATCTGGCGGCCAAGGGTCGTCATGTGGACGCCCTGATCAACAATGCCGGCTATGGCCTGACCGGAACCTATTCCGACACCCGCTGGCAGGATCAGGCCAAGTTTATTCAGGTCTTGCTGACGGCGCCCTCGGAACTGGCCCACAAGGTCTTGCCGGGCATGCTCGAGCGCAGGTTCGGCCGCATTATCAATGTCGCCTCCTTGGCGGGTCTGGTTCCCGGCTCTGAAGGGTACACCCTCTATGGGGCGGTGAAGAGCTTTATGATCAAGTTTTCGCAGAGCCTGCACCTCGAGACCCGGGGGTCAGGGGTGCATGTCAGCGCCCTCTGCCCAGGCTTCACCTATTCAGAATTCCACGACGTGACCGGCACCCGAGATCAGGTTCATCAGATTACGCCGGACTGGCTTTGGATGGGCGCGGAAGACGTGGCTGTCGCGGGGTATGAGGCGGCGGAGGCGAACCATCCTGTCAGAGTGCCCGGCACCCAGAACAAGGCCATCGCCGCCATCGCCAAGCTCGTTCCTGACGATCTGGCCATGGCGCTCATGGGCGGCCAGAGCCGTAAGTTTCGCAAGATATAGAGCATTTTCCGCCCAAGCAGACACCGGTTGAGCTTAGAAAATGCGGCGAAATCAAAAACCTATAGTGCGTCCCCTGTGAAGAATGACCATCTCGCTGATTTGGTGTGATAAATTCTGCGTTTCTGGTTTTGGCGATTGCCGGATTGGACCCAGTGGAGGGTGGTTTTCTTGCAATTTGATTTTCGGATT
>NMUI01000383.1 GCA_002221445.1 Phenylobacterium zucineum | reverse complement strand
GCGGCGAAGGCGATCTACAAGCGGGATTACTGGGACCGCGCCCAGTGCGACAAGCTGCCCTCAGATGTTTCGTTCCAGGTGTTCGACACCGCAGTGAACAGCGGCATAGGCCAATCGATTCGCTTCTTGCAACGCGCAGTCGGCGTGGCCGATGACGGTGTGGTCGGCCCCCTCACGATGGCCGCGATCAAACGCCTGGACGCCGAATTAGTAGCTGCCCGATTCAACGGCCAGCGGCTGGACTTTATGACCCGCCTGTCCACCTGGGACACCTTTGGAAAGGGCTGGTCGCGGCGCATCGCTGCCAACCTAATGAACCTTGGAGTTTGATATGGAACGACTGATTAAATTTCTGATGATCGCCATCGTCGCGGTCTGGACCCTGGTCCTGGGCATGAACGTGAAGGCCCAGGTAGTGAACCCCGATGTCCACCAAAGCAACATCAACCAAACCATCTGCGTGCCCGGTTGGACCGCGACTATTCGCCCGCCGGCCACCTACACCAACAAGATCAAACGCGCCCTAGTCAATGAGACTGCGGCAGCGGATGTGATGGAAGACTATGAACTTGATCACGTTGTTCCTCTCGCTGTTGGTGGTCACCCAACTGACCCCCGAAATCTGCATCTACAACTCTGGGATGGTCCAGACGGTGCCCACGCAAAAGACATCGTAGAAGTGCGCATGAAGAAGGCCGTCTGCGATCACAAGATCACGCTTGCCAAGGCGCAGGCTTGCTTCATTACGGGGTGGCAGACATGTCCACAAATCCGTTAGCCCAGATCAATCTGCAAGATGAGCGGCTTTCCACCCTGGAAGCGGTGGCCCTAGCCAAGATCATGCAGAAGTTTGAGCAATACACCCGGCAGGGCAGAGCGGGTGACGCGCACGGGGCCGGGACTGCGGCCCTGATCCTTTGGCTGACCCTCACCGAGGGACATCGGTATGAAACCGGATGGAGTTCGATATGAGCTTTGATTGGAAGACCCTCTTGCCCGTCATCGGCGCAGCAGTGACCGGCAACGTGCCCGGTGCGATCCTGGCCGCGTCTACGGCCATCAGCGATGTGCTGGGCGTGAAGGTGGACCCGACACCCTCGGCCATCGACACCGCGCTTAAAACGGCCACGCCCGAACAGGTGATCGCGTTGCAGAAGCTGGAAGCCGATCTGAAAATCCGCTTCAAAGAGATCGAGGTCGATGAATTGAAGGCCCAGCTTGCCGATGTGCAGGACGCCCGAAAGTTCAATGCCAATACCCACGGGATTCTCTACCTCGGGTATCTAATCAACGCCGCGTCCTATGCATGCGTTTTTGCCATCCTGTATGGATGTTTCAAGGTTCTGACCGGCGGGTCGATGCAGGGCGTGGACCCCGGCCTCGCGGCAACGGTGGGCACGGTGGTCGGTGCAGTGGTCCAGTGGCTCATGTCCAACGCGGCCCAGGCTAACTCATTCTTCTACGGTTCCAGCCCCGGATCGCGGCAAGTGGCGACTGACCTAGCCAAGTCCGTTGGGGACGCCACAGCCCGGATCAAATAGGGCAACTGTGCCCAAACTGTGACGGAAATCTGGTTTCTCCAATGGAGATTGGTGCCGGAGAGATGAATCTGAATCGTACAAAACAGTGTTCGATTCGTGAATTTCCGAGTGATGGTCACAACGGTTTACGCACGGTATCCCATGGTTTATCATGGTTCAACTGTGACCAAACTGTGCCCAAATGCCCACCATACGAAAGCGCGAAACCGGCTACCAAGCGATAGTCAGGATAGTCGGGTTCCCGCAGCAATCCCAGATATTCGATAGTAAATCGAAAGCGTCAGCCTGGGGCTACGCCAAAGAAGCAGAGTTGCGGGACATGCGTAAGGGTGTCGCCAAG
>NMUI01000382.1 GCA_002221445.1 Phenylobacterium zucineum | reverse complement strand
AATCAATCCGAAAACGAGTCTAATTCATAGACTGACCGGACTGGAGAGCGCGGTCTATTGCGATGCTCAGGCGACTCGCTACCGCGCGGGCCATTTCCTGACCGCTCATGACGATGATGTGATCGGTAAGGGGCGGCTGTGCGCGATGGTTTTGAGTCTGACCCCGAATTGGCGCACGGAATGGGGTGGGCTGCTGTTGTTTCATAACACCGAAGGCCATGTGCTTGAAGGATATGCCCCAAGGTTCAATACATTGAATATGTTCAGAATTCCTCAGGTCCACAGTGTCAGCCAAGTCGCTGATTTTGTTACCGCCGATCGACTATCCATTACAGGTTGGATTCGATCCGAGCGCCCGTAAGGTTTTCCCCCGTCACGAGGTAACTCCACCACCCCTGGCCTAATTGAATTCCAAACCCTCAAACCTGCCTGAATTTCGCCAGTCTTCGATATAGCGGAAATAGGCGGCGGCACCGGCCGGATAGCCTACGGCATATTTCGCGGTCGGGCCGGGGTCTTGGCCCTCGTTATTGTAGTAACCTGGGGTGCAGTCAGGGGCACCGAGCATACGGCCAGGACCGCTGATCAGCAGATCCACCCAGGCATTCTGGGCGTCTTGGGTTACTTCGACGGTCCTGGCCCCGACGGATTCAGCGTGTTTGACGATGGTCGCGATGGTTAGGCCGGAGTCCGTCAAATTATGCGGCACATTCGAAATCAGATTGGCCCCCTGGGTCGGCTGAACAATGAAGGCGTTCGGAAAACCATGACAGTGAAGGCCGTGCAGGGTACGCATTCCCTCAGCCCAGGCGTCTGACAGTTTCAGGCCATGACGCCCCGTCAGATCAAAGCCTGCCCGACGCTTATGTTCTGTCCCCACCTCGAACCCTGACGCATAAATGATGCAGTCGACTTCGTATTCCTGACCGGCGACCACAAAGCCTTTTTCCGTAATCTGCGCGACGCCCTGACCGTCCGTATCAATCAGATGTGTGGTGGGGGTATTGAAGGCCTGCAGATAGCTGTCGTGGAAGCAGGGGCGTTTGCATAATTGGCGGTACCAGGCTTTCAATTTCCCAGCGGTGTCGCGATCCGTGACAATCTGGTCAACCCGCGCCCGGATTTCCTCCATCTTTTCGAAATCTGAGTCCTCATAGGCCGCCAGCATGTTCTTGGGGGTCATGTCCTGGGGCGGTAATTGCATGATCTTGCTGCGAATGCGCCGGGACAGATCGGTCCAACCGTCCTGAACCAAGTCTTCCTCAGCCATACTGCCGCCAGCCTGATTGGCGGTAAAGTTTTCCAGCCAGCGCTTCTGCCAGCCGGGCGTTGCAATACCGGCGAACCATTCCGGATCAATCGGCACATTGGCGCGGACGTCGATGGAGGAGGGGGTGCGCTGAACGACGTAGAGGGTCCCGCAGGCCTTGGCCAAGTGCGGTACGGCTTGGACCGCCGTCGCCCCGGTGCCGATAATCGCCACCCGTTTATCGGCTAGTTTTGTCATCAGGCCGCCCTTTGGATCCCCGCCCGTGTAAGCGTAATCCCACCGGCTGGTATGGAAGGCATGACCCTTGAAGGTTTCAATGCCGGGAATGCCGGGGAGCTTCGGCACATGGAGGGGTCCGGTGCCCATACCCAGATAGTCGGCGGTGAACTTGTCCCCGCGATCTGTTTCAATCACCCAGCAGCTGCGGGCGTCATCCCAGGTCAGGTCTTGAACCCGGGTATGGAAGAGAGCCTTATCATAGAGATCGTACTGTTTGCCGATACGTTGGCACTGCTCAAGAATTTCCGGCGCGTGGGCGTATTTCTCGGTGGGCCTATGCCCCGTCTCTTCCAGAAGGGGCATATAGATCATGGAGGCCGTGTCGCATTGCGCGCCGGGATAGCGGTTCCAG
>NMUI01000009.1 GCA_002221445.1 Phenylobacterium zucineum | reverse complement strand
GGCTCTCATTCAAGATGTTAGAGTGCGTTTCGATCCGATAACCGGTTCCCACTTATCGGAACGCACTCTAAGGTGCCCGCCGGTAGTCACCGGCGGGCGTTTTGTTTTTGCATCCGACCTCCGGGAAAAATGACTCTGTTAATACAATTCACCTTGCCGCCGATTCGCGGATCAGGCGATAAGCGATTCGTTGTGATTCCAAGGGGTTGTTAACGAATCTTATTATGGCGACGCAGATCGGGGCTTCTGCGGCGGCGGCGAGAGCACACAAAGAGCTTTTCACCTATTGGGTGGGACTCAAACGTGGGCCGAAGCTGCCAGGCCGCGCTGATATTCGGCCGGAGGACCTGAAAAGTCTTCTGCCGACATTGAGTTTGATCGATGTAAAATCTGACCCGCTCGAATTCCGCCTGCGCTTGGCGGGGACGGGACTTTACAGCGTTTACGGCCAGGAAATCACCGGCCGTACCCTTCAGGATGTCTATAATTCGTCTGAGGCCGCATATTGGGAAACCGAACTCACAAAGATTGTCCATAACCGGCGACCTGCCGCGGGGGCGCACGACATGGCCTGGCGATCCGCCGCTCATATTTCGATTCTCTGGCTCAGATTGCCGCTCGCTACAAATGGTATCGATGTGGACATGATCCTGGGCTTTGACGCCGTGGTCGGGATGAGGCCGGAACCCCGATACCAGACGGGCATTCGCGCCGCTTAACGTCATCCCGCCGAAACAAAGTGTGGAGCTTTTCCGATAAGCTGGAGCCGGTTATCGGATCGAAACACGCTCTAATTTGGTACAAACAGCCTAATTTTCTAAGGCGGTGGCATCCCGGCGAATTCGTTCAACCATGGACGCTAATCCGTTAGATCTTTGTGCCGAAAGATGGCTCGCCAGCCCTAACAAACGGAAGGCGGCTTGGGCATCGAAGGCAAGAATTTCAGTGGCAGATCGCCCTGACACTAATCGTAGAAGCACGGCAATCAGACCGCGCACAATATGGGCGTCAGAATCTCCGCGAAATTTGAGGGTGCCGTCGCTCTGAGCCTCTGTCACCAGCCAGACCTGACTTGCGCAACCCCGCACCTTATTGGCATCTCGGCGTTCCAGATCGGTGAGCGGTGCCAGATCGCGACCTAGCTCAATGATATAACGATAGCGCTCCTCCCAGTCCCCCAGGAGATCAAACTCATCAACGAGATCGGCAAGGTCTTGGTCTAACGTGGCCATGGCGACGCGGCTTAGTGTATCTCCCGATAAGTGGGAACCGATTATCGCATTGAAATCTGTTCTAGGCCTTGGCAGCCACGCGAGAGTCGATGGTCAAATATCGCCCATTGGGCGAGCGCGCTCGCACCTATGTATTCGAAAGCGTAAGGTCCGCTGGCCTCCTGTCGGGCGGGATAGACGGACGAAGAAACCCACAGTCGTGAATCTGCACTTAAGCCCAGCTGAGCGTGTTGGAGAGGTCTCGTCCAGCCTCGACTGGTGGCATGTCTGCTGGCTTGCGGCGATCACGCTTGGAACCAGTCTTTTATTGGTTTCACCTCTACTGACGCCAGGTCGTATTCTGTTGGCCTTATGCGTCCTGGCCTTTCCCGCCTGCGCCGGTCTGGTTTTGATGCGGACCCGCCTTGTGCTCGCCGATGAAATTTTACTCACCTTTTGGGGGGGCTGTAGCCTTCTGGTGACCCTACTGACCGGTGGGATCGGTGGACCGCTCAGCCTCATGCACCTGGCACCTTTGGCCGGAGCGGCGGCCATGGGAAGGCCCCGAAATCTCGCCTTTGCCACGGCCGTGACCCTGACCAGCCTTGGAATTTCGATCGCTTGGTTATTTACCCTGCCCCTTCCCTTGCCACCTGAGCCCGCCCTTTCAGCGGCTCTGGACGCTTTGGCGCTCGTGACTCTGACCCTGGGTTTCGGCTCAGCCCTGGTTCTGCTGCATCGACAGGTCACCTTGGAGGCGCGTCGCTCAAATTTTGCGGAAGCGGACCTTCAAGCCTTGCTGCAGGGACAACCAGATCTCTTACTTGATCTCGACAGCCGCGGTTTTATTCATCGAATCTGGGGGCGCGGTTCGGCGGAATTGGCCGCCCTTGCCGATCTCGGCGACCATATCGCGATCCTGGCCGGACCGGGCTATCGCCCTGTGTTTGAGCGCGCCCTAAACACGGCATATTCAGATGGTGCTGCGGTCGTAAGGTTCGGCCCGACCGACGAGGCCCCGGACTGGGCGGAACTCATACTCAGGCGCATCGGGCATTCCCGTCTGATCGGGACAATCCATGATCTTCGGGCTCAGTTGACACGGGAAGCTGACCTGCAGGCAGCCAAGGACGCCGCTGAATCCCAGAATGCGGGTAAGTCACGCTTTTTGGCAAATATGAGCCATGAACTGCGCACCCCCCTGAACGCCATTATGGGTTTTGCCGACATAATGAGGCAAAGGTTGTTCGGCCCCATTCCGGACCGCTATGCCGATTATCCAGAGTTGATCCATGAGTCCGGCGGCCATCTGCTGGAACTGATCAATGACGTCCTCGACATCTCGAAAATCGAGGCCGAGCGTTATGAACTTTATCTCGAGGACTTCGACGCCCGTGAGGCGGTGAGTGCCGTAATGAGGTTGATGCGCGGGCAAGCTGATCGATCCGAAGTTGCGTTGCGTGGACTACTGCCGCGGGTGCCGATCGACGTTTCTGCGGACCGGCGGGCGGTGAAGCAGATCGCGCTGAATTTGCTGTCAAACGCCCTGAAATTCACCCCGAAAGGGGGTGTCATCACAGTGACCTTAAGAGCAGACGGCCCAATCCTGGAATTGATCGTGGCCGATAGCGGGGCGGGCATCAGCCCGTCTGACCTAAAGAAACTGGGTCGCCCTTATGAACAGGTGGGTGGACATGATCACAAGGTCGGCGGCACGGGTCTGGGCCTGTCCCTGGTTAAGGCCTTTGCCCGGCTGCATGGGGGCGAGATGGTTATTGAAAGTCAGCTGGGCGAGGGCACCACCGTCACAGTCCGGATGCCGGTGGTGATCGGTGAACCTGTGTCGATCTGATCATGACCGTTGCGTCGGGTCAGCTACCTTGCATAAAGGCCGCCAATTGTGCGGCAAAGGCCCTCTGATAAGCGGGTCTCGCTTCGGCCCTCGCGACATAGGCCGCCAGGTTCGGATAGCCGTCGAGAAGACCTGATGACTTCAGGCGGAGCAGAACCGATGCCATCATCAGATCCCCAGCACTGAAAGACCCGTCCAACCAGTCTTTCTCACCCAGGTAAGTCGAAACTTGCGCCAGCCTATCTTTCACCCGATTTTCAACCTGCGGCAGGCGGGCCGGGGTCCAGGACTTGTCGCCCTCCAGAAGTTTGGCATTTGCCAGTTCCAGGATCGGGGGCTCTACGGAATTTAAGGCGGCGAACATCCATGTGATCGCTCGGGCCCGGGCTTGGCGGTCATCGGGCAACAGGCCTAGCTTACCCTCAGCAATGTGAAGGATGATCGCACCGCTCTCAAAAAGCGTAAGATCGCCGTCCTCATAGGTCGGTATCTGGCCGAAGGGATTAAGCATAAGATGGGCCGGTTCCTTCAACGCTTGAAAGGACAGAAAGCGGACTTCGTAGTCCTGGCCCACTTCTTCAAGCGCCCAACGAACACGGGTGTCGCGAGCTAGGCCCCTGCCGCCATCGGGAGATCGCTCAAACGCAGTGATGATGGGGGTCAAGGCAAGGCTCCATCAGATGCTTCAAATCATATCCCCCAGACTTTAATCACCTGGGCGGCCCGCAGACTGCAAAAATGCTCGTCCTGCGGCGAAATCACCGACCTCTACATAAAGTCTGCGGATCGAGTCATCGGGGAAGATGAAATCAATCGCCATGGCCTCTCGCGGATCAAGTCCCGATATTTGCCGGGCCGCTTGGGCAGGGAAGCGAAAGGCCCAGCCGGAGGTCATGTCCTTCGGCATCAAATCTGATCCTGCTGAACTGCGCGCCTCTGCGGTATAGCTGATCTGGGCACCATTGGCAGCAAAGCGCCGGTCCAAGGGAATACTGCGCAAGGGCGCACCGCGATCGTCGAGGAAGGGCCCAGCCGTCAATTGATCGTCGCGCATGACCAATCGCGCGGTATAAGGGACTTGCTCCCCCTTGAAATGAACCAGGGCCAACAGCGCATTGGCACCAGACCTGCCTGCCAGTCCAAAGAGCAAGCGGTCCCCATTCTGTGTCACGTCCTGGGTCAGACGCCAGCGGGCGGCCACATGGCTGGAGCTGCGATCTGCTTTCCAACCGACAATATCGCCAGGATAGTCCATCTTGAGCATTTTGGCATAGCTGTCGAAGGCCGTACGCACCCGCCCGGCTGCCAGGGCAAGGTCGGGCGAGGTGCAGGATATTGCATAGGCCTTGATCCGGGCCTTTTGAGATATGGCCTGTAAGGTGGCGGCACTGGTTCCGGCCCGCAAGGCGGCACCTCGCGCCTGATACTTGGCGACATTGAGGGCTGATCCCACCGAAGGATCAAACAGACCGCACCTGACATCAGCCGCAGACATGATCGCGCGCTCATAAAAGAGGTCGAGGCTTGAAGCCGCGAGCGCCCGGCCCGCACCGCCCATGAGCCCAAGGCACAGGATCAGCCTTATCCATAGACCCGCCGGGCGATGCACAGGTCTGCGCGGACTCGTCATGGACGCGTGTTTTTCTTGTATGCTCGGTTTACCGGACTGCCAGATTAAGCACCGCACCTTTCTGTTCCGTTATCGAGGTCTGTAAGCTTTATGATGTTTTCGTCCGACATTTGGGTCGCCGCCCTAATCCGAAGGGCTGAGTTGGGAGGTGCCTTCGCCGTTGTGGTCCGCCGGGGCGACGCAAGGGCAGGCAGTGTTCTGATCAAGGTCTTAAATCGGGGGCAGGGCACGGCCCGCCTTTTTGCCGAGGCGACTCGTGGCGATGGAGAGAAGGTTTGGATGCGACCAAGTCTTTCAGAGCAGGAAGCAGATCTTGATTCCTATATTGCACGGACAGTGCGGGTTGATCCCGACATCTGGGTCGTCGAAATCGATGATCGCGAAGGTCGACATTTCCTGACCGAACCTGTTGAGCGAGACTGAGCGTTAAGAGCAAATTCTCCATATTCAAAAAGAGTGCGGAAAGCCTGTTGGTCTAGGGTGGAGCCTCCTTTCAACCGGCAATCTTATGAACCGCCTATGTTTTTCCTAATGAACAACACCGTGCTTGAGCTTGAACCTTCAGAGCACGTTCCTGAGCTCCAGGGCCATCGTTTCCGGGGGCTCAGCTTTGACGAAGTGATCGCTCTGGGACGGGAATTGTTTTCCCAATACCCTGACTTGCAAATCACCCATCCCCAGCGCGCCCAGCGCCTTGCCTATCTTATCTTCATCAAGGTGCCCGGCATTAATGCAGTTCAATTTACCCCGCTGCGCCGAGGTTGCGGACCCGCCGATGTCGGCTTCCGATATTGCAATCTGGCCTTTGAAGTGATGGCCAATCTGGTCGCGCGCCAAAAAGGCGATGGGCTTGACTCCACCTGGGTTGATCGGCTGGTTTGGGGTCGACTGGCCGCCTGAGCTGCGGAGCAAAGCGGTCTCATTCGAAGATCGCGTCAGATTTCCACGACAGAATCGACCGGCCAACTCAGTAACCTGATCCGACAGGTTTGCCTGTCCGGCTCTGGCGCGCTACCTGCGTGTCTATGAGCCAATCTCCTTCCGTCGAAGCGGCCCGCCGCCGCACATTCGCGATCATTTCACATCCGGACGCCGGTAAGACCACCCTGACCGAGAACCTGCTGCTTGCCGGGGGGGCTATCCGAGCCGCCGGTCAGGTGCGGGCTCGGGGGGAGAACCGCCGTACTCGTTCGGACTGGATGAAAATTGAGCGGGAGCGGGGCATTTCCGTCTCGGCCAGCGTCATGACCTTTGACCATGACGGTCTGATGTTCAACCTGCTGGACACGCCGGGTCACGAGGACTTCTCAGAAGACACATATCGCACCCTGACCGCTGCAGATGCTGCGGTTATGGTCCTAGACGCCGCTAAGGGTATCGAGCCACAGACCCTGAAACTGTTCGAGGTCTGCCGCCTGCGCGACATTCCCATTGTCACGTTTATCAACAAGATGGACCGGGAGGCTCAAGACCCCATCGAACTGCTGGACGAAATCTCCGCCAAGCTGGCCCTTGATCCTGCACCCCTGTTCTGGCCGGCCGGGTCCGGCGGACGGTTCAAAGGCATGTTGGACCTGCGGACCCGACAATTCCTGCCCTTTGCCAAGCGCACCGCTGACAATAAAGACGAGGGTCATCCGCTTCCCATCGCCTTCGGTGGCAATGCGATGGTCAGCTATCTGGACCCCGATGAGCAGGCCGAGCTGGAAGATGGGGCCATGCTGGTTCAGGAGGCGTCAAAACCCTTTGATCCGCAGGCCTTTCTAGAGGGGCATATGACGCCGGTCTTTTTCGGATCGGCGCTTCGGCATTTCGGGATTGATCAATTGCTGGCCGGGCTGGGGGCCTATGCACCCGCGCCCAAAGCTGTCGCGGCCACCAGATCCGCCGCTGCCACTCACATTGTCCCAGGCGACCCAGAAGTCACCGGCTTTGTTTTCAAGGTCCAGGCTAATATGGACCCAAATCACCGGGACAGGATCGCCTTCCTGCGTCTGTGTTCCGGTCGGTTCCAGCGGGGCATGAAGTTGAAGGTTCAGAATACCGGCCGTCAGCTCTCGGTCAATGCGCCGATCATGTTCTTTGCCTCGGATCGGGAGCTGGCCGAAGAGGCCTTCGCGGGTGACGTGATCGGCATCCCCAACCACGGAATTCTGCGGGTGGGCGACAGCCTCTCGGAGACCGGCTTATTGCGTTTTGCGGGTCTACCCAACTTCGCCCCGGAAATTCTGCAGCGGGTGCGGGTGAAAGATCCGTTGAAGGCTAAACACCTGAAAAAGGCGCTGGACGGTCTGGCCGAGGAGGGCGTTACCCAGCTGTTCCGTCCTCAGTTCGGTGCGGATTTTATCGTGGGTGCCGTAGGTCAGCTTCAGTTCGAAGTCATGGCCGACCGCTTGGCCAATGAGTATCAGTTGGAGGTCATGTTCGAGCCCAGCCCCTTTTCCGAAGCCCGTTGGCTGACCGGCAAGGACGCGGAGATCAAAGACTTCATCGACAGGCATAAGACGGCTATGGCCACCGACATTGATAACCAGCCTGTTTTCCTGGCTAAGTCGGCCTGGGAATTGGGTTATGTGACGGAACGTTATCCAGATCTCGGCTTTCAGCGCACACGGGAACGGGGCTAGGACGGGTGGGTCGCACCCTGATTTATGGTCTGCCGGCACCGGGGCTGATCGGGATTCCTGCCGGGGCAGAGCAGGTTTCACCCTTGGTTCCGGGATCGACCGACCTTGACGATCTACCGGTCGCGAAGGTCGATGCGGCCCTGATTCTGGCACCACCAGGAACCCTTGAGCGGGATTATGTCATCGCCCAGGCTCTGCGCGCGGTGAAGGTCGGAGGTGAGCTCAACATTTTTGCACCGAAAGACAAGGGCGGGTCACGGTTGCATAAAACCCTGGCGTCCTTCGGCTGTGAGGTTTTTGAAGAGGCGCGTCGCCATCATCGCTTCTGCAGGGTCGAGCGCCCCAAGGTATTGGAGCGGCTTGACGCCGCTTTAAGGGCCGGTGCCCCACGACGTTTGGATGACACGGGTCTGTGGACTCAACCGGGTGTTTTCAGCTGGGATCGCCTGGATCGCGGCACTGAACTGCTGCTCAAGACCCTGCCCGACCTGAAGGGCAGGGGGGCCGATCTCGGGGCCGGGATCGGACTTTTGTCTCTCAAGGTTCTGACCTGCGCCGAGGTTACCGAACTGACCCTTGTGGAATTGGATCGCCGGGCGGTTCGTGCCGCTGAGCATAATCTGAATGATCCAAGGGTCCGGCTGATCTGGGGCGATGTCCGAGGGCTTGATGCTCAACTCACCGGGCTTGACTTCGTGGTCATGAATCCGCCTTTCCATGATGGTGGCCAGGAGGATCGGACCCTCGGCCAAGCCTTTATTCGTGCGGCTGCGGGTCGGCTGCGAAAGGGGGGCGTCTGCTGGCTGACCGCGAACCGGCACCTGCCCTATGAGACTGTGCTGCAGGAAACCTTCCGCCAGGTTGATTTGCGAGCGGAGGACGGCGGTTACAAGATCTATGAGGCGCGCATATGAGCCGCCCGCCTATGGCGCGGCTGGATCGGCTATTGGCCAATCTGGGTTATGGATCCCGGCGAGAGGTTGCTGCCCTAGCGCGAGCGGGAAGGATTGTCCTGAATGGGCGGCCTTTGACAGAGTCAGGGGCCAAGGTGCCGGTGACGGCCGACTTGCCCTTGCAAATGACCATTAACGGCGTGCCGGTGGATCCGCCGGCACCTCTGACCCTGATCATGAACAAGCCTTTGGGCGTGGTCTGCTCACACAAAGAGCCCGGACGCAGCGTATATGACCTGTTGCCGCATCGATGGCGGGCGCGGATGCCGGGCCTCTCGACGGTTGGCCGGCTGGATAAGGACACGTCAGGCCTACTGCTCATCACCGATGATGGCCCTTTCCTGCACCGGGTGATTTCGCCCCGCAGCCATGTACCAAAACGCTATAGAGCCGAGCTGGCTCGCCCCCTCAATGGCCGTGAGGGTGAGCTGTTCGCCTCTGGGACTCTGGTTCTGGAGGGGGAAAACGACCCCCTGGCACCAGCGGACCTGATCGTGACGGGTCCGCAGTCCGCCGACCTGATTATCACTGAAGGGCGCTATCATCAGGTGCGTCGGATGTTTGCGGCAGTTGGCAATCATGTGGTCCTTCTGCACCGGGAACAGATTGGTGGCCTCACCCTGCCCGAAGATCTGGAACCCGGGGCTTGGCACCTTCTACCGGCCGAGGATCAGGCCGCGATCTTCAGTTGACCTCAAAAATTCGTAATTCGTTAACCATAATCAAGCAGTTAACCACTTGTTAAGTTCTGCGGCAGGGGCTTTGCTAGAGTCAGTCTGAACCCGCAGGCGGCGTCCCGAGATGAGACGCTCGCCGGGTCATCGGAGTGATCATGATGTTTGAGCTCGGCCGTGAGTTAATGCGCTTTTTGGGTGGAGATACGTTCAATGCCCCCCGTGACGGTCTGACCGGCGGCGACCAAACCTTACTTGAGCTGCTTGATCTGCGTATGCTGCATAATGAAGCGCGCGCCTGTGATGTTGCGGCTGGGCGAATTCATGTAAAGGATCGTGCGCAGCGCAAGCTGGAGGCCGCGATTGCCTGGCGCGAGGTGGCCCGTCGGAGTGGCGATGCCGTCGCCTTGCGTAAGGCGGCTGCAACAGCCGAGAAGGCGGCTGAAATCTTTGACCGTCGCCGTCGTCCAAACGGTTGGGCCCGCGCCCGTTGTGAGCAGGCCTATTGTGCTATGTTAGGTGCAGAGCTCTACGGCGACGAGGGTCTTTATGCGGCGGCGGAGGTCGCATTCCGTGAAGCTGGTCAGGCGGCCCGGGGTGGTCTCGCCCGATCCCTGGCCGATATTGGCGTCCTGGCGGTTGATGCTCTTACCCGTCCCGCCCCGCATGATGCGCAGGCTGCACATCTGGCGGCCGCAGGTTTTGTTCAACCCATTCGTGATCTAAGCGGCCAGGCACGGCGCACTCCATCGGCGCGTAGTCTGGCGGTTGAAGCGCGCATGATCCGGATTGAGCTGCTTTTGGGCTGGGGCGCACGTCTGGCCGATCGTGACCTGCTGCGGGAGGCGCTCACCGAAACCACCACGGCGTTGGAGGCCTTGCAGTCAGACTACGAGCCCGTGACCTTTGCCAGGGTCACGTCCTTAAAGGGCCAGGCATTGACCCTGGTCGGCGAAATGACCGGGCAGATGGAGAGTCTGCTTGAGGGGATCAATCTGCTTTCCGGCCTGCTGAAAGATGTCTCCCGCGACCAGAGCCCCATGGACTGGGCCCGGATTCAGACCGCCCTGGCTCAGGGGCTTCAGGCCCTGGGCGAAGCTACGGCCAACGAACGATCTTTTGAGCAGGCGGTGACCTGTTATGATCGGGCCAACTCCGTCCTTCGGACCGTACCTGCCTTGGCCCTGGGGGCCTTCGCCACCTCAAACCGGGCCGTCTGTTTATCGCGATCAGCCGAATTGTCTGGTGACCTGACGGTACTGGACGCCGCTGAAACAGCCTTCAGGATGGAGCTGGCCGGGTTTGCGGCAGGGCGCAATCCCGTCGCTTGGGCGCTGCTTCAGGTCAATCTTGCCCGGCTCTATGAAGCCCGCCTGGAAATTACCGGTCGCGATAAGGGTGAACGCGCCGCCGCCGTGACGGCGCTCTCAGCTGCCCTGGATGTTTTTCAGAACAAGGACTCCGCTCCCTCAGTATCGTGGCGTCGGATGCGCTCAACCGGCTGACAGAGTCCGTTCGAACCCGGGCGATGCCGCCGCGAAGCTGATGCCTAGAGTGCGTTCCGATAAGTGGGAACCGGTTATCGGATCGAGACGCACTCTAACATCTTGAATGAGAGCCTGTTTTATCCCTCTAGACGTTTCCGTCTAAAGGGAACA
>NMUI01000084.1 GCA_002221445.1 Phenylobacterium zucineum | reverse complement strand
CGAAAACTGTCTCTATTAAAACATGCGGATGGCGGCTTAGCGGTGCCCGATGCCGCCGCGACGCCACGAGCCCGGCGAGACTCGCGGAAACACCATCACGAGCGCACAGAGGATGAGTGAACCGTAAGCCCAGAGTTGGCCGTATGTGGTGTTGCCGATGAAAATGTGTCCGTCTGGATGTTTCTGACCGAAGTAGAACACGGTAGAAATTAGCCCCAGGCTCATTAGGTAGAGCGCTCCCCTGCTGCGGCGCAGAAGACGAAGCCCGAGTGCTAGCGAGAACACCATGGTCAGGGCAACGATGATGCCGATATGAACTCCGCCGGTGGTGCGCGAACCGTACAGGAGCGTGCCCGCGATACCAAGTAGAACACCCAGAGGAAGAGCCCAAAGACCCAAAACCAGTGGCTTCAGCCAGCGCATCGGACGAATCGATGCCCGGCGAAGGCGCTCTGGCGCGTCGTAGCGAAGCTCCTTGCCCGAGACTATTGAGTATGTCTCAGGGAACACAGCCACCTGCGAACCGTGGGCCTCGAGGGCGGCTCGCTTAATTGCAGCCGTGTCGGCATCGCCAACCTGCACGTCGTAGCTCTCGCCCTTTTCGGCGATGACCCAAAACTCGGGAACCCGGCCGCGCTTGGCCTTGGCCCACCAGCGAAGTGCCATGGCGGTGGCTTCGTGAGCCATCTTGTGGTCCGGATGGCCGAATCCGCCCTTGCGGTTATAGGTAACAACAGCGTCTGGCTTGAAGTTTTTAATTACGGCATAGATGTCGGCGGCCGGAACTGCGACTGCGGTCGAAGCCAGAGCCAGTTCGTCTAGGTTCTTGGGCTTGGCTGGCTTGCCCATGGCGGTTACCCTGAAACCAGAGTCGAGGTAGGCGCGAGTGCCGGCAAATTTGTGCTGAACCTTGCCATATGCAGAGAGCGCCGTTCGTAGCTCGGATGCACGGAATGCACCCATCGCGGGCAGGTTACCTTCGATCGACTTGAGGTCTTCGAGCTTCATGTTGCCACGCTCGCCGCGAGTCAGGGTAAG
>NMUI01000381.1 GCA_002221445.1 Phenylobacterium zucineum | reverse complement strand
TAAAGGGAACAGGCTCTAGGGACCGCCTCCCCAAGTTGATGGTCAATGCCGCGCCGGGATCGGCTGAATATAGTCGTTCTTCATGTCGCTGTCAGCAAACAGCTTCTTGCGGGGTCCCATAAAGCCGAACAGGAAGGCGGCCACTTTGCGCATTTGAATCTCTTCCGAACCCTCGGTGATCCGGTAGCGGCGATGGTGGCGATAGATATGCTCGAAGGGCTTATGGCGGGAATAGCCGATGCCTCCATGGACCTGCATGGCCCGGTCAGCGGCCTCGCAGACTAGGCGGTTGGCCCAATAATTACACATGGACACCTTATCCGAGATCTGCCGCTCGATCTCCTTGTGTTCCATGTGATCCATCTCCCAGGCCGTCTTGCGGATCAGCAGACGCAGCATTTCGGCTTGAGTGGATAGTTCCACCAGGGGCCACTGGATGGCCTGGTTTTCCGCAAGCGCCTTACCGAAGGGCTTGCGGGAGCGGGCGTATTTGACACTTTCCTCAATGCAATAGACCGCCGCGCCCAGGGATGACGCCGCCTGACGGATACGATTTTGGTGGACAAAGCTCTGCCCCAGACCCAGTCCCCGGTCGATGACCCCCCAATAGCTGTCTTCCGGCACCCAGACATCGGTCAGGCTGACCCGGGGGTGATCCGTGGGCATGTTGAAGGTCCAAAGATATTCTTCAATCATCAGACCGGGTGTATCGGTGGGGATGATGAAACAGGTGATGCCGGTGGCGTCGCCGTCCTTGCCGCTGGTCCGGGCGAAGGTCATCATGTGAGTCGCCACGTGCATACCGGTGGTCCACATTTTCTCACCATTGATCAGCCAGCCCGGTTGGCCGTCCCGATCCTGACGGATGGCGGTGGTCTCCATGAAGGTGGCATCCGAGCCGTGGTTGGGCTCGGTCAAGCCAAAGGCCGTGCGCATCTTGCCGTTCAACAGCTTGTCGCCGTCGCGCGCATACTGGGCGTTGGTGGCAAATTCCTTGAACATCAGGATGAAGGGGTTGTTCCCGACGATGGAATGCTCGTTCTGAAGGTCGTTGTGCAGACCAAGGCCCTTGGCAGCCAGATGCTCCCGGATCACTGCCATGGCTAGGTTCGAGCCACCTTTACCGCCCATTTCCGGGGGCCAGGCAAAACGCAAATGTCCGGCTTCGTCGGCCAGCTTACGGGCCTCGGCGAGCAGGGCTTCCCATTCATGTTTGGGCAGGCCGCCAGCCTCCCAATCGGTACGCTCGTATTCTCGTCTATGGTCGAAATACTTGATGTTGTCGTCCTTATTCTCCAGCGGCTTGATCTTGGCCTCAATAAAGGCGTCCAGCTCAGCCAGATAGGCGACGAGTTCGGGGTCGAGATTAAAGTTCATGGATTTTCCCTTGCGTCTGGCGTCGAAAGACGGACGCCGGTCATTTTGACGATTTACAAGCCGGCGCTCTGTCCTCCAGATCGTCAATAGCAGAAGACGCGAGGCGCCCTAACGTCATGGAAGTCGATATTGCAAAAGGCCTGCAGGCCTTGGCCCCCAAATTGGGGATTGACCGTATTTCCGAGGTTCAAAGACTGTCCGCAGGGGCCAGTATGGAGACCTGGGCCTTTGTTACAGACGGTGCCAATGGTCGTCGAGAGATGATCCTGCGTCGCCGCCCCGGCCCCTTTGATGAGGCGGTCTCGCGCTCGACATCTCTGGCAACGGAAGCTGCCCTCATCACCGCCGCTCAGCAGGCTTGTGTACCGGTCGCGCCCCTCATCCGCCTTTGCGAACCTGAGGATGGTCTGGGCGAGGCTCACATCACCGCCCGCATTGCCGGGGAAACCCTGGGTCGAAAGATCGTCACCGATCCACGGTTCGAAGCGGTTCGGCCAAGATTGGCCCGTCAGTGCGGTCGTATTCTGGCGCAGATCCATAGTATTCCGACCTCTGCCGTGCCACTGAAATCAGCTGATGCCCTGGGTGAACTTGATCGGTATGAGACCCTCTACCGTAGTTTCGGGGCAGAGCGGCCTATCCTTGAGCTGGCCTTCCAACATCTGCGCCAACACGCACCACGGCCTATGGCCGAGGTCCTGCTGCATGGGGACTTTCGGAATGGCAATCTGATCGTCAACGAAACCGATGGGGTCGCTGCAGTGCTCGACTGGGAGTTATCCCACCATGGCGATCCGGCGGAGGATCTGTCCTGGCTCTGCGTCAATTCCTGGCGGTTCGGGGTTAGCGCCAAACCCGTTGGTGGCTTTGGCGATTATCAAGACCTGCTGGACGGCTATGCTGAGGCTGGGGGTGGCGAAATTCCCTTGAGCCGGGTTCGCTACTGGCAGGCCCTGGGCTCGCTGAAGTGGGGAGTCATGTGCCTGCTGATGTATTCCAGCTATGCGTCGGGGGCGACCAGCTCCATTGAGCGGCCAATGATCGGGCGGCGGGTGTCTGAAACCGAAATCGACCTGATAAACCTTCTGGAGGCGGGCTTGTGATTGAGAATCCTCGGGCTGACGAACTGGTTGAGGCCGTTGCGAAGTGGATCGACAGCATTCGACCAAACCTTCCGCCGCGCGACGCCTTCCTGGCCCGGGTGGCCGCTAATGTTTTATCGGTGGTGAGGCGGGAGTTGCAGTTGGGACCTCAAGCGGATGCCGATGCCATTTTGCGCCTGTCGGCCCTGCTCGGCCAGAACGGGGATGTGAAATTCTTGAACGCCCTGCTGTGCGAGAAGCTGCGGTCGGGCGAGATGGATGCCGGGACCCCAGGGCTGCTGGCCGCGCTTAAGGCCAACATTACCGACCAGATTGCCATCGACCAGCCCAACTATTCGGCGACCGGGTCCTGAGTCGGATGACCCGCGAGGACTGCCTAGCCTTTGACGCGACCGACCCTCTGGCGGGGCATCGTGCCCTGTTCGACATCCCCGATGGGGTTATTTATCTGGACGGCAATTCTCTGGGCGTCCTGCCGAAGGCTGTCCCGGTGCGACTGGCTGCCGTGGTTGTCGAGGAATGGGGGCAGGGTCTGGTCCGCAGTTGGAATACCGCAGGCTGGATCGACTTGCCCGCCAGGGTCGGTAGCAAAATTGCGCCCTTGATCGGGGCTCAGTCAGACGAAGTGGTGGCCTGCGACTCTACCTCGGTGAACCTGTTCAAGCTGGCGGCAGGTGCCCTGACCATGCAACCGGATCGCCGGGTGATCGTGACCGAGCCCGGAAATTTCCCTAGCGACCTCTACATCCTCCAAGGTCTGGCGGACTTGATGCCGGGGCTTGAGGTCCGGGTAGTACCACGGGCACAGCTGATCGAGGCGCTCGACGAAACCGTGGCCCTGCTGCTGCTGACACAGGTCCACTACAAGACCGGCGAAATCCATGACATGGCAGCCCTGACCGCTAAAGCCCATAGAGTCGGGGCCTTGACCCTCTGGGATCTCAGCCACTCTGCGGGAGCCATACCTGTTGATCTTAACGGGTCGGATGCAGATTTCGCGGCAGGCTGTGGCTACAAATATCTCAATGGTGGCCCTGGGGCTCCCGCCTTTACTTTTGTGGCGCGTCGCCATCAGAAGGCTTTCCGATCTCCTCTGACCGGCTGGATGGGTCATGCCCAGCCCTTCGCCTTTGACGATGACTATCAACCCGCCGCGGGTATGGCGCGGCTCCTCTGTGGGACCCCCCAGGTGTTGGGCATGGTGGCTCTGGACGCAGCCTTAGCTGTCTTTGCGGACGTTGATATGGCCATGATCCGCACCAAGTCGATCGCCCTTGGTGACCTGTTCCTGCGCCTGGTCACGGCGCGGTGTGCGGACTTGATCCCGGCTTGTCCTTTGGATGGCGAGAAACGCGGCAGCCAGGTGGCTCTCCGACACCCCCATGGTTATGCGATCATGCAGGCCCTGATTGAACGGGGTGTCATCGGCGATTTCCGCGCCCCTGATATTCTAAGATTTGGGTTCACGCCGCTTTATCTGGGGTATGCCGACGTCTGGGATGCCGTGGACCGTCTGGCCCAGGTGATGGAAACCGAGGTCTGGCGGGAGTCTCGATATGCTGCGGTCAGTGCCGTTACCTGAATGAAAAGGGTTGCGCCGAGCTGGGGACCGTCCTTAGCTGCGCCAAAATCTAGGGATGGACACCATGACTGACGCCGCAACCCAGGTCTCAACGGATACAACTGACGAAGTGCTTTATGAGTTCAGTGAAGGTATTGCGACTCTGACGCTCAACCGTCCGGCGCGGTTGAATACGATTTCCGGTCCCATGCTGGCTCAGATTACCCGGTTGTTGATCAAGGCTAATGAGGATCCAGAGGTCCGGGTGGTGATTCTGACAGGGACCGGTCGCGCCTTTTGCGCCGGGCTTGATTTGGTGGATGCCACCCAGGGATCAGGGATCGGCTCGCAGCCGAACGCTGTGTCGGTCAATTTGGACTTGCGCAATACGCCCCCGACCGTCCTGTTCGCCATGGACAAGCCCACCATCTGTGCGCTGAACGGGTCAGCAGCCGGCTATGGCCTGGACACGGCCCTGGGCTGCGACATCCGGGTGATGGCAAAGAGTGCCAAAATGGCGGCGGCCTTTGTCAAGCGCGGCGTGGTGCCCGAGTCCGGCGGAACCTGGATCCTGCCGCGCCTGCTAGGTTGGTCCAAGGCCGCAGAGTTGATCTTTACGGGGCGGACCCTGACCGCCCAGGAAAGCGTTGATATGGGCCTTGCCTCCCATGTGGTGCCTGATGACGAGCTTCCCGGTTTTGCCCGTGCCCTGGCCCTTGAAATGGCGTCCAATGCACCGCTGGCGGTTCAGTCGGCCAAGCGGCTGATGCGCATGGGGCTCAACGAGACCTTCAATGATCATGTTCATCACGTTTATCTACAGTTTCTCCAGCTGATCCGGACTCACGACTTCCGGGAAGGCATGACCTCGTTCCTGGAAAAACGTCCGGCGGAGTTCAAGGCGCGCTAAGGCCTAACGATCCGGCGGTGTTCCAGGCTTAGAGCCTGTTCCCTTTAGACGGAAACATTTAGAGGGAAA
>NMUI01000083.1 GCA_002221445.1 Phenylobacterium zucineum | reverse complement strand
CCTCGGCGGCTAAAACCCCTTCGAAGAAATTACCCTAGAGCCTGTTCCCTTTAGACGGAAACGTCTAGGGGGATAAAACAGGCTCTCATTCAAGATGTTAGAGTGCGTTTCGATCCGATAACCGGTTCCCACTTACCGGAACGCACTCTAGAAGGTGTAGGCGATTCGACCGTAATAATAACCGCCATTGATTCCGAAAGGCGAAATCGTCGGGTACTGAGTCACGTAAGAGTTCTGGTTCGACTTGAAGTACAGGTCCCGCAGGGTGGGGTTCACCTTGTTGGGATATTTGTTGAACAGATTGTTAGCACCGATGGTCACTTTGACCGACTTCAAAACCTTGTAGCTGATGTCCAGATCGGTGATCGCCGTCGGCTTGATTTCGGTCTTGTAAAAAACCGCGCCGTCGAGGCTGCCCAGGCTGGAAGACTTGCCGAACAGGGACTCTTTCAGGCTGACCGTCAGACCTGACCAGTTCCAGACCGCACCGCCGGTGAGCTTGAACTTCGGTGCTGCCGTTTCGAGGAAGGCCAGGGCCGACGCATCAAACAGAGACACACCCTTCGCCAGCTGCGATGGTGAGGCGGCGATCTTGGTCACCTTGGTATCGGTGAAGTTGGCCGTCGCCGTCCAGTCGATCCGGCCATAATTATCCAGGGCCGTAGCATAGGTCAGGACGAAATCAGCGCCCCGGGTCCGGGTGTCCAGGCCGTTGGTGAAGATGTTGATACCGGTCTGGGTTACGGTGGAGTCGAGGACGTTGCCGTTGGCCTTGATGGCGGCGGTGACCGCCGGGGAGTTGATTGCACCACCCGAACCGAACAGGGAGCCGGAGCCCACAATGCGGTCGGCAATCTTGATCTCATAAATATCCAGGGTGGCGGTGAGGCCCGCAACCGGATGGGCCACAAAACCGATGCTGAGGTTAGCTGACTTTTCAGGTTTCAGACCGTTGACGCCCACCAGCTTGGCGGCGGCGGAGTTCGGCGGCAACTGAACAAAGGCGGAGGTCGGGGACACATTGGTGGCCGAATAGAATTCTTCAGCCAGTGTGGGTGCCCGGAAGCCGGTCGAAGCGGTTGCCCGAACGGCCAGCATATCATTGAAGTCGTAACGACCTGTCAGCTTGGCGACGGTGGTATTGCCGAAGTCGCTAAACTTTTCAAAACGGACCGCAGCGTCCACCTGCAGAGCCTCGACCGGCTTACCGGCGAGGTCCACATAAATGGCATGGTTGTTGCGGCTGTGCCGGCCCGCATCCGTCGCCAGGAAGCCCGGATAGGACTGAGACCCTTCTTTATAGGTCGAACCCGCATCGCCCGCTTTGATTTCGTAGGTGTCTTTACGAAGTTCTGCACCGAAGGCGACTGTCAGAGGGCCTGCCATGCCGACGTCATAGTCCTTGGAAAGATCGATCGTGGTGGTCCATTGGCTGGCGAGGAAGTCACCGGCATGGAAGTCAGTCGGCGAGAAGCCGTTTGTGGTCGCTGTTGAGGTATCGACGTAGAGCGAAGCGTTGAGAGAGTCGAGAACGTTGACGGCCTCCGTGTCCTTTCCGTAGGTGGTGGAAACATCATAGTTCCAGCCGTTTAAGACACCGCTGACACCGCCGGTAATGGCGTAATCATCTTCGGTGATGGATTCCTTGGGACTAAAGCCCAGCGGACGCGGGCGCACGCCGTTCTTACCGACCACCCGGGACGGGACCCGGTAATTTTCATAGGCTTGGCCCATCTTATGGCCGTAGGTTCCAAAGCTGTAGAGCTCCAGGCTGTCGGAGACGTGATAGCCGCTGTTAAACGACACGGTGTTCAAGCGGTACTCAGCATCCCCGGAAATCCGGTTCATATAGGGATAGCCCGGCGCACCCGTAATCAGTGGGTAATTGCCCAGTCGATTGCTGGAGGCGGTATTATAGGGTGTGCTGAGCACCCGGGGATCCACGTCGCCCCGGAAGCTGAAGTCATGATATTTCGACTCGAAAGTCAGATTAAGATAGGCGTTCTCTACCGGTTCAATGCCGATATTGCCTGTAATATCACCGGTCAGACCACCTTCATCGAAATACTTGCCGCCGGAAACAGAGATTTCGCCCCCGGAGGTGTTCTTCTTCTGAATAATATTGATGACCCCGGCGATCGCGTCCGTGCCGTACTGGGCCGCAGCGCCTTCCAGCAGGACCTCGATATGGTCAATCGAGGCCATGGGAATGAAGTTGAGGTCGGCTGAGGCACCACCTTGGAAGCTCCGCCAAGAACCGCCAGGTTTGCCGTGGTATGACGACGCTTGCCGTTCACGAGCACCAGAGCGTGGTTTGGAGATAGGCCGCGAAGGCGAGCTGATAGGGTGAGGTTGGCGGTGTCACCGCCGAAAGCCTGCGCCGTAAAGGACGGCACAACATTGGCCAGACCGATACGCAAATCCGTCTGCCCTGTCTGTTGAAGCGCCGCAACGCCGACGACGGTTACCGGGGCCGGGCTGTCCTCAACCTTGAGGCCGGTTTGACGGGTGCCCGTAACAATTACTTCCTCAACCGTGCCGGAAGGTGCCGCAGCATCATCGGCCAAGGCCTGACCGGCCAGCAACATAAATCCCGCAAGGGAAACGCCGCTGACGAGTGTAAGTTTATTTCTTCGAGTCATAAATTAAGCCCCTCTACCGCCGACCATTTCGGTCGATTTGGTGTTTTTTGATCCCGTTTCGGAACCAAATTTGGTGTGCCGGACCAGTTTGAAGAGTGCTTTCAGAAGAGATTTTCAAGACAAACGCGAGTCTCTCAACTTGCAGACACCATAACGACGTGCTGCATCAATTCGATTTGCACCCTACAAGCTCGTCTAACGCTCGAAATTTCTTGATTTCCGACCCAAGATCATTCGACCGATGACCTACGGTTCTATCGCCAGGGTTGGGGGTCAATGTGGAAAGCGTGTTGCAGCGCAAAAAGCTGAATTGGCCGAAAAATCAGCCGCCCATTGCCAAAAATATCAGCATTGAAATAATAGGCCTGCGAGATGCGCCCTTCACAGGATGCCGCGAACTCGGGCGGATGAGTGGGCGTATCCGCGATAAGTTGCCTAAATTATGGCCTCAAATGGCCCGATATGATGAATTTATGTGTATAAAACCAGCATATATGGTCTCTAACCGACCTTGCGGGACCTCGCTCATGGACCTCCTGTCCGGCCCGTGACGCAACCGCAGCCGACATTGCTGACTTATGGAGATTTCAATGCGCGTTTTGCCTGCCCTTCTGAGCCTCCTTACCCTCGGGTTCGGGGTCCCTGCCATCGCCCAGGTGATCCATGTCGGCCCTCCGGCTGCGGCCATTGCATCGGCAACGGTCGTACCCACCGGGTATGGTGTGGTTTATGTTAGCGGCCAGACCCCCCCGCCCATCAATGCCGGTGCTCCGGCCGGAACAGCCCCAGAATTTGGCGACACCAAGACCCAAACCCTCGGCGTCATGAAGAAGATTCAGGATCTTCTCACTGCTCAGGGCCTGACCATGGGCGATGTGGTGATGATGCGGGTCTATCTGGTCGGTGACCCTGCCAAGGGCGGTAAGATGGATTTCGCGGGCATGATGGAGGGCTATAGCCAGTTTTTCGGCACAAAAGATCAGCCCAATAAGCCGGCGCGTGTAACGGTGCAGGTCGCTTCCCTGGTGGCCCCGGGAATGCTCGCCGAGATCGAAGTTCAGGCCGCCAAGAAGCCTTAAAGGATAAGTTTCGTCACCTCGTCGCGGTCCTGGGCAGAGAGCGTCCAGTTAGCCGCTGCGGTGTTGGCGTAAACCTGTTCGGGGCTGGTCGCTCCGGCAATGACGGACGAAACCACCGGGTGAGCCAGCAACCAAGCAAAGGCTAGTTCCAGTAAGGTATGGCCGGCTTCGGTTGCCCAGGTCTGCAATTTCTCCACCCGATCCAGGTTTCGGTCATTGAGCGCCGCCTGACCCCGGGGCCCCCAGGCCGCTAATCGGGTGCCCTCCTGGGCCGCTTGGCCGCGTTTGTATTTCCCGGTTAGTAAGCCTGAAGCCAGGGGAAAGAAGGGCAGGAAGCCAAGCCCGAATTGGTCGCAAGCTGGCAGGACCTCCCTGGCTGCCCCCGCTCCAACAGGCTGAAGAGGTTTTGCGCACTGACGAACCGCTCCAGATTGGAGGTGCGGGAAACCCACGCCGCATCGGCAATCTGCCAGCCGGAAAAATTGGAATTGCCGAGATAGAGCACCTTGCCGTCCCGCACCAGATCATCAAGGGCGCGTAGGGTTTCCTCAATCGGGGTATCTGCGTCCGGGACGTGCATCTGATAGAGGTCTATGTGATCAGTCTGCAAGCGTTTGAGGCTGGCCTCCACCGCTGCAACAATATAGCGGCGTGAGCCGCCGCGACTGTAGGGGCTATCACCCATGGGATTGGCGAACTTGGTGGCGATGACGGCCTTGTGGCGCTTACCCCTCAAGGCTTCACCCAGAAACACCTCGGATTTAGAAGCACCATAGATGTCGGCTGTATCGAAGAGGGTAATTCCAGCGTCCAGCGCCGCGTCGACAACCGCCTGGGTCTGCGCCTGATCAATACGCATACCGAAATTATTGCAACCCAAGCCTACGGCGCTGACCTTCAGGCCGCTAGTTCCAAGTTGACGAAGTTCCATCCCAGCCCCCGGGCTTTGTTGTCTTCAGCTACCATAAGACGTCAGTATCCGGGGTCCAGCCCGATCAGAGGGCGCGGGCCAATCTCAGGGTTTCGGCGTTTTCGGCGGCGGCCCGACGCAGATTGACTTCCAGATCATCAGCCGGAGCATCAAAGGGCGACGGGATGGCGTCATGCAGTTCCTCCTGAGTGTCCGCTGACCGATCTAAGGGCGAAGACATTGTCGTGACTCCTGACGTATGCACCCGCCATATCTACCGGGCTTCCAACTTTACGATTTGTTAATCTCGCCCGAAAGAGGCGTCGGACGGGTGGTCACGGACTCTTGACCAGAAGGGTTTTCAGAGCGCATCCGGGCGATCGCGCAAAAAGCGTCTTGGCGCGGCGCTCAGAACGGCCTTTAGTTAGGACGATGTCGTTGCAGGTTTAACCGGTGAATTTCCGATCAACGGAAATCGTCGATAGCGCCAAGTTTTAGCGGCGACCCTAGGGAGAAACGGACATTGCAGCCCACGCGTACCGAAGGACCGGACTATTATCATAAGGTCGTAGATTGCCAGTGGGCCTGTCCCGCCCACACCCCGGTTCCGGAATATATCCGACTGATCGCCGAAGGCCGCTATTCCGACGCTTATATGATCAACTGGAAGTCCAACGTCTTCCCCGGGATATTGGGGCGGACTTGTGATCGCCCCTGCGAACCGGCCTGTCGGCGTGGCCGGGTAGAGGATGAACCGGTGGCGATCTGCCGTCTGAAGCGGGTGGCCGCCGACAATAAGGACGATATTACCAGCCGCTTGCCGCCCCCCGCTGCAAACCGGAACGGCAAACGTGTCGCCCTGGTTGGCGCGGGTCCGGCAGCCCTGACCGTTGCCCGCGACCTTGCCCCCCTTGGCTATGACCTCGTGATCTATGACGCCGATGCCAAGGCTGGCGGCATGATCCGCAGCCAGATCCCTCGCTTTCGCCTACCCGAAGAGGTCATCGACGAAGAGGTCGGTTATATCACCGGCCTGGGACTGGACATGCGCCTAGGCCAGAGGGTCGACAGCCTCAAAGATCTTCTTGCTGAAAACTATGACGCGGTGTTTGTCGGAACAGGGGCACCCCGAGGTCGGGATCTGGACCTGCCGGGGCGCGATGAGGCGCGGGCCAATATACATATCGGCATAGACTGGCTCTCTAGCGTCTCATTTGGCCATATCCACAAAATCGGACGCAGAGTCATTGTCCTCGGCGGCGGCAATACGGCCATGGATTGCTGTCGGACCTCCCGTCGTCTGGGGGGCGAGGACGTCAAGGTGGTGGTCCGGTCGGGTTTTGAGGACATGAAGGCCAGCCCCTGGGAAAAGGAGGATGCCCTGCACGAAGACATCCCGATCCTGAACTTCCGGGTTCCCAAAGCCTTTACCCATGAGAACGGTCGATTGACCGGTGTCGTGTTTGAAGTGGTGGAGGCTCAATATGACGACAAGGGTCGTCGCCGCCTTATAGCCTCTGGGCAGCCGGATGAGCATTATCCCTGCGATGACGTTCTGGTGGCGGTTGGTCAGGAAAATGCCTTTCCCTGGATTGAGCGGGACATCGGCCTGGACTTCGATGCGGGGGCATGCCCAAGGTGGATGAGGTCACCTTTCAGTCGACTCGCCCCGGCGTGTTCTTCGGTGGTGATGCGGCCTTTGGCCCGAAGAACATTATCTGGGCCGTATCCCAGGGCCATGACGCGGCGGTTTCGATCCACCGCTATTGCCAGGGACAGGATATTTATGACCGTCCACTGCCCGGCTTCTCCCTCACGTCTCAGAAGATGGGCATTCATGAGTGGAGCTACGATAACGACATTTCCAACGACGCCCGATTTCGGGTGCCGCAAAGGGATAAGGCGCAATCGCTTAGGGATGTGCGGCTGGAAGTTGAGCTGGGGTTTGATCCCAAGCTCGGCTTTGCCGAGGCCCAGCGTTGCCTGAACTGCGATGTTCAGACCGTGTTTGCTGAACCTCTTTGCATTGAATGCGATGCCTGTGTGGACATTTGTCCCGTAGATTGCATCACCTTTACCGAGGATGGCGATGAGGCCGATCTGCGGGGGCGGTTAAAGGCACCCTCCCTCCACCTGGATCAGGATCTGCTGGTCTCTGGCAAGCTGAAGACCGGCCGGGTGATGGTGAAGGACGAGGACGTCTGTCTGCATTGCGGTCTCTGCGCTGAGCGTTGCCCCACGGGGGCCTGGGATATGCAGAGATTCACCCTTGAAATGACCCACGCTACGGCAATGACGGGAGGCGAGGCATGTCCGGCGCGCTAAACCTCACCAACGACTTTGTTGTGAAATTCGCCAATGTGAACGGCTCGGGGTCGGCCAGTGCCAATTCCATGTTCGCCAAATCGGTTCTGCGCATGGGCGTGCCTGTGGCAGCCCGGAACATCTTCCCGTCTAACATTCAGGGTCTGCCTACTTGGTATGAAGTGCGGGTGACCGGTGACGGCCATCTGGGGTGCCGCGGTGGGGTTGATCTTATGGTCGCCATGAATCCCCAGACCTGGGATCGGGACGTGGCTGAAATCGAGACCGGCGGATACCTGTTTTACGATTCCACCAAGGTTCTGCCTGACAACAAGTTCCGAAACGACATCACCGTCGTCGGCGTGCCCCTGACCCGGATCTGCAACGAGGTGTATTCGGTTCCTCGGGAACGCCAGCTGTTCAAAAACATCATCTATGTGGGCGCCCTGGCGGCTCTGCTGGGCATTGAGATCGAGGTGATTGAGACCCTTCTCGCCGAACAATTTGCCGGCAAGGATCGACTGATCAAGGCCAATGTCGAAGCCCTGCATATGGGCCGTGACTATGTGAAGACCCATCTTGTTCCCCTGGGATTGCAGGTGCGCCGGGCCGATGCCGTGGGGGATCGTATCTACGTGGAGGGCAATTCCGCCGCTGCCCTGGGCGCGGTCTATGGCGGGGCCACGGTCTGTGCCTGGTATCCCATCACGCCGTCGACCTCGGTGGTGGAGGCGTTTACCGACTATTGCGCTGAGTTCCGGACGGACGCGGAAACCGGTCAGGCCAAATATGCCATTGTGCAGGCCGAGGATGAGATCGCCTCTATCGGCATTGTCATCGGCGCAGGTTGGAACGGTGCGCGCGCTTTTACCGCAACATCCGGCCCCGGGATCTCCCTGATGACCGAGTTCATCGGCCTTAGCTATTTTGCCGAAATTCCGGCGGTCATTTTCGATGTCCAGCGGGGTGGACCGTCCACGGGTATGCCCACCCGCACCCAACAGGCCGACCTGATCGGCGCGGCCTATGCCGGCCACGGGGACACCAAACACCCCATGCTACTGCCACAGGATCCTGGCGAATGTTTTGAGATGGGAGCCCTGGCCTTCGACCTGTCGGACCGCTTGCAGACCACGGTCTTTGTTATGCTCGACCTCGACATAGGTATGAATGAGTGGCTGACCGAGCCTTTCACGTGGGATGATCACCGCACCCTCGATCGCGGCAAGGTCATGGCCTATGCGGACCTTGAGTCCGGCGTGGATTTCGGTCGCTATAAGGATGTGGATGGGGACGGTATTCCCTATCGCACCTATCCTGGGGTTCACCCTTCAAAGGGTGCCTATTTCACCCGGGGCACTTCTCGCAACCCCTATGCCCGCTATAGCGAAGAGGGGCATGTTTATGTGGATAATATGCAGCGTTTGTTGCGCAAGTTTGAGACCGCCAAATCGTTAATCCCAGCCCCAGTCCTGCGGACCGCCCGGACCACGACCCGGACTGGCGTGATTTATTTCGGGTCCACCACCCCGGCCATGCACGAGGCCCTGGAAATTCTCGAGTCCCAGGGCTTGCACCTGGATGCCTTGCGGGTTCGGGGCTTTCCCTTCTGCGATGCGGTCTATGACTTCATCGCCGCCCATGATCGCGTTTTTGTGGTTGAGCAGAACCGGGACTCACAGCTCCGCACCCTGATCGTCAATGAGGGGAATGTTGACCCGGGTAAGTTACCGCCGGTTCTGCACTATGACGGCACCCCCATTACCGCCCGCTTCATCGCCGCCGAGATCGGTGCGCGTCTCGACGCGCGCGCGCCCCTCTCCCCTGTCCCGGAGGCCGCACAATGACCTATCTGGCCAAACCCCGCCTGCACCATCCCAGTCTGGCCGCCAATGAGCTGGGCTTTACCCGCCGCGATTATGAGGGTTCGGTGTCAACCCTCTGCGCCGGTTGCGGACATGATTCCATTTCGGCGGCTATTATCCAGGCCTGCTATGATCTGAACCTACCACCGCACCGGTTGGCCAAGCTGTCGGGCATAGGCTGTTCGTCTAAGACCCCTGATTATTTCCTGGGGGCGTCTCACGGATTTAACACAGTCCACGGACGTATGCCGTCAGTCCTGACCGGGGCCAACCTAGCCAATCGTGACCTGATCTATCTGGGGGTTTCCGGTGATGGCGACAGTGCCTCCATCGGCCTTGGCCAGTTCGCCCACGCCATCCGGCGCGGGGTTAATATGACCTATATCGTCGAGAATAATGGGGTTTATGGCCTGACCAAGGGCCAGTTTTCGGCAACCTCAGATAAAGGGTCCAAATCCAAACGCGGCGTTGAAAATCACGACTCAGCCATTGATCTCGTCAGTCTTGCCCTTCAGCTGGGCGCGACCTTCGTCGCGCGGTCCTTCTCAGGTGATAAGGCCCAGCTGGCACCCCTGATCCGGGCGGCTCTGGCCCACAAGGGCGCGGCCTTCATCGACTGTGTCAGTCCTTGTGTGCAGTTCAACAATCATGCCGGATCCACCAAGAGCTATGACTATGTCCGGGAACATAACGAGGCCGTGAACCGGCTAGACGTCATCGCCAAGCGGACTCCGATCGAGGTGGATTATGCCCCCGGAACAACCACCACCGTCACCCAGCATGACGGATCGGTTCTAGCCTTGCATAAGCTGGCCGAGCACTATGATCCCACGGACCGGATCGCTGCCATGACCTATCTCGCCCAGCGCCAGGCACTGGGTGAGGTGGTTACCGGACTGCTCTATGTGGACCCTGAGGCGAGCGACCTGCATGACTCTCTCGACACCGTATCCCGACCGCTCAACGCCCTCGGCGGTCAGGATTTGATTCCGGGATCTGCGGTCCTAACCAGGATCAATGCCGACCTCCGTTAGGACAGCCCATGCTCTTTGATGGCTTTAGGGGTTAAGTGGTCCCCGGAGATCTGGAATATCGGGGGTGCGGAATGCTGATCCTGGTCGGGGTCGCCGTTGTGGTGGTGGGTTTTGCGGCAGGTTTTAATCCCCTGCTGGTGGTTATGGCCTCGGCCTTTGTTACCGGTCTGGCGGCGGGCTTTTCACCCGTCGAAATTCTCAAAGCCTTCGGTAAGGCCTTCAATGACAATCGCTATGTCAGCGCTGCTTGGCTGATCCTGCCGGTGATCGGCATGTTGGAGCGGGCGGGTCTGCAGGCGCGAGCGCGAGACCTTATCCGCGGGCTCAAGGGTATGACCTATGGGCGGCTGATGATCGGTTATTTGTTGTTTCGGCAACTGACCTCTGCTCTGGGTCTCACCTCCATAGCGGGCCAGACCCAGACTGTCCGCCCCCTCCTGGCCCCCATGGCAGAGGCCGCGGTGGAATCTGACGGGGGCGAGCTTGCCGATGAGGATCGCCAAAGGGTCAAGGCCTTCGCAGCGGCCACAGACAATATCGGCCTGTTCTTCGGCGAAGATATTTTCATGGCCATAGGCTCAATCCTGCTGATGGTCGGTTTTCTGGAGCAGAGTGGCGTGCGGCTTGAGCCCTTGGACCTGTCCCGGTGGGCCATACCCAGTGCCGGGGCGGCCTTCGCTATTCACGGCACCCGCATCCTGATTTTCGGTCGTCGCTTGACCCGGGGAACGGGCGCATGATCCGGCTGGGGGTGGTCTATATTTTGGCGGGGCTGGTTTTCGCCGCCTATGCCTGTCTCAGCCTAAGGGACCAGACCCATCCGAAGCGCGGGCGGAATGCCCTGTTTTGGGGTCTGCTGGCGGCAAGCTTTTTGGCGGGGGACCATTTCGGTGATCTTGGTAACGGCATTCTGGTCCTGGTCCTGGCGGGCACGGCCGGGTTTGGCCGGTTAGGACAGAGTGTCGGACCCGGTCCTTCTCCGGCGGACAAACAGGCATCCGCCCAACATTTCGGAAACAGGCTCTTTCTGCCCGCTCTGGTGATCCCGGTTGTGGTCCTGTTCGGAACTCTGGTGGTGAAGACCTGGCGGTTAGGCGATGTACCCGTGCTTGATCCCAAACAGGTTACCCTAATCTCCTTGGCCGCAGGAGCCCTGCTGGCGGTTGCGGCGGCTTTTATCCTGCTGCGCCAGCCGTTGATCACGCCGCTACAGGAAGGCCGCCGGCTGATGGATCTGGTGGGATGGGCGGCCCTTCTGCCGCAAATGCTGGCGGCCTTGGGGGCTCTCTTTGCGCTGGCCGGCGTGGGAAAGCTGGTGGGCGATCTGGTGACGACCTGGATTCCTATGGATACCAGGGCCGCTGCGGTGGTGGTCTACTGTCTGGGCATGGCGATCTTCACCCTAGTGATGGGCAATGCCTTTGCAGCCTTTCCGGTGATGACTGCCGGAATTGCCCTGCCATTCCTGGTGCATAGGTTCGGTGGGGACCCCGCTGTGGTCTGTGCCATTGGTATGTTGTCGGGGTTCTGCGGCACACTGATGACCCCCCTTGCCGCCAACTTCAATCTTGTGCCCACAGCCCTGCTGGAGTTGAAAGATCGCTTTGCTGTCATCCGGACGCAGATACCTACGGCCTTGCCGCTTCTGCTGATCAATATGGGTCTGATGTATGTCTTCGCCTTCCGCGCTCACGGCTGACCTGGCAGCCAAACTGGCCAACATCGCCCTGGGGCATGTGAATCGGGAATACCCCCATAAGCTTGATCACATGATGACCGGGCCGCAGGACGTTCGCGGTCCCCGGGACCTGCATCCGATTTTCTACGGCAGCTTTGACTGGCATTCCTGCGTCCACAGTCACTGGCTCCTTGCAGTATTGTTGCGCCTTTATCCGGACATGCCGCAAGCCTCGGCCATTCGGACTCTGTTCCACAAAGCCTTCACCCCTGAAAAGGTTGAGGTCGAACGGGCCTATATTTCAGCGGACTCCGCTCGGGGCTTTTCACGCCCCTATGGCTGGGCCTGGTTGCTGAAATTGCAGGCCGAACTCACAGATCATAATGCCCCCTGGGCCAGGACTTTCGAGCCCTTGGCGCGGGCGTTTGCCGATCGGTTCAAGGCCTTCCTGCCCCATTGTGACTATCCGATCCGCACGGGGGTCCATTCCTGCACCGCCTTCGCCCTGACCCTCAGTGCCGACTATGCCCGGCGTGTGGAAGATCAGGGCCTGTTCGATCTTCTGAAAACTAAGGCTCAAACATGGTATGGTGGCGATCGGGCCTGCCAGGCGTGGGAACCCTCCGGCGATGACTTCCTATCTCCCGCGTTGATGGAGGCCGAATGTATGCGTCGTCTGCTGGGCGATGATGAATTTCGGGTCTGGTTCGACGGTTTCTTACCCGACGCCGCAGCCGGGGAACCGCAGACCCTGTTCCATCCGGCCCGGGTCAGTGATCGCACCGACGGCAAGATCGCTCACCTCGACGGTTTGAACCTCAGCCGGGCTTGGTGCTGGCGATCCATCGCCTCCGGCCTGTCGGGTGAACATCCGGTTCAGAGGCTGGCGCGGTCGGCGGCCGAGCGGCACCTAGCGGTCGGACTGCCCCATCTAACCGGGGATTATATGGGGGAACACTGGTTAGCCAGTTTCGCCCTGCTGGCCCTGACACCAAATTAGAACATAAGCATTCATTCAAAAAATTAGAACACCTGTTTCAGTCCGATACCTGTTCTGGCCTCTCGGACAGGGTCTAGAGTGCGTTCCGATAA
>NMUI01000380.1 GCA_002221445.1 Phenylobacterium zucineum | reverse complement strand
GTTGCGGTTTGGCCCCGGCCTTTTCTCTGCTAAGACGATAAATACCGAAAAAAGATGCGTCAAGAGTTGCGGTTTGGCCCCGGCCTTTTCTCTGCTAAGACCGCTAATTGCTTAACTACACCGCGGTCATGGTTGCGGTTTGGCCCCGGCCTTTTCTCTGCTAAGACCCCGGTTCGCGTCCTCCCCTTCCCGGCTGAGTTGCGGTTTGGCCCCGGCCTTTTCTCTGCTAAGACTCACGCGGTCATTCTGCGAGATAAAGGAATGTTGCGGTTTGGCCCCGGCCTTTTCTCTGCTAAGACGCAGAAACGGCCCTCTAAGTTCTGATTTTAGTTGCGGTTTGGCCCCGGCCTTTTCTCTGCTAAGACAGCCCTTGTGAAACGCTTTGTTTTGCAAGGGTTTTCTTTTGCATTGTTTCCGAAAATCCAGGCATTATCCACTTAAAACAGAGCAAGTTGTTCCGGTTTTTTGGCCTGGGCGATTCGGTCCTTCCACGAAAGCTCATGGTCTGGCCATATTGTTTGTCGGTGAAGAACAGTATGTCCACCTTACCACTGGAGGGCACGGCCTTGCCGATTCGCCGAGAAATAGATTCGGCTTTTTCTTTTGATGCGGCAAAGCGAGCATAAACCGAGAACTGTACCATTTCGAAACCCTGATCCAGCAGGAAGTTTCGGAATTCTGTGGCACGTTTACGTTCTGGTTTGGTAACCACCGGAAGGTCGAATAGGGCGATAATCCACATGATGCGATAGCCCGATAACAGGCTCACGAAGCCGCCGCGCCCAAGGGGCGTAGGGGCTTTGGAAGATCAAGGCGTTCTGACTCCTTAAGGTAGACCTTCGCCAGTGACCCCGCGAGACGCGACAAGCAAACGGACAATGGGGTCCGGCCATTCTCTGTGGCGTAGTCAAGCTGAAGTACGGCGGCCAGAGCGCGCTTCACGGGTGGAGTTAGGGTTGTCTCGCCGGAGTCCCACAATTGTCTGGCAACCATGTCGACGGCCGGGCGGAACGGTTCCATCAGGTCGTCCGCCAGACGCATGGCTTCACCACGACTTTGATGGTGAATAGACAGGGATGGATGCAATCCTGCCCCTGCGGCAGCTCTTGCGGCGGCGGCTCGTAGAACAGCATAGCCGTAGTTCAAAAGGGCGTTGATGTCATGATCTTCGCTGCGTCTGCGAAAGCCCTTGCCGAGCAATAGCGGCCAGTAGACCTGTGCTGCCTGAGCCTCCAGATTATCCGGATCACCTGATTTTACAGCCCCGACCAGCCGGTCCAGTCGTGTTGAGGTCAAGCCAAAGATCGCCAACATTTGGATCTGCGCTGTGATCTTAGCGCGGACAATCTGGGTCCACAGCTGTTTGTTCATCGGTTTGGAAGCGGAGGCTTGGGCAGCAATCCTCAGGCCCTGAGCGTAATGACCATCAAGGGAGACAAGAATTGCGGTGGGGGCATAGTTGCGACCGCAGATCACCAGGGCGCGCCCCTTTCCGCCAGGGCCGATAAGGCGGCGTTAGAATAGGAAAGACTCTGAGCGGAGGCGATCACCGCCTCGACATCGTCGATGGGAACCCGACCGGATCGCACCTCAGTGCTGATCGTCAGAAACCCCCGTTCCATGGAAATCCGCCCGCCCTCGGACGCCAGTTCGACAATCTGTCCGACCATTTGGAGAAGCCTATGAAATTATCCACAGCTTCATACACAGTGCTCCGTCCGAATAATTGAAGTGGAATCTCCCAGATCGCGAGTGTTTCAGTCAAAATTCACTCCTCGGGTGCATTCCCACCCCTCAGTTCGGACTCTAATCTACGGCGTTGAGAACTATAGAATTCGTCCCACCTCATTCACGTGGACCGACTTACATTGCCTATCCTTGAGTTTTGAAATGGATGCCAAGTCCCACCGGAATGGATCATCAATGTCATCATGTCGCTTTTGGAAATCACCTGCTTCGTTGTGACCTGCCAGATAAATGCGCGAAGCTGCGGCATTCAACCGTACCACCCGCTTTACGCGCTCAATCCCGTCCTCGTCTGTCAGGCGCACCATGTCGCCCTTATGCAGCCGCATCACCAACCGACCGTCTGGATGCTCTGACGTCCATTTGGGACGATAGCCGGGTTGGTTGGCTTCAAATAGGGTGGTGGCATAACCCAGCCATTTGCCCCCTGCTGTTTCAACAATATCCATATGATGGTTTTCACCGGGGATGACCGCACGATAGGGTTCTTGCGTCCGCCGGTCTTTGATTGTGACGAAGTCATCCTGTTTTTGTAAATCCGCACACGCCGAATGTCATTGGCGGTGCCAAAGGCTGACAGCCCCTTGGCCAGGGCCTTGGCGTCCTTGCCAGCTTCATGGGCCACCTGTTGCAGTTGGCCGCGCAGTTTCAGATCACGGACCTTGTCCACCTCGCCGAAGGTTAAGGCATCAATCGCCTTGCGGGTAACCAGATCGCCCTCGGCTTTATCGGGGCCAGTGACTATGCCGTAACTGGTATCTTCGTGCAGAGCGCCGCCTAGGCCATGCTCCGGCTTGTGGGAGACGATGACGCTCTGGATCACCTCGGCGATCCTATCGCGGAATCCTTCGAACGGCTCCGGAATGTTCTTGGTTACACGCCTGAGATCGTCCTGCGACTCCGAATGTTTTGCAACAAGACTGATTTTTTTGAGCAATCCCCGATCCGTGACACCGATGACGCAGGCGTCAACGGCATGGTGGCGGTGATCTGTGCGGTTCTTGCGGTTGTCATCGCTGAGCACGCCATTGAGGCCAAATCTCTGCCGGAGTAGGGCTGTCAACCCGCCATTCACAACCCACACGTCATTGGGATTGTTGCAGATCGGGATGACGTACTTGCGTGCCAGGGTTGCCAAATGACGGGTTTCCTGAAGCTGTCGCGCCAAGAAGTCTCGCTCTTCGTTTTCAAATCGCTCCATGGCGTCAGGATCGAAACGCCAGCGTTTGTTGGGCGGCAATCCCCTTGATCGTTCCCGCACCGCATCATAGGCCGCGCCGGTATAGGCCTCAGAGGGCGATTGATTGCGTTTGCCCCGATTGGCGAAGGTCAGAGCCAGGGTCTTGTTGGCGAAGGTATCATCGAGGGTCCGAGAATAGGGCAGAATATGCTCGATCTCGACTTCGTCGCTCATCAGCCGCCGAAGGCTGATAGGCTCCCCGGTATAGACGCAATAGCGCCCGGTCGGCGGGCCAAGTTCTTTCCACAGCCGCATAAGTAGCATGGCGTTGGGGGTATCGACAAAGCCGCCCTCCTCAAGCTCTGCGCGGATTTCGGTGTTTCTCTTTTCGCCGTCTTTCTGTCTCTTTTCCAGCTCGGCCTTTTGGCGTTGGCTCAGCTTCAAGTCGCGGGCAAGTTCGAGAATGATCTGTTCAGGGGGGCCATAAGTCTTCACTAGGGCATTAATCACCCGACGGAATTGATTGAGTGCCACGTGTACAGTTGGGTTTGACAGACGACCAAACCGCTTGTCAGGGGCATCTTCCAGTTTCCCTGTTCCCCCAAGGGTATGCCGTTCCAACACTTCGCCATAATAGGGCAAATGATCCAGTACGACACCGTCGCGTTCGTCGGAGTGATGCAGGTGCGGAAAGGCGATTTTTAGAGCCTTATCATAGGTGATGACCTGAGCTTTCAAGGCGTCAAGCACGCCGCGTGTTGCCGTTTCACCCAGACGGTCATGGCCGTCCGGCAGTCGCACGTTTGCCGTCGCCCACGCGGTTGAGTGCTCCAGTCCGTAGGTTCCCGTTAAATAACTAACCAGGGCCTGCTCGTCCTGTTCGGTGCAAATGCGAAGGGCGATGTCAGCCCGTTGATCTGAATTAAGGTTTCCCCAAACGTCTCGCAGTGGTCCCTTTTTCCAGCCAGCCGTGCAACAACTTGATCTCCGACCAACCGATCAGTCTTTCCACCCTCTTCCAGAGTGGTCGTGGCGGACGCAGGTAGGCCAAGCTGTTTGCGAAGCCCGATTTTGAGTGTCACGTCCTCTCCCGACAATAGGATAAAGGCCAGTTTGTCGCGATCCGCCAGACTCAGTCGCCGTTCCACGCCGTCGATGATTATCTTCAGGTGATTGAGATCCTGATAGATGCGGCGGGCCTGAGATAACGGATGAGCTTTGGATAAACGCTCGTCCTGCGTGAAGAAGGTACACTTGCCGATTACCGGCGGCTTTAGCGGGCGCTGGAAAAACAATATGTTGAAGAAGTGGTCCTTAAGGTCCTGTGTCAGGTCTGGACTGTGTTTTGCTTGGCAATCCCAAAGCGTTTCAAACTCGTGTTTTAGGAGGTCACGCGTGGGATAGAAATCATAGTGAGACTTGCTGTCCTTGCCGATCAGCCTCACCCTCACCTGGTTCCGTTCTGCATGTCGCCGAGCAAGGTACTCGCCATAGGTCCTGCATCCGAGCTCAGCGATTTTTTCCTTAAGCGCCTGAGATGCTTGCTTGATCTTGCCGCCGTCTTCATCCTTTCCTGCGTCTGCAATGCGGTTGGATTGAAACCCGCGTCTCTGATTCAGGTGAAAGAGCACCCTACCGAATTCGTGCAGCGTGAGGGCATAGTCCAAGCCTTTTGCACGGAGCTCATAGGGATCAAGAGGCTCAAGCACCTTACGGGCGGCGGGGTCAGCCGGCATGAGGCCCGCCTTGACTAGCTCAGCCATTAAATAGCTGCGCCTTTGAAGGTAGCGATCTCTACGCCGCCGTGCGGCACGGGGCTCACGACGATCTTCTGCAAGCGAAGCCTTGCTCTTAGGGTTGCGCCCGTCCGGGAAAATTCTGACTCCGGCCCCCTGCAAATCAATTACGTTAAGTGATTGATCTAAAGCGTAAACGGCCCAGCCGATGGAGTTCGTACCGAGATCCAGCGCAAATCTGTATCTGCCAAGCGTCAAGACCATGGTTCAAACTCCAAATTTTCAACCTGCAGCTTGACACAAAGTAGTGCCCGTGTTCAAGTTGGGTGTCTTAGCAGAGACAAGGTCGAGGTCTTTCCGTTAACAAGAGAGAATTCTCACCAGATGGGGGCGGTCTTCGGGCCGTCCCCTTTCATTTCATAGGGCTTCTCTTTCCATGCCAACCTTGGAAGGGTTCCCCCCTACCGCCACGCATAATTAAAACTCACCGACACCCGCTCGGTTTTGGCGGCATTGGCGGTGACCTCGTGGCGGAGCCAGCTTTCCCAGAGGTACACCGTCCCCGGCGCGGGCTTTAGATAAACGAAGGTCCTGGCGGTCTCGTCGCAATCGTCCTGCCTTGGGGGGGCGGCCATCATCAGGGGGAGGCGTGGGTCTTCGAGCTTCAACGCCCCGGCACCGGGCGGGGTGTCCACATAGATGGTGCCGGAGATCACGCTGTGGGGATGGATGTGGCCGGAGTGGGCGGCACCGGGCTTGAGGATATTGACCCACAGACTGTCCATCTTCAGCCGCCCACCGCCCAGATCAAGTTGTAGGTCCTTGGCAAAGGCCGTTACATGGCGGTCGAGTTTGGCCTTCAGGGCCGCAAAGACGCTGGCCCTCTGCGGCAGGTCGTCGAGGGAGGCGTAGGAGGTGTAGCCCCCATAGGCATTGGCCTTGCACCAGGCCCGCCCCGCCTTGTCTTCGGCCGCCAGCATGGCGCAAGCCTCCGCCAGTTCGCCGCGAAAAGCATCAAATCCGCGATCGGTGGCGAGGGAGGCCTCATAGACCTGGGTGACAAAGAGGGGTCGTGTGACCATGCAAGGGCGCTAATGCGGTCTGGGACTGTTGTCAAAGCTTCGCTTGTTTGGCCTAGACCCGATGTCTAATACCGGACGATGGCTTGGGTGTCATATTCGGGCTCTAACCCTCACCGGTCACTCCGGCGGAGGCCGGAGTCCGGATCATAGGGCGGTGCTCCAAGTCAGCATCCGGGGTGGGTTCCAGGACCGTGGGCGTCAGCCTGACCCCCCGGTCGTCTTAGGAGTTTTGAGGTTTCATGTCGCGTTTCGCCCTAGCCGCTCTTGGCCTTCTGGCCCTATCCATCTGCCCTCCGGCTCAGGCCGCGCCGGTCCGGCCCAAGCTGATTATCGCCATTAGCGTCGATCAGTTCAGCGCCAATCTTTATGACGATTGGCGCGGGCAGTATGTCGCCGGGCTGGGACGACTGTCGCAGGGGGTGATCTATACCGGCGGCTATCAGACCCATGCCTCGACCGAAACCTGCCCTGGCACTCGACCCTGCTGACCGGCAAGCATCCGAACAAGACCGGCATTGTCTCAAACGCCTATAAGGATGTGGACAGCGGCAAGCCGGTCTATTGCGTCAATGACCCCTCTGTGGTCCTGGCCCATGACCCCAAGGCCCAACCGGTCGGTCCCAAGCGCCTGTTGGCCACAACCCTGGGCGACTGGCTGAAGACGGCGTCTCCGCAAAGCCGGGTGGTCGCGGTGTCGGCCAAGGATCGCGCCGCTATCATCATGGCCGGCCACAAGGCTGACGGGGTTTTCTGGCTGGTGGAGGGTCTGGGCTTTACCACCTTTATGGCACCTGGCGGTGATGCCTCGCAGGCCCTGGCACCGATGGCGGCCTATAATGCTGAGCTTGCGCCGGTTTGGACCCGGCGACCGACCTGGACCTATCTGCACGCCGACTGCAAGGCCAAGGCTGCCGATTGGGTGGTCAATGGTCAGATCTTCCAGTCCCGCCTGCCACCCACGGACTGGGGGCAGTCTGACGATCCGGGGGTTATCAAATCGCAGGTCTTGGCTTCTCCCCTGGCCGATGAGATGACCGGCGAGGCTGCGCGTCGCCTGATCACGGCTTATAATCTGGGACGAGGGCCTGCCCCCGATCTGTTGGCCGTCAGCTTCTCCGCCACCGATTTTGTCGGCCATCATTACGGGACGCGCGGGCCGGAAATGTGTGAGCAGATGCACAGGCTTGATGAGACCATCGGTCGGCTTCTGGCCGAAGTGGATCGGCTTAAGATTCCCTACATGGTGGTTTTGAGCGCCGATCACGGAGGCTCAGATCTCACCGAGCGGCTACAAGTCGAAGGTTATCCTATGGCCAAGCGGGTGACTTCGGCACCGGTCATGGCCCAGGTCAATGCCGCATTGATGGCGGAACTGGACCTTAAGACCCCACCCTTGGCGGGTTCAGTTGAGGAGTCTGAGGTCGTCGGTATCCCGGATGCGGACAAGGATCGGGTGGCTGCTGCCGCCGCGCGGATCTTGTCGGCGCAGCCGGAGGTCGCCGGAGCCTTCACCCTAAAGGACCTCCTGACCAGCCCGGTGCGGCCAGGGGTTCCGCCCGATGAACTGACCTTGAAAGAAAGATTCTCCTTAAGCACCTATGCCGGACGTTCGCCCGACGTGTTGGCAGCGCTTAAGCCGCAATCGACCCTGTCGCCGCCCATGCCGGGGGTTCTGGTGGCCAGCCATGGCTCGCCTTGGGATTATGACCGCCGGGTGCCCATGCTGTTCTGGTGGCCGGGGGTGACGCCGGAAGCGCGCTTCCTGCCGGTGGAGACCGTCGATATTGCGCCCACCCTGGCGGCGGCCTGGGGCCTGACCCCACCCGCCGACATTGATGGCCGCTGCCTGGCCCTGGCCGCCGACCACCCCTGCTGAGACGGACAACCCGAGCGTTTCAGGCCAGTATGTCCAGGAGGGTCTGCTGCATGTCGCCAGCCGTCTTCAGGACGGCGATATTCGCCTGGAAGGCAGAGGATGCAGAAATCTGCTCTACCGCTTCCGCCGCAAGATCGACATCGGCCTTGGGATCACCAAGCTGTGCCGTCCGCTGGGCTGAGGCATCAAACCGTTGGCTGGCGACTAAGAGGCCATATTGGGCGGTGGCGATGGGGTTCATGGTCGGGTCCTCCGACCCTCACCTATGCCCCCACCGGTAAAGGATTCGACGGTGGATATGGTGAATGAACGGATTTTTTCATCCGCGTGTCCGGCGCGTGTCCGGCTGCGGACCGGGTGGAACAGCTCTAAATCGCCGCTTTACCCAGAGCAGCATAGGTCAATTTCTGGAAGATCGGCAGAGCCGCGCGGCCACCCATGCGCTGGCCCGTGGCTAACTGGCTGGCGGCTTCGGGGCTTAAGTCCATCGAGTTCTGGATCAGATAGATCAGCACCATATCCTCCTCCGGGTCTGCTTGCCACCAGGTGCCGAAGGCCCCTGGCCAGCCGAAAGCGCCGTTGGAACCCGCACCCATCCAGGCCTGTTTTTCGGAATCGGTGATCACCGAAACCCCTAGGCCGAAGCCCTGGCCCATCCAGAACGGAATGCCCATGAAGGGGATTTCCCGCTGGGCGTCGGCCAGCCGATTGGCCACCATCAGATCAAAGGTCTCGGTCGTGATCAGTCGCACGCCGTTCAATTCGCCCTTGCCCAGCATCATGCGCGCAAAGGCCAAATAGTCATCGACGGTTGAGATCAAACCGCCACCGCCGCCGGTGAAAGCCGGGCGGTGATCTTCGTGGGGGAAGGAGACATCGACCATGGCATCAATTTTCGGGTCAATCTTGTAGAGACTGGCCATGCGGTCGCGCTTTTCCGGCGGGCACCAGAAATCTGTATCAACCATGCCCAGGGGGCCAAAGATCCGCGCCTGTAGCAAATCAGCCAGGGGAATGCCCTCGATCCGCGCAATCATAAAGCCGAGCAGGTCGGTGGCATGACTGTAGTGGAACCGTTCACCGGGCGGATAGAGCAGGGGGAGTTCCGAAAGGCGCTTAATCCAGATGTCTGGCCCATGGGGATTGGTCAGGGGCGATCCGAGGGCTTGTTCATAGGCGTGGGCAATAGGGCCGATGGAGGTGAAACCGTAAGCCAGACCCGAGCGATGGGTCATCAGGTCCTCAACCGTAATGTCCCGGGGCGAATCATAGACATCATCCACCGGTCCTGTTGCCGCCTTCATCACCTTCATGCCCTTGAACTCGGGCAGCCATTTGGTGATCGGATCGTCGAGTTTGAGCTTGCCTTCCTCCATCAGCATCAGGGTGGCAATGGAGGTGACCGGTTTGGTCATGGAGGCGATACGGAACAGGGTGTCACGGGTCATTGGGGCCTTGGTCGCCAAATTGCGATGGCCCAACAGGTTCAATTGAACCTCCTCGCCCCCGCGCGCCAGATCAGGGTGACAAAACCCGAAAGGTCCCCGGCAATCCGACAACGCCCTGCAAGGCCTCCCGGA
>NMUI01000082.1 GCA_002221445.1 Phenylobacterium zucineum | reverse complement strand
CATGTCGATGAAGTCGATGACAATCAATCCGGCGAGGTCGCGCAAACGCAGCTGGCGCGCGGCCTCTTCAGCCGCTTCCATATTGGTCTTGAGCGCCGTGGCTTCGATATTCCGCTCGCGGGTTGACCGACCCGAATTCACGTCGATGGCTACAAGGGCTTCGGTCTGGTTGATTACTAGATAGCCGCCGGACTTCAGCGCCACATTGGGCGAATAAATCTGCGACAGATGATCTTCCACCCGGTGTTTCACGAACAGGGGTGTCGGATCTCGATAGGCTTGTACCTTTTTCGCCTGTGACGGCATCAACATACGCATGAACTCACGCGCTTCCTTAAAGCCCGCTTCGCCTTCTACCCAGACCTCCTCGATGTCCTTATCATAGAGGTCGCGGATCGTCCGTTTTACCAGATCCTCTTCCTCATAGATCAGGGCCGGGGCCACGGAGTGTAGGGTGGTGTCGCGGATATTTTCCCAGAGACGCAGGAGATATTCATAGTCGCGCTTGATCTCGGCCTTGGTGCGCTTGGCACCCGCCGTGCGAACAATCAGGCCCATGCCTTCCGGGACATCCAGGCTCTGAACCACACCCTTCAGGCGCTTGCGGTCGGTAACGGTGGTGATCTTGCGCGAAATACCCCCGCCACGCGCCGTGTTCGGCATTAGGACGCCATACCGGCCCGCGAGGGACAGGTAGGTCGTCAGGGCCGCGCCCTTATTCCCGCGCTCTTCCTTGACCACCTGGACCAGCATGATCTGTCGGCGCCGGATGACCTCTTGGATCTTATAGCGCCGCATTAGTCGCCGACGACGCCGGGCGACTTCTTCTTCCATCACATCGTCGTCGTCGTCCCCGCCCAGGGGACCGTCGTCATCGCCCTCGTCCGAATTCGAGCGGGTACGAGTTTCAACCGGCTCGTCCTCTTCCTCTGCTTCCTCGCGCATCAGCGCTTCGCGGTCAGCGAGGGGAATCTGATAATAATCCGGGTGGATTTCATTGAAGGCTAGGAAGCCGTGACGATTTCCGCCGTATTCGATAAAAGCAGCCTGAAGTGAAGGCTCTACCCGTGTGACCTTGGCAAGATAGATATTGCCTCTGAGTTGTTTGCGATTTTGGCTCTCGAAATCGAAATCATCAATACGGGACCCGTCGATCACCACCACACGCGTCTCTTCGGCGTGCGAGGCGTCGATTAACATCTTCTTTGTCATGTAATACTTCTCCGAGGCGCGCCGCGAGGCCTAAGCCCGGGCGCCGCCGATTGTTCATGAGGGCGCACGCGCGTCCGCCCTGCGCGTCGATGACGCGGGCGGTTGACGGCCGGATAGTGGCTTGAGCGGCGCTGCCCATAGTGTGTTTCCCAGGCGCGATCTGAAAATCGCGAATCGGATTTCGCGTCGAGGTCGAGGATTCGACCAAAACCGACGCCTTGCTTTGCGCGAAGACCGCCGGGAAGAAGTCCCGAACGATCCGCAGCGATTTGACTTTGCAACACGGAAGGAAAAAAGAAAGCGTTACGACCGATAATGCCGTGCTTAACAATTTCTCTACCCTATCTGGGGTTATGGTGACGGCGATGGTTCCGGCTAAAAAGGCTGGAAACAAGGTAAAAGCCTGGATCACCATGCAGAAGTTCGCATTATTGCGACGAAAGTCGGCTGTTTTTGTCGCGGGGCTCATTGGTTGCCTTGCGTTTATTTCCACATCCCGCGCTCTGGCGGGTCGGCTCCTGACCGTTCGGTTGGGCGGAGATTCCCTGGAAACCCGCCTTGTTATTGATCTTGACCGTTCCGTATCCGGAAAGGTTGAGGGTTCGGAGTCTACAGATCATACGGTTATATTGACCCTGCCGGGGGTAGAATCGGTAAACGTAACCCAGGGTAGCGGGCAGGGCTTGGTTCGGGCCTGGTCGGTAAGTCGGTCTCCCTTCGGTGCGAAACTGAAGATTGAACTGGTGTCTTCGGCGTCGGTGAAGCGGCGATTCGTTCTGCCACCGGCCGATGGTGTTGAAAACTATCGCTATGTTCTGGACCTCGCCGTTGCAAAATCCGAGGCAGAACCTGCTGAGTCTCGTGGTCGTACTGGGATGTCCCGCCCTCGGGGATTGAGACTTGCCTCCTTGTCAGCAGCACGCCGTGACCCTGCCTATGCCTTCAAGAAAACGGTGGTTATTGATGCGGGACACGGGGGACGCGACCCTGGCGCACGCGGTGCAGAAGGGGCAGAGAAGGACGTCACCCTGGCCTCAGCTCGGGCTCTCAAGGCCCGGCTTGAAAGGAGCGGCAAATATATTGTCGTCATGACCCGGGATACAGACCGCTATGTGCCCCTAGAGACTCGCGTTCAAATTGCCCGTCAGGCGGACGCTGACTTGTTTATTTCTCTCCACGCAGACTCCGGCCCCGATGCGAGCACGCGTGGAGCCAGCGTTTACACCCTTGCAGACCGTGCGGCCTCTCGTTCAGCTAGGCTGGTTTCCAAAGACGATTGGTTCATGAAGGCCAGTCTGCAGGGAGATCGGGGGGTTTCGGGTATCCTCTTTGATCTGACCCAAAGAGCCACCAAGAATCGCTCGGCAACCTTTGCTGAGCTTCTGCTGGAGCGACTCTCAGAAAATCAGACTCTTTTGCGCCGCAGCCATCGTGAGGCCGGCCTGGCCGTGCTCTTGGCCCCGGATGTACCTGCGGTCCTTCTCGAAATGGGGTTCATCACCAGTCCCGACGATGAGGCGGTGTTAATGGACTCCAAAGGGCGGGAAAAGCTGACGGGTGCCGTGGCCGATGCCATTGAAGCCTATTTTGCGCATGAAACCCGGTTGGCGTCGCGGTAATAGTCCAATCCGAATTGGGTTCGGAGGCCTGCTGCTGTCGGGGCTCAATGGCAGGTCGAGCTTGTTGAGGTCTTAGGTTGAGGTCTCTGAGTTAACCTCCGAAAATCCGACTTCCCCTTTTGCGAAACCCGCACTAGACGAGGATAAAGGCGGGACGACGGATCCCGTGGAGGTTGCTTCGTCTTGAAACCCCCCGAGAGTTGGGTCGCGATCGCCGGCGTTTCGGTGTTGAGCCTGATCGCGGCTGGGGGCTTGGCCATAGCCATTTACACAGCATGGCTGTTCCATGACATGCCCGATGCCGGGGATTTGGTTGACTACCGTCCGCCGACGGCGACCCGTGCCTACGCCATGGACGGCACCTTGATCGGGGAGTTCAGTCGGGAGCGACGGATATTTGTTCCTTATGACAATATCCCGCCCCAGCTTGCTCAGGCCTTTCTAGCTGCAGAAGATCATGGGTTTTTTCAGCATGGGGGTGTGGACCCCTCCGGCCTCGCCAGGGCGGTACTGAAAAACCTTGTCAACATCACTCATGGCAAGCGCCTGGAGGGCGGCTCCACCATCACCCAGCAGGTCGCAAAAAACGTCCTGCTGACCAGTGACGCCACCATGGGACGAAAACTCAAGGAGGCGATCCTGGCGCGTCGCCTGGAACAAACCTTGAGCAAGGAACAGATACTTGAACTCTATCTGAATGAGATTTGGCTCGGCTATCGGTCTTTTGGTGTTGGTGCCGCCGCCTACAATTATTTTGGCAAGTCGATCTCAGACCTGACTCTCGCGCAGAGCGCCTATCTGGCTGCCTTGCCCAAGGGGCCTGACAACTATCATCCGATCCGGCGCAAGGCCAATGCCATCGCCCGGCGCAACTGGATTTTGGACCAGATGGCCGAGTTGGGTTGGGTTACCAAGGCCCAGGCTGAGGCGGCTAAGAAAGAGGATTTGACGGTGCAGGCGGCACCCAGTCGCGCCAAATATCGCGATGCAGATTTCTTTGTGGAAGAGGTTCGTCGTCGGGGGCTGGCAACCCTGGGGCCCCGGCTGAACGAGAGCGGCTATTATATTCGCACGACCCTTGATCCCAGCATGCAGACGGCCGCACGCATGGCGCTGATGGATGGTCTTGAGCTTTATGATCGCAGACACGGATGGCGCGGTGCCACCAAGCGGGTACGGTTGACCCCCGGTTGGGAGACCATGACGGTTAAGGTTGATCTGCCGTCCGAGCGCCGGGAGTGGCGGACCGCAGTGGTTACCGAAGCGGCTGGCAGATCCGTCAAGATCAGGGTTTTGCAAACCGGCCAGAGCGGCTTGCTGACTCCGGAAGACGTGCGTTGGGCGCGGGCCGGAAAAGGTCTGAGTGCCGGTGATGTCATCCTGGTAGAACCCGCCTCAAGCGGCGGCTTCCGCTTAAGGCAAACGCCGGCTGTGAACGGCGCGTTGGTGGCGATCGAACCCAATTCCGGTCGCGTCCTGGCCATGGTCGGCGGATATTCCTTTTCACTGTCGAGTTTTAACCGCGCGACCCAGGCCCTGCGTCAGCCGGGCTCGTCGTTTAAGCCGATTGTGTATGCCACGGCCCTGGAGAACGGCTATACCCCCGCCAGCGTGATTATGGACTCACCTTTCACCTTGCAGGGCAATGACGGTGAGGCGTGGACCCCGGAAAATTACAACAAAAAGTATTATGGGGCCCTGCAGTTCCGTCAGGGCCTTGAGCTGTCGCGCAATGCGATGACGGTTCGCCTTGCCCAGGGTGTGGGCATGACGAAGGTTGCAGATATGGCCGGACGGCTGGGGGTCATAAAGAATATGAGCCCGGTCCTGGCCATGGCCTTGGGGGCGGGGGAGACGACGCCCTTCCGGATCACCGCAGCCTATGCCTCATTTATCAATGGCGGACGCAAGATCGAACCGCACCTGATTGAAATTGTTCAGGATGGACAGGGCAAGACCATATTCCGCGCAGATAAACGGGACTGCTTCCATTGTCAGACCGGATTCAATGGCGACGAGAGCCCGCGCATCGCGCCGGCCGGGGCTCAAGTTATGGATCCCGTAACCGCCTATCAGATCACCACCATGCTCCAAGGTGTAGTCCAGCGGGGCACAGCGACGGCGGTTTCGGTGCTTGGGCGACCGGTCGGAGGCAAGACAGGCACAACCAATGAATATCGCTCGGCGTGGTTTGTCGGCTTTACGCCTCAGATTGTCGCCGGGGTCTTTGTGGGTTTTGACGACAACCGGTCACTCGGAAGCGGCGAGACCGGGACGGTGGCCGCAGTGCCGATTTTTACCGAATTCATGCAGGCGGCGACCCGCTCACTTCCCAAGAGCGACTTCAAAGCCCCCAGAAATGCTAAATTCATTATGATTCATGGTATTCGTGAGGCTTTCCGCCCTGGCACCGAACCTAAGGTGGCCGATATTTCCCTGGGGGAGACTCCGGCGGATGGGCCAAAGCCGTATCTGAGCCTGCCGGGTAACGAGACCGGCAACCCCACGTCTGCGCCGCTACCAAAAAAGGCGGATGATATGAACGGCCTTTACTAACCCCTGTCCACGCCGTGCTGGAACAGGACACCTACGGAGATTCACATGAGAGCAGATGTTGAGGCCGCGAAGGCAGACATCGAGCAGTCGATTGAACTGCTCAGGAGGCGTCTTTGACTGGGAACAGGCCCTTCGAAAACTGCATGAGCTGAATGCCCGGGTCGAGGACCCGACCCTTTGGGATGATGCCGCGGCGGCTCAGTCCATAAGCCGTGAACGCTCCCGGCTCGCAGCGTCTGTGGAAGCTGTGCAGTCCTTGGAGCGAAATCTGAGTGATGCCATCGGCTATGCGGAGCTTGCCGATGAGGAGGGTGATGAGGCCAGCCTGGAGGAGGCGCGTCTGCAGCTCAAGGGCTTGAAAGATCGGGCCGCGCGGTCGGAACTGGAAGCCCTGCTATCGGGCGAGGCCGATGGCAATGATGCCTTTGTCGAAATCAATTCCGGGGCTGGCGGGACGGAGTCTTGTGACTGGGCCGGTATGTTGCTGCGCATGTACACCCGATGGGCCCAGGCTCACGGTATGACCGTTGATTTTCTGGAAGAAACGAGCGGGGATCAGGCCGGTATCAAATCGGTGACCCTGCAGATCAAGGGTACCAATGCCTATGGCTGGCTCAAAACCGAGGCCGGTGTTCACAGGCTGGTCCGCATTTCACCCTTCGATGCCGCGGCCAAACGACATACGAGCTTCGCGTCCGTCTGGGTCTATCCAGTGGTAGACGATACGATCATCATCGATATTAATCCCTCCGACGTGCGGACTGACACCTATCGCGCGTCCGGGGCGGGCGGACAGCATATCAACAAGACCGACAGCGCCGTGCGCCTGACCCACATCCCCACCGGTGTTGCCGTGGCTTGCCAGATGGGGCGATCACAGCATCAGAACCGCGAGGAGGCGTGGAAAATGCTTCGAGCGCGCCTTTACGAGCTAGAATTGCAAAAACGTGAGGCTGCCGCTCAGGCTCTGGAAGATCAGAAAACGGACATCGGCTGGGGCCATCAAATCCGATCTTATGTCCTGGCCCCCTATCAGATGGTCAAGGATCTGCGCACCGAGGTGGAGACTTCGGATACAGATGGAGTCCTCGATGGCGACCTTGACCGCTTTATGGGGGCCAGCCTAGCCCAGCGCGTCGGTGTAACCCGGTAGGGCTCTAAACCTTTGGCGTGAGGGGGAGCGTCTCGGTCATAGCATTTGAAGGGGTGGGCACGGCAGGTGGGCGCTGAAACTTCAGGCTTCGCCCCTGGAAGAAGGCACCGGTTTCCATGGCCAATTGCTCATGGGTGATGTCGCCTTCCACATGAGCCGTTCCTAGAAGTTTGACCTGCTTGGCCGTGATTGATCCGATCATGCGCCCGCGGATTTCCACAGATTCCGCGAAGATCTGACCCTCAATATGGCCCGTTTCCCCGAGGGTCAGCTTGCCCACGCGAATATCGCCCCTGACAACACCGTCAATTTGAATTTCGCCGTCGCTTAACAGATTGCCTTCGATGGTCAGGTTCTCGGATAGCAGAGACGCCACTCTGGGTTTCGACTTGGCCGTATTTCCACCGACTGAAGGCAAGGCGGCAGGCTGACGACCGTCTAAGGCTGCGAGGTTTTTTGTATCGGGATTAGGAGGTCGCTTGCTGAACATAATCACCTGCTTTGAGGAAGCGATCAGGGTTCTGCGCACGTCCGTTTACCCAGACCTCGTAATGGAGGTGGGGCCCCGTTGAGCGACCTGTAGAGCCCATGGCCCCAATGCGCTCGCCCACTGCAACCCGTTCACCTACGGAAACGGAAATCCCCGATAGGTGGGCATAGCGGGTCTTAAACCCTGAGCCGTGGTCAATCTCGACGGTGTTTCCGTATCCCGAACGCACGCCGGTGAACGAGACAATCCCCGGAGCCGTCGAATAGATCGGCAAGCCGATACCGCCGGTGAAGTCCAGACCGGAATGAAAGGCGGGCCGCCCATTGAAAGGATCGAACCGCACGCCAAAACCGCTCGAACGCAGTGTGTCGTCTGTCGGCTTGGCCAGGGGCAGTTTCGCCGCGACCCTGGTCATGGCATGGGCGTCAGAAAGGTTGGTCGCGGCGTGCTGAATCCGCCTGGCAAAGTTCTCATCGACATCTAAGATCGCGGCGAGTGCCTGCGGATCCTTGGCGTCAATAAGTGGGCCACCCAAACTGCTGGCGGAGGTTGAAAAGTCCGACGGGCTGAGCCCCGCTAAACGAAAAGCCAGCCGCAACCTATCTGCCCGACCCTTGGCGAAATTGTCAGCAGCATCAATCAGGCGCTCCTGGCTGGCGCGAATAATCTCAATTCGCCGTGCAGGCCCCACGGTTTTTGCGACCGTCGAAGCCAATTGCAGGGTCGGGGCGACAGCCTGCGCCAACCCAGGTTCATCCCTGGTTTGGGTGAAAAGCATGGCTAAGGCTGCGTGTCGTTTTTCGACGATCGCCGCCAATGAGCCGATTGAGCCGTTGGCCGCATCCAGCTGGGCCACAGCGCTGTTCAGGCGGGCTTCCCGGTCGGCCACCCAACGCTCGGATTTGGCCTGCATTTGGGCCATTTGCTTATCTGAAGCCGAAAGTGCGAAGGCGTTAACAGCGATCATCGCCGTAGATATGCCTAGCCAAAGACCGCAGACAGCAACAACTCCGGCAATCATCAGCTGATTACTGGTACTCAGAACAAAACCGCGCATCTCGCCGTCGGAGCGAACATAAATATGTCGCTCAGGAAATAGGCGAGCAATGAAGTCGGCCAAGCGCTCTAAGCGTGTCATGCTCACCGCATTCATTAGAGCCGGGAGGCCAGAGGATAATACGAGGTATGGAAGACGAGCGCCTATTAGGCAAGGCAAAATGCGTCGCCAGGACGTAAATCTCGAATCTTCTTTATCGCTCAAAACAATTAATTATTTGTGAGGCCACGAAAAGAGTGATTGATCCTATGCGACCTCTTCAAAAAAATTGAGACCAAAACGCAACACCTGATTCAGAGGCTTTGGACTTGATTCATAGGCTTTGGGCGGCTTTCAGAACCTCAATCACATGCCCGGACACCTTCACCTTGCGCCAGATCGCTGCCAAAACCCCTGATCTGTCGATCAGGAAGGTTGATCGGTCTATTCCCATATATTGCCGACCATACATCGACTTCTCGACCCAGGCTCCATAGGCCTCCAGGGTTGCGCCTTCAGGGTCAGAGCCCAGGGCAAAGCTAAGGTCATATTTCTTTATGAACTTGGCATGGCTGGCGACGCTGTCCTTGGAAACGCCGAGAATGGCGACACCGGCTTTTTCGAATTCTGCCGCCATCTCCGAAAAGCCTTGAGCCTCTTTGGTGCAGCCTGGGGTGTCATCCTTCGGATAAAAATAAAGGACAAGCCCGCGCCCCTTGAAACTTGCCAGGGTCAGGTCACCCTCGGGCCCGGCAAGGGTGAAGTCAGGGGCTGGTTGGCCCACAATTATATCGCTCATGTGTCAGTGCTCCTAAACCGGTTTGATCAGGACGAGTTTCTTTTTGCCTGCCGCCAATTTGATAACGCCGTCGATCAGATCGCTCGGGAAAATGACCCGGGCTCCATCGACTTCGGCGAGGTCATTGACCCGCAGACCACCGCCCTGGGCCAGTCGGCGTGCCTCACCCCGGGAGGTTGCAAGGCCCGCATCAACAACAAGGGCCGCTAGAACAATGCCTGCTTTGAGGTCTGAGGTGCTGACCTCATGGGTCGGCATATCGGCTGAGACACTACCGACCTCGAGGCAACCCGCGCGGCCTCTGCCGCAGCATCCGCCGCCGCCTGCCCGTGCAGCATCCGGGTGGCTTCATTCGCCAACACCTTTTTGGCGTCGTTGATCGCCGCGCCTTCCATGGCCTCGTACCTCGCGATCTCGTCCAGGGGCAGGTCGGTAAATAGGCGCATGAACCGCCCAACATCGGCGTCTTCGGTGTTCCGCCAGAACTGCCAGTAGTCATAAGGGCTGCGCAAATCGGCGTTGAGCCAGACGGCTCCACCCACGGTCTTACCCATTTTCTGACCGGAGGCCGTGGAGAGCAGGGGGGTGGTCAGGCCGAAGGCAGGCTTCTGATCCACCCGGCGGATCAACTCGACTCCGTTCAGGATATTGCCCCATTGGTCGGAGCCGCCCATTTGCAGGGCGCAGCCGAAATTCCGCTCCAACTCCAGGAAGTCTGTGGCCTGCATCAGCATGTAGTTGAATTCGAGGAAGGTCATGGGCTGTTCGCGCTCGAGGCGCAGCTTGACGCTCTCAAAGCTCAGCATCCGGTTGACGGTGAAGTGGACCCCGAACTCCCGCAGGAACTGGACATAGCCCAGCCTGTCCAGCCAATCGGCGTTGTTGACCATGACCGCATCGGTCGGGCCATCGCCGAAGGCCAGAAACTTGGCGAACACCGCCTGGATAGAGTCGATGTTCGATTGGATTTGCGCTTCGCTGAGCAGGGGGCGCGACTGATCCTTGTCGGTGGGATCGCCGACCTTGGTCGTCCCGCCGCCCATCAGCACGATGGGCTTATGGCCCGCCTGCTGGAGGCGGCGCAGCATCATGATCTGAATAAGGCTGCCGACGTGCAGGCTCGAGGCCGTGGCGTCGAACCCGATGTAACCCGTCACGATCCCTGAAGCGGCGGCGGCGTCCAGCTCGGCCGGATGGGTGATCTGATGGATGTAGCCGCGCGCCTGCATGGAGCGCAGCAGGTCGGACTTGAAGACGGTGTCGGCGGACATGAGGCCTAACTCTGGGAAAGTTGACGCGGGCTCTAACACGTCAGAGGTCGCAATTTCGAGGGGCATGTTGAGGTCTCCGGACGGGAAGGGGCCGGAAGCCTGGAAAATTCAGCGGCACCGACCTTTGAAAGGGGGCGCAAGGGTTCGTCCGCGCCGCGCTTAGGGGCGGGCGTAATAGAAGCGGCTGAGGAGGCACTCGACGAACATGGCTCTAGCTAGACCTCCGAGGCCGTGGCAGTCAAGGCCATGCCCCATGCTCTTGCGCCCTTCGCTCCCGCACTGGACCTGCCGATTTCGGCTATCGAGGTTGACGCTATACGCTCAGACGGTGATCGTCTTGACCTGACCTATCGCTTGGTCGGCGTTACGCCCCAGCTCTGCCTGCCGGAAATGGCGACGGCTCAGAGGGCAGATGAGCTCTGGCGTCATACCTGCCTTGAAGTCTTCATGCAGGCGGTAGGAGAAACGAGCTATCTGGAATTCAACTTCTCGCCTTCAGGCCAATGGGCCGGCTACAGGTTTGAAGATTATCGCTTGGGCATGACGGCCTCTGAAGTTGTTCCAAACCTCGCCATTCAGCGGACTAGAAACGGCCTGGAGCTGACGGCGCGCCTTTGCCTGCCTGCCTTCGCCAAGGTCAACTGGCGTCTTGCCCTCTGCGCCGTGATCGAATCTGTGGAAGGTCATTATTCTTATTGGTCCTTGGCCCACCCGCCGGGTAAGCCCGATTTTCATCACCCAAGGTCTTTCGCACTCACCCTGGCTGGAGGCTGATCCATGAAAGTCGGACTTGATCGCTTCTGCGACGATGCCGTTCTCCGCGCTGATCTCGGCGGTCGGCGCGTCGCCCTGCTGGGCCACCCAGCTTCCGTCACGGCGGACCTGACTCACGCCCTGGATGCCCTGTCCTCCCTCGGGGTCAATTTAACCTCGGCCTTTGGTCCCCAGCATGGCCTCCGGGGCGACAAACAGGACAATATGGTGGAGTCCCCGGACTTTGTGGACCCAATTCACGGCATCCCGATCTTCAGTCTTTACGGTGAGGTGCGCCGACCGACGGAGGTCATGATGGACAGTTTCGATGTCCTGTTGGTGGACCTTCAGGATCTGGGTTGCCGAATTTACACCTTCATCACCACCCTTCGTTATGTGCTGGAAGCTGCGGCAAAACACGGCAAGGCGGTCTGGGTGCTGGATCGTCCCAACCCTGCGGGACGCCCGGTGGAGGGGCTTCGCCTTCGGGATGGGTGGGAGAGCTTCGTCGGGGCCGGACCCATGCCCATGCGTCACGGCCTGACTCTGGGCGAACTAGGCGGATGGTTCATCAAGACCCTGAATCTCAACCTTGAATACCGGGTGATCGAGATGGAAGGCTGGGCGCCGGACGCCGGTCCGGGTTTTGGCTGGCCCCTGGGTGAGCGCGCCTGGGTCAATCCCAGCCCCAATGCGCCGAACCTGTCCATGGCCCGGGCCTATGCCGGTACGGTCATGGTCGAGGGTGCGACCCTGTCTGAGGGCCGGGGGACGACTCGACCTCTGGAAGTTTTTGGAGCCCCCGACATCAACGCGGCTCAAGTCATCGCTGAAATGACCCGAGCCGCCCCGCAATGGCTGGCAGGATGTCACTCAAGAGCGTGCTGGTTCGAGCCGACCTTCCACAAGCATGTGGGTAGGCTGTGCCAAGGCATCCAGATCCACGTGGAGGGGCCATGCTATGACCATGAGGCCTTTCGCCCCTGGCGCGTGCAGGCCCTGGCCTTCAAGGCGATCCGCACCCTCTATCCGGATTATGAGCTCTGGCGGGATTTTCCTTACGAATACGAGATCGGCAAGCTGGCCATCGACGTCATCAACGGCGGACCCCTGCTGCGGGAATGGGTGGATGATCCCGACGCTGCCGCCTCAGACCTCGACGCCCTAACCCTACCAGACGAAGAGTCATGGCGCGAAGAAAGGCAGGCGTTTTTGATGTATTAACGGCATCCCTCGCCGTTAGAATGCATTTTCTAAAGACCGCGCCTATCTCCCGGTTCATCGCGCTCCGACGGAGTGCCACATAATCAGACGGAGATTCCACATGGCGAAGTCCAAGACCGAAAAGGCCGCCAAGGCCGAAAAGACCGCCTCCAAGACTTTTTTTGACCCCGACATTGCCCGGAAGATCTGGTTGGCTGGGGTCGGTGCCTATGGGCGTGCCTATGACGGTGCTACCGATGCAGCGGAAAAGTTCGCGGAAAAGGCCAATCATTCCTTCGATGATCTGGTTGCTAAGGGCGAGAAGATCGAAGACTTGGTCCGCACCCGCATCGCCAAGGCACCGGCAGGTAAGAAGGTCGCCGATATGGTCGAGGATATTACCAAGAAGACCAAGGATGTGGCTGAAACCCGCCGGGCCGCCTTGGACGCTCGCTTGGAAGACGTGAAGAAATCGCTCGGTGAAACCTTCGCCCCCTTCAATATGACGGCGCTCAGCCACGCCGTCGAAGGCCTGACCAAGCAGGTTGAGGTGTTGACGGCCGAAGTGGCGGCCCTGAAGGCGGAAAAGACCAAGAAGCCGACTAAGACGGCCCAACCGGCTGAGACAGTCGAGGGAGTCGAGACCTAAGGGCGGGCCAGTCCGGCGACAGGCAACATAATCCGGGCCGCCGCGCGGGCGATCAGCTCGCGCGGTGATCCGGCAACCGCCTCAAGGGTGAGGACCTCGGTCTGAAAAGCGATTCCGGTGGTGATCTGGTCGGCGAAACCGTCGAGAACCTCCGGTGAGCCCAGCAGGAGATTCCGCTCCGCGAGAGCGGTAAGGGTCTCTCGCACGGCGGATTTGACGGTCTTTAGGATGTGGCGGGCGGTCTCGGCCAGCTCGGGCAGCGTGCCCGCCAGGGCAGGTTCGCGCCAGAAGAACCGGGCGTCCCAGGTCTCCTCCACCAGGATGTGGACATGGGTCCAGAGGGTTTCGAGGTCGAGGTCAGGACTTGCGGCGGCGTCCCGCAGGGCGGTCGCCACCAGGTCGATTTCCTCGCGATGGCGGGCCATCAGACCGGTCAGGATTTCGGACTTGCCTTTGAAATGATAATAAAGATGTCCCGCGCTGATCCCCATGGCCGAGGCAATATCCAAGGCCGACTGTCCACCCACACCCTCGTCGTTGAACAAATCCAGGGCGGTGGTCAGAATTCTGTCGCGGGTCTTCATGCTTTCGCGTTCCATTTGACTTCCGGCGAACTGCCCGCACCATAGGTACTACAGCCGGAGCCGGGCGGAAATGATCCGGTCGAATGGGAGATAAACATGACCAAGCCTGGGATTCGCCTCGAAGGCGGCGGTGCAACCGAAAATACCAGCGGCCTCAATCCGATGATCGGGATTGCCCGGGAGGATCTGGTGGGCGCGATTGCCGTGATGTTGCGCGAAACCGCCGGCCGTCCGGCCAAGACCCTCAAACACTTGAAGGCCTTCGGCGCGGAAGTGGCTGACATTGTGACGGGAAAATCTGAACTCGCGCCCTCACCCAAGGATAAGCGGTTCATGGACCCGGCCTGGAGGACCAATCCTGTCTATAAAGGGGCCATGCAATACTATCTGGCCGCGCAGAAGAGCATGAATGCCTGGATTCAGGATGTCGATTTTGATGATCTTGAGCGGGCTAGGGCGTCTTTCATCACTGGCATGGTCATGGATTCGGTGGCTCCAACCAATACCCTGATCGGCAACCCCTCAGCCCTGAAGAAGGCTTTTGAGACGGGCGGAGTGTCCCTGGTGAAAGGGCTACAGAATGCTTACGAGGACATGACCAAAAACGACGGCATTGTCAGTCAGGTGGACAAGCGGCCCTTCAAGGTCGGTGAAAACCTGGCCACCAGCCCCGGCGATGTCATCTATCGCACTGAGATTATGGAGCTGATCCAGTACGCCCCGGCGACTGAGCAGGTGCGGGAAATTCCCCTGATGATTATCCCGCCGCAGATCAACAAGGCCTATGTGAACGACCTGTCCCCAGACAAGAGCATGGTCCGCTTTCTGGTGGCCCAGGGCTTCACCGTCTTCCTGGCCAGCTGGCGCAATCCGTCAAAGGAACATGCCGCCTGGGGGCTGGGCCACTATGTGGACTCCCTGATCGAGGCCACCGACGTCATCGCCCAGGTCACCAAGTCCGACAAGGTCAATGTCACCGGGGCCTGCTCTGGTGGGATTACAACGGCGACCCTACTGTCCAAGCTGGCCTCTCGCGGGGATGGGCGGATCAACGCGGTTTCCCTAATGGTTTGCGTTCTGGACCCCGACGCGAGCGATAGCGAAAGCGGGGCCTTGGTCTCAAAACACGGCCTGGAAATGGCCCGTCGGCGTTCGGCCAAGAAGGGGATTCTGGAGGGATATTCCCTGTCGCGGACCTTCGCTTGGCTGCGCCCCAATGATCTCGTCTGGAACTATGTGATCAATAATTATCTGCACGGGGAGCCCCCGGCACCCTTTGACATTCTCTACTGGAACAATGACGCCACCAATCTGACGGCGACCCTCCATTCCGATTATTTGGGTGTCTATGAGACCCAGCCCTTCCGCCATCCCGGAAAGGTGGAATTGGCGGGGCATTTGGTAGACTTGAAGGCGGTGACGAACGATGTCTTCATCGTTGCTGGCGTTACGGACCACATCACCCCCTGGAAGGCCTGTTATCGCACCACCCAACTGATCGGCTCGGAGAAGGTGGAGTTCGTCCTGTCCCAGTCGGGTCATATCCAGGCCCTGCTGAACCCACCTGGAAATCCCAAGTCGAAATACTTCCACTCTAAGACCCGCCCCCCTGCGGACATTGACGCCTGGCTGAACGAGGCGGCCGAGGAACATGCCGGGTCTTGGTGGCCGTTCTGGGCGGCATGGCTGGGCGAGCGGGCAGGGGCGCTTAAAGCCGCGCCGAAGGCTACCGGTAGCAAGACCTACAAATCCCTCGGCCCCGCGCCGGGCCAATACGCCTTCGGCTGATCGGAGATAAGCCCCGTGAGCAAGACCTCAATAGACGACACAAACGGGGCTCTCATCCAGCTCATGCAGGCTGGCGGCCGCCAATTGCGGGTGGCGGTGTGGAAGGCGACCAACCAGAGCGAGGGGGAGAAGCGGCCCCTTCTATTCTTCAACGGCATCGGTGCGAGCATCGAGCTCATGGCCCCCTTGGCCGCTTGGTTCACCGATCGCGACCTAATCACCTTCGACATGCCCGGCGTCGGCGGTTCACCCAGACCGACCACGCCCTATCGCCCCTGGACTATGGCCTGGACGGCGGCGCGGGTGCTGGATCAACTGGGCTATGACAAGGTCGATGTGATGGGGGTGTCCTGGGGCGGGGGGCTGGCGCAACAATTCGCCTTCCAGCATCCGCGCCGGACCGGACGCCTGATCCTGGCGGCCACGTCGGCGGGCATGGTCATGGTGCCGGGGGATATGAAGTCCCTGTCAAAAATGGCTGACCCGCAGCGTTATATCGACCCAGACTTCATGCGGAAGAACTTCCAGACCCTCTATGGCGGCGAAAATCTCGGGGCAGATGATCATATCGCGCGGATCGTCCCGCCGACGCGGACGGGTTATCTTTATCAGCTAGGCGCCATGGTCGGCTGGACCAGCGTCCCCTTCCTGCCCCTGATGAAGGCGCCGACCCTGATCTTGATGGGCGATGACGACCGCATCGTCCCCGCGATCAATGGCAAGATTCTCGAAGGCCTGATCCCTAATGCCACCCTGGAAATCGTTCCCGGGGGAGGGCACCTGTTCCTGGTGTCGCGGGCGGCGGACGTGATGCCGAGGATTCGGGGGTTCCTGGATGAGAGCTTCGAGACGGCGGGGCGACGGGCGGCTTAGGGGGCGGCTACTGCTTTCTCGAGGGCCACCCAAACTCAACCTTACTTGCGCTACATGATTATATCATATATGATATTTTTATGAAACCTAGATGAGCTGGTCTGTTCTATTCGTCAATGAAGCGGCTCAAGCGGAATTGGCTGCGCTGCCAACGGACATGCGCGCCAAGTTCGAGCGGATCGTCATGTTGATACGTGAGCATGGCTTGGAGAAGGTGCGGGAGCCTTACGTCAAGCATCTCGAAGACAAACTCTGGGAGATGAGGCTGATCGGGCGTGATGGGATTGCTCGCGCCATTTACATAACGGCGTCTGGGCGACGGATCGTTGTCCTTCGGACCTTCATAAAGAAAACCGAGAAGACGCCGAAACGAGAATTAGATCTGGCGCGGGAACGCGCAAAGGAGGTGATATGAGCCGGAAAATGGTCGCAGTCGAGGAAGCCTTTGCTGAATGGCGCAAGGATCCGACCTATCAGGACGCTTATAATGCGTTGGATGGGGAATTCGCTTTGGCCGCGGCGCTGATTGAAGCGCGATCCGAGGCGGATATTTCCCAAGAGGAGATCGCAAGGCGTATGCAGACCTCACAGCCCGCGATTGCCCGGCTTGAGGGCGGGCATGGCAACCCATCCCTCAAAACCCTTCGCCGCTATGCGGAGGCCACCGGCACGCGATTACGGATTATTTTTGAGCCCTTGAGTGCGGCGTTACCCACTGAGGGGTCGTAAGGCGCAGGGAGATCGTAGGGGTGCGCCAATTCCAGCGGACGGTCCTTTCCTCCTCGGCTCTCTTGAATCAGTAGTACCTTTGCCTTGATGGTAGGATATCGCGTAGCAATTCGACGGGGATAGGTGGACCTGTCACCGGATATCGAGAATTCATAGTTCGTAGCTCTAGAGGCTCATTCCCAAGTTAAATCTTTTGCCAAGTTATCCCCCAATTCGCAGGAGCCACAATCACTACCACAGCAAAAGCATATGATGGTGGTTAAATGCGTGATGGAGTGTCCCTAGGGTTACCGCATAGGGAATTTCGAGCGCAGGGCGTTAAACTGGTTCGGGCGTCTCGGCTTATCTGAAATCTATTTCAAGAAACCGTGTTTTTCAGCATCTTAGTGGATATTCTGAAACTGTATGATTTGCAGTGACTGGGCCCGAATTAGCTAATATGTCAAAATCGGGCGATGCCGCACCCTACCTCCCCCAACTCACCAGCTTCACCCGCCGCCCAGGCTTCAGCACCGCCCCAGCGTCCAACGCATTGATCGCCAGGAAGGTCTCCTGCTGATAGCTGTCTACGGCCATCTTGGTTGACAGGCTGGCCACGGTGTCGCCGGGCCTGACGGTGATCAGTTCCAGGCGCTTGCTCTTCAGCTCGGCGGCGTCTGCAGGGGTGAGTTTGTGGAAGGAATTGAATAGGGGATCAAAAACCCTGGCGGTTCCGGCGGGGGCCTGGGCGATGAATTGATAGGCGGTGTCGCCGCCGGTGGCATAGGCTACGACCACCACCTCCATATCTCCTGATGAGGTTCGGACGAGGCCAGGCAAGAGCACGGCGTCGATCCCGTTGATCTTTGAGGCTTGGGGCTGACCCACAGCCACCGGGGTCTGACCCGCCGCCCGGCGCATGAGTTGGGCGGCATAGTCCTCCAACCGTGCGCCGCCCAGGCGGCCGCTTGAGAAGAGGGCGCGGGCACCATTGGGGCCAGACAGGGTTACGGCGCTGGCCCCTTTGTTCGGGCTAAAGCCCGGGGGCGTTTCAAAGCCTATGCCCAGGCCCTTGTGGGCAAAGGTGCGACCGATCACGAAACCCTGATCTGGATCATCGCCATAGAGCATACCGTCGGTGGCGGCGAGGAAGCCGTCGGGCTGGGGCGGAACGGTGGGGGCGGCGGCGGCCAGTTGCACTGTGCGGGCGATCCGATCAGAGGTCAGAGGGTGGGTACGCAGCCAGCCGGGGACGGCCCTATCGCCCTGGCCTCGCTGTTGGGTCTCCAACTGGTCTTCCCGCTGAATAGCCCGCAAGGTGTCGGTGAGGCCTGAGGCGGAATATCCCGCCTTGGGCAGGTACTGGACGCCTAAGGAGTCGGCCTCATATTCCTGATTGCGGGAATAGCTGAGCACGGTCAGCTGACCCACTTGCGATGCGATCTGGGCGATGGAGTCCGACTTGGTGACGGCCCCGAGCACCAGGCCCCTAGGCCAGTGATCAGGGTACGATTTTGGCGCTTGTCCGCATGGTTGGCGTTCACATGGCCGATCTCGTGGCCAAGGGTTCCGGCGAGCTCGGCCTCGCTATTGATCACCGAGAGCAGGCCCCGGGTGATGTAGACATGGCAGCCGGGCGGCGAGGTGAAGGCGTTGACCACCGTGCTGTTGATCACATGAAAGCCGCACTGACCGCCGCGCCCGGCGGCGGTGGCCACCCGATCCCCGACCCTGGCGACATAGGCCGCGACCGGGCCGTCATAGACCCCGCCCTGTTCCTCGATCGACGCAGCGTACGCCTTGGGCACAGGCGGGTTCTGAAACGCGCCCTGTCCCTGGGATGGTACAGCAGAGGTCAGCAGGATACCCGACGCCAAGGCGAGGGCGGCCAGGGCGTAGCGGGGGCTTTGCATCATGTAGCGGCCTTGCGTCCCTTGAATCTTGCGGGAGGGCTAAATAGGCTCGGCGGCGATCCGCTTGTCCAGATAATTGCCCACATGGCGCTCAACGTCCGGCAGGTTTTCCGCCCAGAAGTGTGAAGCCCCTTCCACCACTTCATGGTCGATAATAATGCCCTTCTGGGTGCGCAGTTTAGAGACCACCCGCTCAACCTCCACCGGCGGGACGACGGTATCGGCGCTGCCGTGCAGGATCAGGCCCGAGGCGGGGCAGGGGGCCAGGAAGCTGAAGTCGTACATGTTGGTCGGCGGCGAGACGGTTATAAATCCATCGGTTTCAGGGCGGCGCATCAGGAGCTGCATACTGACCCAGGCCCCGAAGGAATAACCGGCGACCCAGCATTGCGAGGCCGCTGGATTGGTGGTTTGCAGCCAGTCCAGGGCGGTGGCGGCATCGGCCAGCTCACCAATGCCGGAGTCAAATTCGCCTTGGCTGCGACCAACCCCGCGGAAGTTGAAGCGCAGGACCGAAAACCCGCGCTTCATGAACAGGTGGAAAAGCTGTACATTGACCGGATTATTCATCTGTCCCCCGGCCTTGGGGTGAGGGTGCATGATCAGGGCGATGGGGGCCGTTTCTGTCTTACCCGCCGTGTAACGTCCTTCGATCCGTCCGGCTGCGCCGGTTAAAACCACCTCAGGCATGTCGAACCTTTGAATTGTCCCCATTTGCGCGGGGTGTAATAGTTGACTATCCGGCTGGGTCTTCCTAAGTGCGTCTCACAATCAGGATAATTCAGCGCAAGGCGGCGGCTTTAGCACAAGGTGCCTGCAAAACGCTCGAAAAAACCGACTGGAACCCGCAAGCGATATGAGACTTAGCACCAAGGGGCGGTATGCGGTTATGGCCATGGCCGACCTAGCGCGGCGTCAGGGTTCGCCCAGTCGTGATCAGGCGGTGTCCCTGGCCGATATTGCCGTGCGACAGCAGATTTCATTATCGTATCTGGAACAACTCTTCTCGCGCCTTCGCCGTCAGGGTTTGGTGCAAAGTTTTCGCGGCCCCGGCGGAGGATACCTGCTCGCCCGGACCGCCGACGCCACATCAATTGCGGAGATCGTGATGGCCGTGGATGAGCCGCTGCGCGCCACCCGTTGCAGCGGCAAGGCCAAGGGCTGCATGTTGAAGGGTGAGCGGTGTCTGACCCACGACCTCTGGGAGGAAATGGGGCGCAAGATCGAGGGCTATCTGGCCTCAGTTTCCTTGGCCGATGTCGCCTTGGGGCGCCTGGCACCGGAAGCCCCTTCGTTATGAGGCCGGGGGTCTATCTTGATTTCAATGCGACCGCGCCGGTTCGCCCCGAAGTGGTCGATGCCGTTGTTTCGGCCATGGCCGGCGTCGGCAACCCGTCGTCGGTTCATAGCGCAGGCCGGGCGGCCCGGGGCCTCTTGGAAGGGGCTAGGGCTGATGTCGCGGCCTTGATCGGAGGGGGCAGTTCTACGGTGGTTTTCACCAGTGGCGGGACAGAGGCTAATGGTCTGGCGATAGACAGCGCCATTGCGTCGGGCAGTCGGCGGCTGATTATCAGTGCGATTGAGCACGACAGCGTGCTGGAAACGGCCAGGGCCTCGGGGGCGAGGGTGGACCTGCTTCCGGTCAGTCCCGACGGTCTCGCCGATTTAGACTGGCTGTCAGCCCGGCTGGCGAGATGGGATAAGGCCGATGGGCGTCCCTTCGTCGCCTTGATGGCCGCCAATAATGAAACAGGGGTTATCCAGCCTGTCCTGGAGGCCTCGGACATGGTCAAGGCTCATGATGGCTGGCTGCATGTGGATGCAATCCAAACGGCCGGAAAACTGGCGGTGGATCGTCGCAGCCTCCAGGCCGATACCTATGCGGTTTCGGCCCACAAGTTGGGGGGACCTCAGGGCGTTGGTGCTCTGGCCTTTGGTCCTGGGGCGACCTTGAGCCGACGACAGCACGGCGGTGGTCAGGAACGGGGACGCCGGGCGGGCACGGAGAACCTGCCGGGTATTGCCGGCTTTGCAGCGGCGGCCCGGGCGGCCTTGGGTGATCTTCGAGATAACAAGGCATGGCGGGACGCCGCAGCGGCAGACGTCAAGGCGGCGGGCGGAGTCGTGATCGCCGAAAACGCTCCGCGCCTGGATGGCACGCTCTGCGTCGCCTTTCCGGGATTTCCCGCTGAACTTCAGGTGATGGCACTCGACTTAGCGGGGATCATGGTGAGCGCCGGGTCGGCCTGCTCATCAGGCAAGGTCAAGGCCAGCCGGGTCCTGCAGGCCATGGGCCTCGATGCCCTGGCAGGGTGTGCGATCCGGGTCAGCGGCGGTTGGTCGACCACGGCAGAGGACTGGGCTGCATTTGTCAGCGCCTGGCGGACCATGACCACATCATTTACGGCGCGCCGCGCCAGCGCCGCATAGGACGACAGATCATGGCTGCGGTCAAAGATACAGTTGATCAGGTTGAAGGGCTCGAAACCTACGAGCACGGCTTTGTCACTGATGTTGAGCAGGACTTCGCCCCCAAGGGTTTGTCCGCCGACACAATTCGCTTCATCTCTGCCAAAAAGGATGAACCCGATTGGATGCTTCAATGGCGGTTGGACGCCTATGAACGCTGGTTAGCCATGGATGAGCCCGACTGGGCCCGGGTCAGTTTTCCCAAGATCGACTACCAGGACAGCTATTATTACGCTGCGCCAAAGGCCAGGACCGGTCCGGCCAGTTTGGACGAGGTAGACCCTGAAATCCTCGCCACCTATGCAAAGCTGGGGATTCCCCTACGCGAGCAGGAAGTCTTGGCCGGGGTCATCGGGTCACCGCGTTATGCTGTGGACGCCGTCTTTGACAGTGTCTCCGTGGTGACGACGTTTAAGAAAGAATTGGCGGCGGTGGGGGTGATTTTCTGCCCTATGAGCGAAGCCGTCCGCGAGCATCCAGATCTGGTCAGAAAATATCTCGGCACTGTGGTGCCCACCTCCGACAACTATTATGCCTGCCTCAATTCTGCGGTTTTTTCAGACGGCAGTTTCGTTTACGTGCCGCCGGGCGTTCGTTGCCCGATGGAACTCTCGACCTATTTTCGGATTAATGCCGCACAAAGCGGCCAGTTCGAGCGAACCTTGATTATCGCCGACAAGGGGGCTTATGCGTCCTATCTTGAAGGTTGCACGGCCCCGATGCGCGACGAGAACCAACTCCATGCCGCGGTGGTTGAGTTGGTGGTTCTTGACGACGCAGAGATCAAATACTCTACCGTTCAGAACTGGTACCCTGGTGATCCTAAAACCGGCAAGGGCGGCATTTATAACTTTGTCACCAAACGGGCCGATTGCCGTGGCGACCGATCAAAGGTCTCCTGGACCCAGGTTGAAACCGGGTCTGCTGTGACCTGGAAATACCCCTCCTGTATTCTGCGCGGCGACAGCTCCAGTGGTGAATTTTATTCCATCGCCATTACCAATGGGCGGCAGCAAGCCGACACGGGCACCAAAATGATCCATTTGGGCGCGAACACCCGCTCGCGGATTATTTCTAAAGGCATCAGTGCGGGGCATTCCTCGAATACCTATCGCGGTCTGGTCTCGGCCCATCCTAAGGCCCGGGGCGCACGCAATTTCACCCAATGTGACAGCCTGCTGATCGGGAAGACCAGCGGGGCCCATACCGTGCCTTATGTGGAAGCCCGAAATAGCGCCTGTGTCTTCGAACACGAAGCCACCACCACCCGCCTCTCGGATGACCAACTCTTTTATGCCATGCAGCGAGGTCTATCCCAGGAGGAAGCCGTACAATTGCTGGTCAACGGCTTTGTTAAAGATGTGCTCCAGGAACTCCCCATGGAATTTGCCGTTGAGGCTCAGAAATTGGTCGCAATTTCGCTGGAAGGAAGTGTCGGATGACCCTGAAAAAGACGCTCAGTCAGTATCTTTGCGCCAAGCCTTTTTCGACGAGTCGGGTCGTCGCGACATTGAACGCCGGGCGCGCGAAGAGGCAGAGCGCCAGCAACAGGAAGCCGATAACGGTCGTGCCATGGCCCTTTACGGGATTCTTGCCGCTGAAGGCGATTTCCTGCGGGAAAAGCGCCTGGTTCTTGATCATACACGATATGCGATCACCCTGGACCACGATAACTTCCGTCTGCGGGTCTATTTCGAGGACGACAAGGCCAGCGTCACCGCCGACAAACGCAACACCGCCCATATGAGCGCCGCGCCGCGCAAGCAGGAGACAGTCGACAGTGTCGAAGCTGCTGTTGAACGCCTGGCGCAATACCTCGCTGACGAGAGTTTTAATGCTTAAAATCAATAATCTCCACGCAGAAGTTGACGGAAAAGAGATCCTTAAAGGTCTGTTCCTTGAGGTTCCAGTGGGGGAGGTGCATGCCATTATGGGGCCAAACGGCGCTGGCAAATCGACCCTGTCCTACGTTCTCACCGGCCGATCCGGCTATGAGGTTACGGACGGGTCTGCCAGTCTCTTTGGGGAAGATATGTTGGGGCTTGATGCCAGCGAACGCGCCACCCGGGGGCTTTTTCTGTCCTTCCAATATCCCCTTGAAATTGCGGGTGTTCCGGCTCTGACCTTCGTTCGATCGGCCCTGAATGCTCAACGGAAGGCGCGGGGTGAGGCTGAAATCAAGGCACCGGAATTCCTAAAGGCGGCGCGGACTCAGGCCGCAGTCCTGAAGATTGACTTCGACATGCTCAAACGTCCTCTCAATGTCGGTTTTTCAGGTGGTGAGAAGAAACGCATGGAAATCTTTCAGGCAGCTATGCTTTCACCTCGGTTCCTCATCCTTGATGAGACAGATTCCGGCCTCGACATCGACGCCTTGAAGATTGTGTCGGAAGGGGTCAACGCTATGCGTTCGCCTGATCGATCCATGCTGGTCATCACCCACTATCAGCGCTTGCTCGACTATATCAAACCCGATCGAGTACATGTTCTGGCGGCCGGAAGGATTGTCCAGTCCGGGGGCCCCGAACTGGCCCTTGAACTGGAGCGCGAAGGCTATGACAAGTATGCGAGGGTCGCGTGAGCCTAAAGGCAGCCCTAGAGGCTGGCGATGTCACCCTCCTACCCAACCGGCGGGATGAGGACTGGCGTTGGACAGACCTGCGCGGCCTGCTGCGAGTTCTACCGCCCAAGGCTGTTGAGGGCTCGACAGGGGGCCTCGGCGAGGGCCCGTTTGCAGGCCTGGCAGAAGCGACCTATGTCCTCAGCGGCGGTGCCGAGACCCTAGCTCTGGAGGTCCCCCCCGGGATGAGCCAGACCCTCGCCCTGCGGGTGATTTCCCGGGGCGAAACCGCGCTGTGCACCTCGGCGACGATTAGACTTAAGGGTGGATCGAAATTAGTTCTCCTTGAATCCTATGAGGGCGACGACAGCGCCTATGTCACCAACTTCGACCTGACCTTCGACATCGAAGCTGGTGCCAGCTTGGAGCGGGTGGTGCTGGCCAATGACGGTGCCGAAGGCGTGCTGGTCGCCAGGGCTGTCGCAAGGCTCGGTGCCGGGGCGACACTTATCCAAACCATCGCCACGTCCGGTGCCCGGCGTCAGCGGCTTGAAACCACCGTCGATCATCCTGGTGCCGGTGCTGAGGTCAGGCTCAATGGCCTCTACTTGCTGGCGGAAAAGCGACACGCCGATCTGACCACTTGCGTTCGGCATATGGGGGTCGATGGCCAAACCCATCAATTGACCAAGGGTGTGGTCCGTGATCAGTCTCGAGGTGTCTTCCAGGGTCGGATCATGGTGGAAGAGGGGGCTGACCGGACTGAAGCCCGGATGGGCCATCACGCCCTGGTGCTCTCCGACAAGGCAGAGATCGATGCCAAGCCGGAATTGTTGATCCATGCTGATGACGTGCAATGCGCTCACGGCAATACCATCGGCGCGCTGGATGACGAGGCGCTTTTCTACATGCAGCAGCGCGGCCTTCCCGAGCCGGCGGCGCGCGCCTTGCTGATCGGGCTTTTGTGGGTGAGGTCGCCGATGATATTTCAAATCCGGGCGGCCGCGCTGTTGTTCAGGCCTGGGTTACGAAAAACATGGAGGTCGATCTGTGACCTTTGATGTGGAGGCCGTCCGCGCCCAGTTTCCAATCTTGCAGCGTCAGGTGAACGGCAAACCGCTGATCTATTTGGACAGTGCCGCCTCGGCCCAGAAACCGCAGCGGGTCATGGATGCCATGATGGCGGCCATGTCCCATTCTTATGCCAATGTTCATCGCGGCCTTCACACCCTGGCCAATGAAACGACCGAGGCGTTTGAAGCCGCCCGCCTCCGCGTGGCAGAGTTTGTGGGGGCCTCGTCTGCCGAGATCGTCTTTACCAAGGGAGCGACCGAAGCCATCAATCTGGTAGCCGCCGGGCTGGGACAGTCCCTGGTCGCCGGGGATGAAATCCTGCTCACGGAAATGGAGCATCACGCCAACATCGTGCCTTGGCATTTCCTGCGCGAACGCCTTGGGATTGTTTTGAAATTTGCCCCTGTCCTCGACGACGGACGACTCGATTTAGAGGGGTTCAGGTCCTTATTGTCACCCAGGACCAGGCTTGCGGCTTTCACGCACATGTCGAATGTGTTGGGTACGGTCAATCCTGTTGCAGAGATGGTCGCTGCGGCCCGAGCGGTCGGGGCGATGACCTTGGTGGACGGGTGTCAAGCCGTGGTTCATCTTGATGTGAATGTTCGAGCCCTAGATACTGATTTTTATGTGTTTTCGGGGCATAAGCTCTATGGACCCACAGGCATAGGCGTTTTGTACGGCAAGGCTGAACGGCTTGCGACCCTGCCGCCCTATCAGGGCGGTGGTGAAATGATTGCCGATGTTGCGCTTGATCAGATTACCTATGCGGAGCCACCCCACAGGTTCGAAGCTGGCACCCCACCCATTTTGGAAGCCGTAGGCTTGGATGCTGCCGTGACCTGGTTACAGGGACAAGATCGCGCGGCCATTGCCCGGCATGAACACGCCCTCTATCAGCGCGTCCGCGACGGCTTGGTCGGGGCGAACTGGCTTAAGGTCATGGGCGAGGCGGCTGGCAAGGGGGCTATACTCAGCTTCACGATGGAAGGTGCCCATGCCCATGATGTGGCCCAGATCCTGGACCGCTATGGGGTGGCTGTGCGGGCGGGAACCCACTGCGCCCAGCCCCTGATGCGGAGGTTCGGTATCACCTCCAGCCTACGGGCGTCCTTTGCACTCTATAATACCGAAGCCGAGGTCGATGCCTTTATCGACGCGCTCAATCGCACCCAAGCCTTTTTCGCCTGAGATTCTTATGGATGACGCAACTCCCCCCGTTACGCCCTTACCCCAGGCCGAGCTGGATCGGCTCACCGACCTGTTAATCGAGAAGTTCAAGACGGTCTTTGATCCGGAAATTCCCGTGGATATTTACGAGCTTGGCCTGATCTACAAGGTTGATGTTTCCGATACTAAGGATGTCGCTATCGACATGACCCTGACGGCTCCGGGTTGCCCTGTCGCCGGTGAAATGCCCGGCTGGGTCGAAGACGCGGTTCGTGAGATTCCGGACCTTGGCAAGGTCAAGGTTGATCTGGTGTTCGATCCACCGTGGGATCCCTCACGAATGTCCGACGAGGCGAAACTTCAACTCAATATGTTTTGACCCATAGAAGCCAGATGGAAAACCTCAACCTGTCTACCGCTGTACCCCGTCCGCGACGTCCGCGACCCAAGGTGGTCAGTCTGACACCCGAAGCCGCCGCGCGGATTCAGGAGATTATGTCAAAGGCCGATCGCCCCTATGCCGGATTGCGAGTGGGTGTAAAAAACGGCGGCTGTGCTGGGCAGGAATATGTTCTTGAGTATGCGCAAGCCGCCAATCCGCTGGATGAGATTGTCGAGGATCATGGGGTCACCATTTTAGTGGAGCCCAAGGCCGTGCTGTTCCTGATCGGCACCATCATTGATTACGAGGTGACCAAACTCTCGGCCAAGTTTGTCTTTCGCAACCCAAACGAAACCGACGCCTGCGGATGCGGCGAGAGTGTGACGATTGTGCCCGGGCGGGCCCTCGAAGCCTAGAGCCTGTTCCCTTTAGACGGAAACATCTAGAGGGACAAAACAGGCTCTCATTCA
>NMUI01000081.1 GCA_002221445.1 Phenylobacterium zucineum | reverse complement strand
CGTCTAAAGGGAACAGGCTCTGGAAGGGCCGCCAGCTGGGCTGATCATAATGCCGAAACGGTCCGTTGCATCGCATAGGCAATCTGGGCCTTCGGTCATAGGCGGCTTCAATGACCATCGCCGTTGATGTCCCGGACGGGGGCATCTGATGGAAGAGGTTATACTGAGCCTTGAAGCTCTGTCGCAGACGATGACGCCCGCCGGTTAGACCAGCGGGCGTCAGGCCATCGGATTAAATTGGCCTATTTGTAGACGAAAGCGGCATCATCCAGATCGATTTTCGGGATTTCGTCCTTCTCTGTCCAATAATCCTGAGAGTGACGCCATTCCGGCTTGTCACCCGCCTTTGGCAATAGGTGCATACCGCGCATCAGATAGCCCGGATTAAAGTTTTCCGGATCAATCCATGGCCCCAGTTTCATGTTGTGGTCTTGGGGGCGCAGGGCCGGGACGACGCTTTTTGCGCCCTTGGACTTCATGTGGTTCAGGATCCGACACACGAAGTCGGCCACGAGATCAGCGCGCAAGGTCCAGCTGGCACGGAAATAGCCGAAGACCCAAACCATATTCGGCACGCCCGTAAACATCATGCCGCGATAGCTGACCGTGTCCGCGAAATTCAGGGGCGTTCCGTCAATGGTGAAGTTGATGTCCCCCAAGACGCTCAGGTTGAAGCCGGTCGCCGTAATGATGATGTCGGCGTCCAAGGTTTCGCCCGATTTCAGCTTCAGGCCGGTGGGGGTAAAGGTTTCGATTTCGTCCGTGGCAACCGAGGCCTTGCCGCTGAGGACCGACTTGAATAGATCGCCGTCCGGAACAAAGGCGACGCGCTGCCGCCAGGGGCGATAGGTCGGTGTAAAGTGCTTTTCCACCAGCTCGTCGCCGATGATGGCGCGAACACCGTTCAGCAGCTCCTCTCGGACGATGTCAGCGTGTTCAAATGAATTCTTGGCGAACACGGCACCATCATAAAGCCGCTTCTTGCGGACAATTTCGTGGGTCCACATGGGGTCGATGTCGAGCTGGCGTAGGGTGTCGGCCAAATCATCCACATTGCGTCCCGGGATGAAATAGGTGGGCGACCGCTGGAGCAGGGTCACGTGATCGACTTCGTCGGCAATGGCCGGCAGCAAGGTCGCCGCCGTGGCACCAGACCCGATAATCACAACCTTCTTGTTCTTCAGATCAGCGTCGTCCGGCCAAGTCTGGGGGTGGATGATCTGGCCCTTATAGGTGTCCATGCCCGGCCATTGCGGGGTGTAACCTTCCGAGTGACGGTAATAGCCCTGGCACATCCACAGGAAATTGGCGGTGATCTTGACCTTCTCGCCCGTGGCCTTTTTGATCGCGTCGATGGTCCACTTGGCGTCGGCGCTGGACCATGTGGCGTTCTCGATATGGTGACCGTAGCGGATATGCTTGTTGAGGTCGTTCTCCTCGATGACCTCATTCATATATTTCAAGATTTCTTCGGCCGAAGCGATGGGCGCGCTGGTCCAGGGCTTGAACCGATAGCCGAAGGTGAAGAGGTCGCTGTCGGAGCGGATGCCTGGATATTTATGAGTCAGCCAAGTTCCACCAAAGCTGTCCTGGGTTTCGAGAATGACAAAGCTCTTGCCAGGACACTGGTCTTTCAAATGATAGGCGCCTCCGACACCGGAGATCCCGGCCCCGACGATCAGGACATCAAAATGCTCCACCGTTGTAGAGGTCGGGCGTTCAAGTGTAGCGGTCTGCGTCATGGCGCTTCCTCGGGCTTTTATTATCGATGATAACTTAGGACGAGTTTCTACGTTTCCGCGCCTTGATCAAGGTCAATCCACGGAATTGTCGCTTGATATGAGCGACTGGTTCGATCATGCGTGCTGAAGCAATTATGCGCAAAAATTTGCTTTGTTTCCTGGTGTTTTCCGAAATTGAGTTATCGATCACGACAAATGTGGAATTTATCTGCAACGGACAAACCATAAAGCCATGTTTGATCAGGCCGTCGTGATGTGAGCCGCCGCCGGGCGACTTAGCCCGATGTATTGGCCGTGCCGGTTGCTATCCATCCTGATCTTGCAAAATTCCGAGCTCCGAAATGTCCGCCATCACCGTAAAGTCACTCTCGAAAACCTACAGCTACACCCGCCGAGCCAAGGGCTGGCCATGGGCTTGTTTTATCTGGGGCTCAGGCGATACCAGAGGGTGCGCACCCGGCAGGCTAGGTCTGGTTGGCTGTGGTCTTCCCAGTGAATTCAAATGGATAGAGCCAAACTTCGAGTCAAGGTTGCAGGTGGCGGAGCCTTTGGTCTGACCATAGCCTGGAGTCTGGCCGAGGCGGGGTTCCAAGTTTCGCTCCATGACCCCGGACGGATCAACGCCTCCAGTGTTGCGGCCGGAATGCTGGCACCGGTCTTCGAGACTGTGCTGGACCCCCAGGGTGCCCATGACCTCAACATGCTGATGATGGCGCGTGATCTCTGGCCAGCCCTAGCAGATAGGGTTGGCATCATGCTGGATCAGACGGGTGCTCTGGCCGTCGGCCACCCTGAATTTCTGGAGCGGGTGTCTTTCGGGTTGGGCCGACTGAACGTTGCGGCGCAGGGTGTGAACCGGTTCAGGCTTGAGACGGCAGTACCGGGTCTTGGGGGGATATTCAGGGACGGGGTACTCACTGACGAAGACTGGCGGTTGGCACCTGTTTCGGCACTCACCGCCCTGCGCGCCGCCGCCGCCGCCGCCGGCGTCGCCTTTCAGACGCAATCTGTGGCAGGACTCGATGGATGCGATAGGCTGGTCATCGCCACGGGAGCTGGGCAGGACCTGATGTCTTTAGCCCCCTTGCTGAAGGGTCTGACACCGATCAAGGGCCAGATTCTCCGCTCGGCTGGCCGTGTTTTCGAAGGGGTTCTGCGCCTACCCACAGGCTATTGCGTCGGCGGATCGGGCGATCTTGCCATTGGGGCCACCATGGAGCCGGGGCTAAGTGATCTGGTGCCAACGGTTGAGGCCAGGGCGCGGCTTGAAGCCTGGGGCGTGAGGCCTTTCCAACCCTCAATACGAGGTTCAAGACCCAGGTCGGGGTGAGGGCGGCGACATCGGATGGCTTGCCGATGATTGGTCGCACGGCAGACCCGAATGTCTTTCTGGCGGTGGGTGCGCGGCGAAACGGCTGGCTCCTGGCCCCCCTGGCGGCGCAGATCATCACCGCTTGCCTGACGGAGGGTGAGGCGGGGCCTTATGCCGCGCGCCTGGACCCCATGCGATTCACCTGAGACCGGGAGCCGCCATGTCCGCCTTTGACGTCACCGCCGAGCAGGAAGCCATTCGCGAGAGCGTCAGTCGGGTCTGCGCCCGCTTTGATGCGGACTATTGGCGCAGGACCGACGAGACCGGCGACTTCCCCGAAGCCTTTATCGCCGCCATGGCCGAAGGCGGCTGGTTCGGAACGGTCATGCCGCAGGAGCTGGGCGGGGCCGGTCTAGGCCTGACCGAGGCCTCGATCATGATGCAGGCCGTGGCTCAGTCCGGTGCCGGCTTTACCGGCGCCAGCGCCATGCACCTCAATATCTTCGGCCCCATGCCGGTGGCCAAATACGGCTCCGAAGCCCTGAAGAAGAAGGCCATTCCGCGGATCATTTCCGGTGAAGACAAGATCTGCATCGGCATTACTGAACCGGATTCCGGCCTTGATACCACCAACCTGACAACCCGTGCCGTGCGGACCCATGGCGGCTATGTGATCTCAGGCCGCAAGGTCTGGACCACCATGGCACAACGCGCCAACAAGATCCTGATTATCGCCCGGACCACCCCAAGGGCGGAATGTGCCAAGCCGACCCAGGGCCTCAGCCTGTTCTATACCGATTTTGACCGGTCCCGGATCAGCGCCACGATTATTCCAAAGATGGGCCGCAAGGCCATCGAGTCCAACAGCGTCTTCATCGACAATCTCGAAGTTCCTGCTGAAGATCTGATCGGCGAGGAGGGGCGGGGCTTTTACTATCTCATGGATGGTCTCAATCCTGAGCGCGTGTTGTTTGCCGCCGAGGCCGTTGGTCTGGGGCGAGCGGCCCTGGCGCGGGCAGCTGACTATGCCAAGGAACGGGTGGTTTTCGGTCGCCCTATCGGACAAAATCAGGGCATAGCTCATCCCTTGGCGAAGGCCTGGATCGAGCTGGAAGCCGCTAACCTGCTGGCCTTCAAGGCCGCCGCCCTGTTCGACGCGGGTAAGGATTGCGGGGCAGAGGCCAATGGGGCCAAGTATCTGGGGGCGGAGGCGGGTTTCAACGCCTGCGAGACGGCGATCCTGACCCATGGCGGCATGGGCTATGCCAAGGAATACGATGTCGAACGCTATTTCCGGGAAGCCATGATCGCCCGCATCGCCCCGATCAGCCGCGAAATGGTGTTCAATTTCATCGCCGAGCGCGTCTTGGGCCTGGCCAAGAGCTACTGACCCGACCTCGGAGCTTGGTTCCCAGGTGTGGTAAGACAGGTGCCATCTTCTTGGGGCTGAGCCAGTCCAGGAAAAAAGCGTTCCAGGTCAAAATCTTATAGCGCTCGCCGGTGCGCTTCGGCAATTTACTGGAATGCGTATCAGCCTGTCACAACAGAGGTCGGCGACACATGATTGAGCCATCGCAGTTTGACCGCCCCAGCTTCAAAGCAGCCTTGGTGACCTCGGGATGGGTCTTTCTGTTCAGCCTGCCTGCCACCTCGGGTCATATCCAGCGCCTGATCCGCGGCGGTCATTGGTTCCATGATTATGAGGCCATGGCTTGCGCCGGTCAGAGGGCTTTGGGTGGCGGTCTGATCTATGACCTGAATCTGGCCTGTACCGGTATGCAGGCGACGCCTTATGTGTATCCCCCCATAACCGCCCATGTGTTTGCGGGGTTGGAGCGGGCTATTGGTATAACCGCCACGGCCGGGATGTATGGTGCGCTCTATTGGGCGGCGGCGGCTTTCATGCTGTCCACCACGCTGTTGGGGGTTCGCACCCAGGGATCTCTGCGCGACCGGGCACCTTATCTGGCGCTGATTTCCGGGAGCGCATTGTTTTCAGGTAATGTGGCAACCCTGGTTCATGGCGCGGTGGGGGCCGCAGCCCTGCTGCTGACCACGAATATATGGGCAATTTCTCTGATCATCGCCATGGCGGCGATGATTAAGCCAGTCTTTTTGACCTATCTCGCCATTTTGATGTTTGCCCGCCAGCCGCTTTGGAAGCGCGCCGGAGCCATCATTCTGGCGACCACATTGGGGCTCGCCCCGACCGCATGGTTCCTGCTGACTGACCCGGCTGGGGCGGAGGCCTGGCGGGTGCTCCTCACCCACTTCCTGATTGAGTCCAATGGATTTAGCTTTTCGGGTGGGTCAGCCTCCTGGGTGGCGATATTCGCAATGGGCTGGTCATTCCAGTCTACCTGGTTTTTGCTGCGGCGATCCTGCTGGCCGGGTTGGTGATTTCGGAGGTCCAGGATCTCGATGGCCTAGGTCGGGCCTGGCTCGGGATCGTTGCGGCAACCCTTCTGCACCCCCGGCTTATGAGCCAGGATCTGCTCATGCTGGGACCGGGCATGATCGCGGTCACCGCGGCGGGCGCGGCGATAGCACCGGGCATGGGGACCCTCTTGCGACGACTCACGATGGGTATTTGCGTCCTGGTGCTGATTTTGACCGTTGCCGGGGGACGCCTGGGGCAAACAGCCGCCGTTATCGGATTTAGCGGTCTATTTCTCTGGATTGGGGCCTTGCATATCCCCAGGGCGAGGCAAGCCCTAGAGC
>NMUI01000379.1 GCA_002221445.1 Phenylobacterium zucineum | reverse complement strand
GCATGCGCACAGGGTGCCTATTCGATCTGGGGCGATGTGCCGACCCGCGAGTTCAAGGCTCCAAAGCAGTATCGCTACCTCTACGGCATAGCTCTGGGCCACCCGAGCAATCATCCGGTCAATGATTTCAAGGCCGAACGCCTGCCGGTCAGCGAGATAACCCTGAACTAAAGTGGGGGCATGAACTCAACGACGAGTGGCCGCCTGATCGGCCTTCTGCGCCTAGTCGCATCCATCGCCGCCTTTGGCACGATCTATTGGCAGGTCTCCGACCGCATCACGCACGACTTGTTTCGCGCGGGTGAATACTGGCTCTACTTTTCGATTGATACCACCGTGCTTGCCGGCATCGTGCTGGGATGGTCGGCAATCTCCACCCTTCGCGGCCGGCCCGAGTCTCGGGTTCTTACCCTCGCGCGCCTGACCCTGGTAGCTACCGACTCGATCGTCGGCATCGTCTATAACCTGTTGCTGCGCGGCGGCGCACCCGATGCCCGCGACGTTGGCTACGACTGGCCCGTCGTCCCGAATGAACTCATGCACGTTTGGATTCCAGTGTTCGTGGTGCTCGACTTCTTGTTTGTGTCATACGGCGGTCAGCTCAAGATTCAAGCTGCAACCTGGATGCTGGTTTATCCGCTGAGCTGGCTCGGAATGACCATGGCTCATGGTCTGGCTAGCGGATGGTGGCCCTACTGGTTCCTTGACCCAACCGGCGATGGTGGATGGGCAACCGTAGGCGAATACATCGGCATCATCATCGTGCTGGGTGTGGGCCTAGCCGCAGGAATGCTCGCACTGTCGCGATCGACGGCGAAACTAAAGACCCTCTAGAGCTTTTCGAGTTGCTTGCGAACACGAGGGATGACCTCGGTCGCATAAAGTTCGATGCCCTTGATTAGCTTCGAGTTTGGCACCGGGCCGTTGGCATACTTCAGGTCGAAACGCTGGGCGCCCACCGAAGTGATGGCGTGAACGATCTTGTCGGCCACGGTGTCTGGCGAGCCGATGTACATGGAGCCGTGGTAAACCTCACCGAGGTAGTGCTCCTTGGTGGTCTGGCCCCATCCGCGCTCGCGCCCAATGCGACCAAAGCTGGCCATGTAGTTTGGCCACATCTCTTCGATGGCTTCTTCGTCTGTCTCTGCAACGTAGCCGGGCGAGTGAATCGAGATAGGCAACTGTGGTTTGCCAAACTTGGCCAGCTGGTCGCGGTAGAGGTT
>NMUI01000378.1 GCA_002221445.1 Phenylobacterium zucineum | reverse complement strand
TCCAAAAGACACCAATGGCCGGGTGATGCCGGACGCGATGAACTGGGCCAACTCCCTAGAGCCTGTTCCCTTTAGACGGAAACGTCTAGAGGGATAAAACAGGCTCTAATTCAAGATGTTAGAGTGCGTTTCGATCCGATAACCGGTTCCCACTTATCGGAACGCACTCTAGGCGCGCGGCATGGCAAGAATTTCAACCTCATCCCCAACCTGCAAGGCCGGCGCGTGGGCGGGGCGACGGACCAGGGCGTCAGCAGCGGCAAAGACCGTCACGAGGGACGAGTCCTGATCTGCAAAAATTTCGGCAAGGGCACCATCAGTCGTCGGATGTATCCGCGCTCGCATCCACTGCTCCCGGGCACCATTCGCCCCCAGGGGCGATTGAAGCCGGGCCCGGCCGATGAGCAGATGCCCAGAACCTCCTTGATAGGCGTCGAGGATCGGCTTTAGGAACAGCTCGGCACAGACAAAGGCCGAGGCCGGATTGCCGGGCAGCCCCAACATCCGGCGACCATCCCCCAGAACCCCGAAAAAGGTCGGCTTGCCAGGCCGCACGGCAATACTTTCAACCCGTAGGGACAGGCCAAGCGCCTTGGCGGCAGATCGGACGAGATCATGGTCGCCCACCGAGGCCCCGCCCACGGTCACGATCAGGTCGGCCTCTGCGCCCTTGAGGGCGGCGATGACCTCGTTAAGCCTATCGCGAATTCCTGTCAGCCGGGTGACACGCCCACCCCAGGCTTCGACCATGGCCTGTAGGGCAGGACTGCCGGAATCGTAGATCTGAAAGGGTCCGGGAACGGAGGGGGCCTCAACGATTTCCTCCCCGGTTGAGAGAATGGCCACGCGCGGCAGGTTAAAAACGGTCAGGGCCGCGCGCCCGGCGGCGGCGCAGAGGGACAGCCGCCAGGGATCGACCCGGACGCCGGATGCCAGCAGGGTCTGACCGGCCTGAAAATCCCGACCCGCCTTGCGGATATTGTCGCCAGCCCGAGCGGTCGGGACTGTGATCTGATCGCCCTTGCGGACGGCATCTTCCTGAATGACCACAGTATCGGCCCCGGCGGGCAAGGCCGCGCCCGTGAAGATTCGCACCGCCTGCCCCGGGCCAAGCGCCCCTTCATACCCATGCCCGGCCGCACTCTCACCGATAATGATCAGCCTGCCAGGGGTGTCGGTAGCCCGCAAAGCCCATCCGTCCATGGCGGAATTGGCGAAGGGCGGCTGATCTCGCATGGCGACAACAGGTTCGGCCAGCATCCGGCCCATGGCCTGGGCCAGGGCTACCGACTCTGTCCCCAGAGGGGAAATTTCGGCCAACATGGCCGCCCGGGCCGCCTCGACGGTCATCAGCTTCATGGACGGATCCAGTCCCCGGACTTGCCGCCGGACTTCTCCATCAGCCGCACACCCTCAATGGTCATGGCCTTATCCGCGGCCTTGAGCATGTCATACACCGTCAAGCAGGCCACAGAGACCGCTGTCAGCGCCTCCATTTCCACCCCGGTCTGGCCTGACGTCTTGACCCGCGCGCTCACCGCCAAGCCACCCGGCGCGGGAGAAACCTGCACCTCGACCTTGGTGATGGCCAGGGGGTGACACAAGGGGATCAGTTCCGAGGTTTTCTTGGCCGCCATGATCCCGGCAATCTCGGCGACCGCCCGGACATCGCCTTTCTTGGCATCGCCGTTCAGGGCCAGGGCCAGGGTCGCTTCCGACATCCGGACAAATCCCTCGGCAAGGGCCTCCCGGGCCGTCACCGCCTTGGCGGAGACATCCACCATGTGGGCGCGGCCTGTGGCGTCAATATGGGTCAGGCCGCTCATTTTTCGAGAAGTCGGGGCATGAGTTCGACCATATTGCAGGGGCCGTGACGGCTGTCGAGCTGGGCGGAAATCACCTTATCCCAGCCATCCTTCACCGCACCATTCGACCCCGGCAGACAGAAAACAAACACCCCGCCGATCAGGCCTGCTGTCGCCCGGCTCTGCAAGGTGGACAGACCCACCGACTGATAGCTGACCAGATGGAAGACCACGGAAAAGCCGTCGATCTTTTTGTCGAACAGGGGCTCCACCGCTTCGGGCGTTACGTCCCGGCCGGTAAGACCCGTGCCCCCCGTGGTGATGATGGCGTCCACATCGCCCGACACGATCCACGCCCTGATCTGGGTTCGGATCTCCCCGACATCGTCCTTGACGATGGTCTTGGCTGCCAGATGGTGCCCGGCATCGGTGATCCGCTTGGCGAGCACATGGCCCGAGGTATCCGTCTCTTCGTCCCGAGTATCGGACACGCTGAGCACGGCGATCCGTACAGGGACGATTTGGCTGGACAGGTCAATGTGACCACCGGGGGTGAAGGCGTTCATGATGTCTCCCATCGCGCGAGGTCGGTCAGGTCTTGCGGTCGGGGCGCGATCCAGCGAGCCCCGTCCGGGCCGGTTTCCTTCTTCCAGAAGGGAGCCCGGCTCTTCAGATAATCCATCAAAAAATCGCAGGCCTCAAAGGCCGCCCGGCGATGGGGGGCCGCTGTGGCCACGAAGACGATGGGCTCTCCAGGCGCGATGGGCCCGATGCGATGGACGATCAGAACATCCTGAAGCGCAAACCGGGTCTTAGCTGCCGCCACATGTTGCGAAATCCGGGCTTCAGTAAAGCCGGGATAGGCCTCCAGCTCCAGCGCCATCGCCGTCCCACCCTCGGCCCGCGCCAGGCCTACAAAGCTCGCCACCGCCCCGGTTTCTGTCCGTCCGTGGCAGAAATCACTGAGCAGGGCACCAGGATCAAATGCGGTGGCGGTCAGGGTAATCATCCGCCGCTCATGGGGGGTAGGAAGGCCACTTCCGAAGCCGCCGTCAGGACGGCATCATGGCGGACTAAGATCTGGTCTAAGGCCACTTGAACGCCGGGACCCGCCAGGGCCTCGCCGAGGGTGGCGTCGTCCGCGCCCAAACGCTGGCGTAGGTCTGAAATCGACACCGCCGCCAGTGTCTTTTCCCGCCAACCTGCAAGATCGCTCAAGGCACCGAACAGCAGGACCCTGGCCATGGTCAGCCGCCCGTAGTGGACATGTGCCGCCCCACGGCCGGGGCGGCATTGCGGACGATCTGGAAATCATGGCCCTTCGGCTTGGCGTCCACCGCCAGACGGATGGCGGCGGCTAGGGCCAGGTCATCGGCCCCTGCACGGATCACGGCGCGCAGGTCGCAGGCATCCTCCCGACCAAGGCAGGTATGCAGGGTGCCGGTACAGGTCAGGCGCACCCGGTTGCAGGCCTCGCAGAAATTATGGCTGAGCGGCGTGATAAAGCCCAATCGCCCGCCGGTCTCCTCCACCCGCACGTAATGGGCCGGGCCACCGGTTTTGTGGTCGAGGTCGGTGAGGGTCCAGAAGCTGTCGAAATTCCGGCGGACCTCTTTCAGCGACAAGAACTGGTCGGTGCGATCCACCTCGATCTCGCCCATGGGCATGGCTTCAATCAATGTGGCGTCGGCACCGCGCCCGTGAGCCCAGGCCACCACATCAGCCAGCTCGGCGGCGTTGTCGTCCTTGAGAGCCACAGCGTTGATCTTGACCTTGAGGCCTGCCGCCTGGGCCGCATCAATCCCGGCCAGCACCTTGGACAAGTCCCCGCCCCGAGTCAGGGTGCGGAACAGGTCGGGCTTTAAGGTATCCATCGACACATTGATCCGCCGCACCCCCGCCGCCGCCAGTTGCGGCGCAGACTCAACCAGGCGTGTGCCATTGGTGGTCAGGGTCAGCTCATCCAGGGCACCGGACTTTAAGTGCCGGGACAGGCTGGTGATCAGGCCCATCACCCCCTTGCGGACCAGGGGCTCGCCGCCCGTGATCCGCAGCTTGCGCACCCCAAGCGCCACAAAGGCCGAAGCAATCCGGTCCAGTTCTTCTAAGGTCAAGACCTCGGCCTTAGGCAGGAAGGTCATGTGTTCGGCCATGCAATAGACGCAGCGCAGGTCGCAACGGTCGGTGACGGAGACGCGCAAATAGGTCACGGTGCGCCCGAACCCGTCCACCAGGGCGGGGCGCGCTTGTGAGGGTGCGGCGTCAAACGGCGTCATAGCGATAACAACATAGCGGCAAAGGCGGGCGGATGACAGACCCAAGCCATGACTGAGGTGGAGGCCATCCTCTTGGCAGCGGGAACCGGCAGCCGGTTCGGCGGCGGCAAGCTGTTGGCACCCTATGGCGGCGGCCGGCTGATCGAGGCCGCCTTGACCACGGCCCTGGCTGCGCCGGTGCGTTCGGTGACGGTGGTTACAGGGGCTGACAGCGAGCGGGTCGCCGCCATTGTCCGCGCCTGTGCCGAGCGCCTGGGTGCCACAGAGCGCCTGAAAGTGGTCGAGGCCAAGGCCTATGCGGAGGGCATGGGCGCGTCTTTGAGAACCGCCGCCGCCGCCCTGCCCGCTGACACTCAGGCCGTCTTCGTCTTGCTGGGGGACATGCCGAGGATCCCGGCGAGCACCTTCCAGCCTCTGATTGACGCCGTCGCAGCAGGAGCCCCAGCCGCCGCCGCATCCTTCCTGGGCCGGCGGGGACACCCCGCCTTGATTGGCCAAGACCTGATTCCCAAGCTCCTGACCCTCACGGGCGATGCAGGTGCCAGGGCCGTGCTCAAGGAGCTGGGCGATCGATTGGTTCAGTTGGAGGCGGAGGATGACGGGGTGTTGTTTGATGTAGATGTGCGGGGAGATTTGGGGGTCTAGAGTGTGTTCCGATAAGTG
>NMUI01000080.1 GCA_002221445.1 Phenylobacterium zucineum | reverse complement strand
GGCGTTGCGTACTCATCAGACACACCTCTCCAGCTCCTCAGAGCTAGCATGGGTGTCCACTAAAACGAGCGAGGATCAGTTCGGGCACAGTGACAACGGCGAAGCCAGGATGCCGCACCAGCGCCTCGACTTCAGAGACGCTCCGCAGGTCTGCTTCGGCCTTGGCGATCTTTTCGTCAATTGCTGGATCGGCCTGCGCTTCCAAGAGCGCCTTGAGCGATAGTCCCGGTTGAAGATGGGCTTCAACCGCGCGGTTGGCGTCCTTAATGGCAGCGGAAGTGCTTCGGATTTCCTTGACCAGCTCGTCTAAACGCTGCGCCTTCTGTACGGCATCTCGACCAACAATAACCTTGTAAAGGTTCCGCTTCTGGTCAGTCCCGACCTCGTCACCCGCATAGACGTTTTCTGAAATGAAGACGTTGTCGTAGATCGCCAGGCTGGGAAGTGTTTGCGTCCATGCGCCCTGCTGGAATCTAGTCTGCTGGTTCGCCCCATTGAGCAGGACATGAATTGCAGGTTGGCTTGTGGCGCCAAGGGTTTGTCGGCCGACAACGTGACCCGACTCACCCGATTGGAGAGACCTCAATATCGCGCAAATCGTCGTTTTGCCCCGACCATTCTCGCCGTAGATCAGTGTGAATTTCTTGAATTCAACATCGCCAGCCGCGTTCGCGTTTTGAAATTTTCCCACATTTTGTATGGAAACAATTTTGCGAAGCGACATCGGAATTGGCCCCTGAGTGGCTTCGAATTGTAGAAGGTGCGGACTTTATTGGATGTCCACTGCACTCCGTAAACTCAAGCCGGTAATCTATTTGGTGCGGACGACCGGAATCGAACCGGTATGGGTTACACCCGACGGATTTTCATACCACTTCGACTTTCGCCGCCGCCAAAGGCGTTCGTGGTCTGGACTATCCCTTCGCCATGCTCCGAGTGGTTCGGAGGTTAGGCGCTGCCCGTCTAGTCTCTACACCTTCCCCTTCCGGGGCTTGGCTCGGGATTGCCATTTTACAGGGTTCCCCGACTTTGAGCAGTTCTACTCCCCCGGTTTCCCGAGGGGCACTCAATCATTCGCCTAAGTCCGTTGCGTCTACCAATTCCGCCACGTCCGCACGACCATTCCCTCTATAGTAGGCTAAGGTGCCGTAGCCAAGGGAGAATTGCCGCCCTTGCGCCCCTTAGGTGGATTAGATTGTGGATCATCCTCGGGCCTGCGCGAGCGTTTCTGTGATTTTCGAACATTTATCGCCGCCGCATCGATGGTGTTCTTAATGTGCGATGCGTAATATTTTTCGATCATCTCCACACTGGTTCGGCAGTTCTTGGCGACTTGATAAATATCCGCACCCTCCATTAATCGCATACAAATATAGGTATGCCTGAGGCTATAGACGGTGCGGCTTTGCCCTTCGCGATCCTTTTTCAGGTTGAGTTCGTCCAGAAGCGTATTGAACAGTTCTCGCTGGAAGCTCGGGAAGAGTCTGTCTGTCGGTGAGGCCTTGGCGCGTTCGCGCAACCGCCGAAAGGGCGTCACGGCCCCCGGCATGCTTTTACAGTAGCCAACACCGCGCTTGCCGCGCACCTCGATTTCGAGAATGCGTTCGCCCGTCGATTGATCGGTGACGATCTCGACGTCTCGATATTCGAGGCGAAGGGCCTCGTCAGGCCTGAGCCCGGTGTTGACCATGAACAGCACGAAGTCGTGCATGTTTTCGCAGGCCGTGCGCCACCGCTCCTTGCGGGGGTTTTTGGCGCGATCACGAGTGGCCTCGTACAGTTGCTTGTACTCGGTGGGTGAGAACCAAGCACGATGAGAGATTTTGCCGGAAGATTTATAGGGAGCTGACAAGTCGGGCAGATAGTCGATCCACCGATGGCGGTTCGCAGTTTTGAGCACCTGACGAAGGCAGACGATTTCCTGGTGAAGCGTGCTGCGGGCTGGCGGCTTCACAGCAGCCTCGCCATTCGCCATAGCGGTAGCCTCTGCTGGACGGTCGGATCGAGGCTTCCGCCCCGTCTTCATGCGATGGATGCGATAGTCCTGCACCATCCCAGGCGTAATCTCTGAAAGCACCTTGTCGCCGAAGAACGGAAGCAGATGAATACGGAGGCGTTCCTTGTGCCCTTGCACATAGCGGGCGCTGCGTTCGCCTTGGGTGATCGTTTCGAATTCATCCATGAAGCGTTCAGCCGCTTCACGGAAAGTTTTACCGGCCTTGAGTTCTCCAGCCCGGTATTTGCCCATCAGGCCAAGATACCAGTCCCGCGCCACGTCCTTGGCGCGTGAAAGACTGTCTTCTTTCGTCGTCGTTCTGCGCTGACGTCCAGCGACCGTGCACGAGCACTGCCAATGCGGGCTGTTGGCCCGCATGTAGAGCTGAACCTTTCCGTCCAATAGCGTGTGCCGCGTTGTTTCAGTCATATCGCCCGCCTATCGCGAGGAGTGGGTCAAAATGTGCTAGGCCTGTGCTAGCTTTGTGAAGACCTCAATATATGCTGAATTCGTTGTTTTTACAAGTCTTTTTGCGTGTATGGTATTGACTTTGTTGGATTTTAAGTCGCTTGCGTCTACCAATTCCGCCATGTCCCCAGGGCGATAATCCCTTAGCGAAACCACGGCGCAGCGTCGATAGGGGCCTAAATTCATCCATCTCGCAAAAATTCTCTGCCGGTTGCGGGACCTTAACCTTCAGCCCCTACCCTGCGTTGATGCTGCCGATGCCCGACCTGAATGATCCGACCCCAACGGTTCGCCTTTTGGGCTTGGCGTTCGCGGGCGCTGACTTGGTTTTCGAAGTCACCAACGCCGGTGAAATCACCTTTGCCTTGGGAGCAGCCGAGCGCCTGACGGGGTTCAGCGATGTGGCGCTGGTCGGTAAGCCTTGGCAGGATCTTGTGGACAATGCCGACGCCGACTTGCTCCAAGCCTTGATAATCGGCCTCCAGCCCGGCGAGCGTCAGGGACCACTTCGGGTCACTTTGGCACCCTGCGCGCCATCACGGCCTACCCGATTTGGCTCGCTGTCGGTTTTCCGACTGGCCCAACTCGGTGACCGCATCTCCTGCGCCATGAGCCTTGGCGCACCCGGCGGTATGGACCAGATCGCCAATCAACAGGCGGCGATGATGGCCGCAGACGATTTCGCAGCCGCGGCGACCCAAATGCTGGCAGAAGCAGATCGTGCAGGCCTCGCCCTTCGCCTTGACCTCATCGAAATGACCGGCCTGGAGGCCTCTCTGGCACAATTGTCGCCACAGGCCGCCGATGATGCCCGCAAGCGGATGGCCGCCACCCTGCGCGCTGATTCTTATGCGGGTCTGGGTGGCGCTGAAATCGCTCAGGATCGCTTCGCCCTTGTCCGTTCGGCAACCACTTCGAAACAACGCCTCGAAGAACGGTTGGGACAGGCCGCTGGCGTGGCCGTCAACCCGACCACCACACAACTGCCCCTGACGGCGGGCTCGGTGTCCCAAAACATGCGGGCTATGCGCTATGCCCTGGATCGCTATCTTGAAGATGGCCCCGAAGCCGCCGCCAAAGGCTTTACCGCTGCCGTCGAACAGACGGTCCGGGAAACCGTCCGTTTCAAATCCATCCTGGCGGAAAATGCCTTCCAGTTGGCCTATCAGCCGGTGGTATCGCTTCACAACACCTGTCTGCACCATTTCGAGGCCCTGGCGCGGTTTGAGGCCAATGTCAGCCCAGCCGATACCATCCGACTTGCGGAAGAGCTTGAGCTAATCTCCGAGTTCGACATGGCGGTGGTGAAGGGAGTGTCAAAGGCGCTGACGGCCGGGTCGAAGGACACCAAGATCGCGGCCAATATCAGTGCGCACTCGCTAATGCTGCCACGGTTCTTTGATGACCTCCTGGCGGTCATGACCCAGACACCCGGCCTGCGCTCGCGTATGCTGCTGGAGATCACGGAAACCCGGCTGATTGATGATCTTGATCGCGCCGGCAAGCTGATCAGCAAATTGCGGTCTCTCGGCCACCTTGTCTGTCTGGATGATTTTGGCGCGGGGGCGGCCTCTTTGGATTATCTGCGCAAGCTGGATGTCGACTTCGTCAAGATTGACGGACGCTATATTCAGACCATGCGAGCCGGGTCGAAAGACGCCATAATTGTTAAACATGTAGTCCAGCTCTGCATCGAGCTGGGTATGCAAACCATTGCTGAAATGATCGAAACGCCGACGACGGCCGACTTGGTGAAATCCCTAGGCGTGACCATGGGTCAGGGCTGGGTTTACGCTAAGGCCTTGCCCGAACCAATCTGGCAGCCGAAACCACCTGCTCCCCCGGTACGCCACGCCCGTCGATCTGGTACACGCGAAGAATGGGCCTAGATTAAAACGGCTGTCTCGCGCATGGATAACCCATGCGCCCCGTCATTCTTTGGTTTCGCCGCGACCTGCGGCTTTCTGACAACCCAGCCCTCACCGCCGCGCTGAAGTCCAAGCACCCCATCCTACCCGTCTATATTTTTGATCAAACGCCGGGTCTCCGACCTCTGGGCGGGGCGGGACAATGGTGGCTGAATAAATCACTCAAGGCCCTGGGCACCGCGCTTCACGGGCGAGGCTCTCAGCTGGTCTTGCGACGTGGTGTCGCCGCCGAGGTTCTGACCGAGCTCATTTCAGAAACTGGGGCCTGCGAACTGCTGTTTAACGCCATTTTTGACCCCGCGGTCGAGCACCGCGATCGGGAGTTGGCCAAGCACTTACGCCAATCTAATTGCGTAAGTCATAGGTTCAATGGTGCTCACCTGCTGGCAGTCGACCAACCGCAGACCAAGGCTGGGGGCAGTTTTAGCGTCTTTACCCCCTATTGGCGGGCAGCCGGATGCAGGTGGAGGCTGGCCTGCATGTCCCTACCCCTGACCGCCTCGCCGCTCCTGATGTCTGGCCGAGGTCGGAGACCCTGGAAACCTGGGGTCTTCACCCCACAAAACCTGACTGGTCTGCGGGCTTTTCAAGCTGGATGCCGGGTGAGGCGGGCGCGTCTCAACGCCTGACCGACTTTGTCGACACCGCCTTGGCAACCTATGGGCAGGATCGGGATGTCCCCGCTATTGAGGGGACGTCGCGGCTATCTCCCCATCTGCACTTTGGGGAAATCAGCCCAAAGGCGTGCTGGCGTGCGGCCGTATCGTCTGTGCATCGCAGTGGAATTGCCGAGGCCCAAGCTGAAAAATTTCTGGCCGAGTTGGGATGGCGGGAATTCAACACCCAGATCGCAAGCCGCCACGAGAACTTGGCGACGGTCAACTTCAGCCGTACATTTGATCGCTTCCCGTGGCTGGACAACACCGCAGGGTTTCAGGCCTGGACTCGGGGAGAGACCGGCTATCCGATTGTGGATGCCGGTATGCGCCAGCTTTGGCAGACCGGATGGATGCACAACCGCGTCCGCATGGTGGTTGCATCTTTCCTGACCAAGCACCTCATGATCGACTGGCGGAAAGGCGAGCAGTGGTTCTGGGACACCCTGGTGGATGCCGATCCGGCGTCAAATCCTGGAAACTGGCAGTGGGTTGCCGGGTCCGGAGCCGATGCAGCTCCTTATTTCCGGATTTTCAGCCCCATGGCTCAGGGGACGAAATTCGATCCGGCGGGCCGTTACGTCAGCCGGTGGATTCCTGAATTACGCCATCTGCCCGCCAAATGGATTCACACCCCATGGCTTGCCCCGCCCGACATCCTTTCCGATGCTGGGGTGCGGCTGGGTCTGAATTATCCCCATCCGATCATTGATCACGACATGGCCCGAAAGCGGGCCCTGGCCGCCTATGCCGGATTGAAGGCGGAATAGCCTAACTATCAAACCAAGCATTTTTTCTGATAGGGATTCAGGCTGTTAGATTCGGAGTTCCTATCGGATGGCAAGCGACCTGGATACAGACGCGGCTCAGGCGCACGCCATGTTCCGGTCCTTCGACGGTATGGAAGGCGTACCCGAGATCTTCGCCGCCCCCTCGCGCAAACGCACACTTCAGGAAACATTTAAGGCCGTCTATCCGGGCGGCGTGGTCGCCCTGACCATCGGCACAGCCGCAACCTGGCTGTCCCAGCACTACGGGGCCCCGGTGATGTTGTTCTCTCTGCTGATCGGTATGGCCTTTCACTTTTTGCACGAAGAAGGGCGCTGCGTCGCCGGGATCGAGTTTTCATCAAAGGCCATCCTGCGTTTGGGGGTGGCCCTGCTGGGGGCGCGGGTGACGGCAGAACAGATTGTCAGCCTGGGCTCTGCACCGATCCTCATGGTGATTGGGGGTGTGATTTCGACCGTCGGCCTGGGTCTGGTCTTGGCCCCCCGCCTAGGCCGATCCAGGGCCTTCGGGGTGTTGTCGGGAGGTGCGGTCGCAATTTGCGGGGCGTCTGCGGCCCTGGCCATCGCCTCGGTCCTGCCCCGCTCAAAGGACAGTGAGCGCGACACCATTCTGACGGTTGTGACCGTGACGGCGCTCTCGACGGTCGCGATGATTGTCTATCCTATTCTCGCCCACCGACTAGGGCTGAGCGACAATCAGGCGGGCGTCTTCCTTGGCGGCACCATCCATGACGTCGCCCAGGTGGTTGGAGCCGGTGTATCTTTCTCCCCGGCGGCGGGGGATGTTGCCACCTATGTAAAACTGCTGCGGGTCGCCATGCTGGCTCCGGTGGTGTTCGGCATTTCGATCGTCGCCGCGAGAGCCGAGGGTGGCGGTGGCGGCGGCAAGATTCCGATGCCGCCGCTGTTCCTAATCGGCTTTGCCGGGCTGGTGGCGGTCAATAGTCTCGGTTTCATTCCAAAGCCTGTCGGTGGCTTTGCCAAAGATTTTTCCAGCTGGTGTCTGGTGACGGCGATTGCGGCACTAGGCATGAAACATCCTTTAAGGACGTTGCGGCTGTGGGGTGGCGCCCCATTGCCATGATGGTCGCAGAAACCGCCTGGATCTGCGTCTTTGTCCTGACCGCCGTCTTACTGACCCGCTAGAAATCTGTACCAATAGTCCCTTTCCGGTTTTGAGCAGGGGCTTGAGCTGCCGCCTCCCACGCCCGAAATTCCGGCGTCTGCAACAGACGATCTGCATAAGCTGAGGCGCTGCCATCGGGGTCCCCGGCCTTGTTGAGGTCGATTTGATAGGTGCGAAACCGGGTAGCGACCGGCGTAAAAAAGGCGTCAGCAATGGACCAGTCCCCCAACAGATAGGGGCCGCCGCTTCGTTCCAGCAAGGTGTGCCAAATCCCGATAATCCGACCTATATTGTCATGACAGGCCTCCGACAGATCCAGGCTTCGAGGCGATGCACAGAGGTCCATCGGACATTCAGCGCGCAAGGCCCCAAAACCGGCGTGCATCTCGGCGACGGCGGACCGTCCGAGTGCCCTTAGAGTGCGGTCAGCTGGCCAAAGACCAGCATCTGGAAACCGCTCGTGCAGAAACTCGCAGATCGCCAGGGAATCCACGATCACCAAGCCGTCCGTCTTCAGCGCCGGCACAAGCCCGGACGGAGAGTGCGGCAATATCGCCGCCCTGGTCTGATTATCCTCCTGGCGTAGGGGAATCAGGGTTTCGGTAAAAGGAGCCCCTGTGTGCGCCAAAACCAGCCATGGCCGCAGTGACCAGGTGGACCAAGCCTTCGTTCCAATCACTAATTCCATCATCACACCCGTAAATTCGTTATCTATGATCACCTGCGCCTATTGGCGGTGGGCGCAAACCAACGTCTATTAGGGGAAAGACAAAAAAGCTCAGAGAGGAAACTGCGTATGTCCGAGGCTTCCGCCCCGGCTCCTTACGGTGCCGCCATTTCAGAAGGGACAGGATCGACCGAAGAGGTCCCGACCGTACCTTTGGTCTCACCGGCTTATCGCAGCTATGCCCTTGTGGTCCTATTAGCTGTTTATACGGTCAATTTCCTGGATCGCCAGGTCGTGACGATCCTGGCTGAACCAATCAAAAATGACCTGCATATTCTCGACTGGCAGATCGGGCTGATGACGGGGTTCGCCTTTGCGGTGTTCTACACCTTCCTTGGGCTGCCCATTGCCAGGCTGGCTGAGTCCTTTAATCGGGTCTGGATCATTGCCGGGTCTTTGACGGTTTGGAGTGGCTTTACCATTGCCTGCGGAAACGCCGGGAACTTTGTACAACTGATCTTGGCCCGGGTCGGAGTCGGCATTGGTGAGGCGGGATGCACACCCACCTCGCATTCCTTGATCACGGACTATGTCCCTAAAGACAAACGCGCCTCGGCCCTGGCCTTCTTCTCCATCGGCACACCCTTGGGCGGCCTATTGGGAACCACCCTCGGGGGCGTCATGTCGGATACCTGGGGCTGGCGCACGGCCTTTCTCATGGCCGGCCTGCCTGGCCTGGTCTTGACAGTCATTGTGCTGGCGACCCTCAAGGAGCCCCGCAAACAGATCGCGGCGGACGCTGTGCGGCATGTGCCGGGAAAAGGACATTTCGGCACCACCTTAAAATATCTGTCCGGGAAACAAACCTTTTGGTTCGTCTCGTTTGCAGCTGCGACCCAGGCTTTCATCGGATATGGCAATGGGCCGTTTGTCGCCTCGTTCTATTTCCGCAATCACGCTGTCGAAGTCGCCCAGCTGGCGGCCCAATTCGGTCTAAAGTCTGCTGGCTTTCTGGGCCTTGCCCTCGGCCTGCTCGGGGGAATTGCCGGTATAGCCTCCAGCTGGATCGGCGGCTGGCTCGCGGACCGCGCCGCCAAGCGTGATCTAAGGGCTTATATGAGCGTCCCGGCCATAGCGGCGGTGATTTCACCGATTTTTGCCTGGGGGGTCTATCTCAACCCCACAGCCGCGGGAGCCCTGGCCACCATGCTGATTCCGGCCCTGCTGGGATCGCTTTGGTATGGCCCGGTCTATGCGTCCGGTCAGGGGCTGGTCCCGCCGCATATGCGGGCAACCGCAGCCTCCTTGTTACTCTTTATCATCAATTTGGTCGGTCTTGGACTTGGACCCCTGGCCGTTGGTGCCCTTTCGGACCTGTTGGCTGGCCCCTTGCAGATGGGAACAGCTAATGGCGTTCGCTGGGCCCTGATCGCCTCATCAAGCTGTACCTTGGTCGCTGCGTTTCTATTTTGGCAGGCCCGCAAAACCATCCGCGAGGAAATGGTTAGCTAAGACTTTGAATTTGTACATTGCACTTACCTAAAGGCATCCCCTATCAGGGCTCCGGCCCGCAACGCGCCCATGATAGGGGTTCGCTGTAAGCGATTTGATAGAAGGACGGCTCCATTGAGCGACACGGCAGGCCAATCGGCAAAAGGTCTGGAAGCTGAAGAGGGTTGGGCGCGCCGCCACAGATGGCCGCTCATTCTTGGCGGCCCCGTTCTCATCATTATTGTAGGACTTTATCTCTATCTGACAGGTGGGCGATATGAGGTGACGGATGACGCCTATGTTGACATCGCCAAGGCCCCGGTGGCTGCCAGCATTGCGGGTCGGGTCGTCGAGGTCTACGTCCACGAAAATCAGGTGGTGAGGGCGGGACAACCGCTTTTCAAACTCGATAGCCGGGACTCTGAAGTCGGAACCGCACAAGCCCAGGCGCAATATACTCAGGCCCTCCTCCAGATTCGCAATTTGAAGGCGGCCTATGGACGCGAACTCGCCAATCTGGAAGCCGCAAAGGCGACGGCGGCCTTTACGGCTCGGGAAGCGGTGCGTCAGAAGGATCTTGCCACCGCGGGCGTATCGTCCCAGGCTCAGGCGGCTGAAGCCGCGCACGCCGCCCGGCTTGCTGCTGACACGCTTAAAGCCGTTGAGCAGACTGCCGCCGCAGCCCGCGCCAATCTGAACGGCGAGCCCGATCTCGCCCCGGAGCGCCAACCTTCCGCTATGGCGGCCCGGGCACAGCTGGACCGCGCTAAGCTCATTCAATCCTATAGTATAGTTGTGGCCCCAGTGGCCGGAACCGTGACCCGGGTCGAGCAATTACAGCCTGGTGCCTATGTCAACGCCGCTCAGACGGTGTTCTGGCTGGTGTCTGGTCAGGCCTGGGTCGATGCGAATTTCAAGGAAAGTCAGTTGGCTAAGATGAAGGTCGGACAGGCCGCTGAAATCAAGGTCGATGCCTATGCAGGTGGAAAGCTGAAGGGACACGTGGCAAGCTTCAGCCCGGCCACCGGGCAGGCCTTCTCTCCGATACCGGCACAAAATGCCACAGGGAACTGGGTTAAGGTTATCCAGCGTCTTCCCGTCCGGATTGAATTCGACACCCCACCGCCCGCCATGGCCGGGCGCGGCGGATTGTCCGCTCAAGTCAAGGTCGACTTGCGCGGCACAACGGGCTCTCGCTAGTCTCATGGCCCAGCCGATACGCTCATTGGCGGCAATGCTGATATTCGCCCTTGGGGGATGCGCGACAGTCGGTCCGAACTACACCTCGCCCGGGGCACCGGCGGCTTCGTCCTTTTCTATGGCCGGAGACGCAAAACCGACATCACTGGTTCTGTCACCCAAGACCAGAATGGCGGGGGCCTGGTGGTCAGCCCTGGGCTCCCCAGCGCTTGACGAAGTCATAGGCCTCGCCCTGAAAGCCAACCCAACCGTCGCAGAAGCGGGCGCGGCGTTGGACCGCGCCCGCGCCCAGGCGGCGGCGGCACAAGGCGCAATGGCCCCTCAACTCAGTGCTGAAGCCTCGCCTATGCGTGAGCGTATTAATACCCAGTCCTTCGGTTTTGTTGGCTTCCCCAGTCCGACCATCAACCTCTACTCAATCGGCGCGACGGTTTCCTATGATCTGGATCTGTTCGGAGGGCGGCGGCGCGCCCTTGAAGGAGCCAAGGCCAAGGCTGACGCCGAAGCTCATCGGGCGGAAGCCGCCTATATGTCACTGACAGGAAACATTGCCGTTCAGGCCTTGAAGATCGCCTATCTTCGCGCCCAGCGCGACGCCCTAGACCTAGTCATCGCCGACGATCTCCGCACTGCTGAAATGCTGCAAAAGTCGGAAGCGGCGGGAGGGGCAGGCTCGACGGCAGTGGCCAGTGGTTATGGCCTGCTGGCCAAGGATCAAGGGCTGCGTCCGGCCCTAACCCGTGAGATTGATGCGGCTCGCCACCAGTTGGCCTTTCTGGTCGGTAAGTCACCGGCGGAATGGTCGCCACCGGACTTCGACATCTCTGATTTCAGACTGCCGCAGACGGTTCCGATCAGCCTGCCGTCTGACCTTGTGCGCCATAGGCCAGATATTCTGGCTGCAGATGCGGAGCTTCATGCAGCAACAGCCCAGGTGGGTGTTGCAACGGCCGATCTGTTTCCTGACATCAAGCTGAGCGCAAACCTAACCCAGGGCTCCGTCGAGCCGGGAAACCTGTTGCGATACGACTCCACAGGTTGGACCATGGTCGCTGGTCTGACAGCTCCGCTCCTGAATGGCGGACGCCTAAAGGCCAACACTGCCGCTGCCGCCGCCGGAGCCAAGGCGGCCGAGGCCCGCTATCGCGGCACAGTGCTGCGCGCCCTGTTGCAAGTGGCAGACTCTCTGAGTGCTCTGGGTCAAGACGACCTGTCGCTGGAAGCCGCACGGCTGTTTGAAAGGGTCGCCCGGGAAAATCTGAAAGATGCGCAATCGGCCTATGATCTTGGCGGTGGCCCACGGATCGCTGTGGCCAATGCCCGCAAGGAGGTCAATCGGGCCCGGCGCAGCACCCTGGAAGTCGAAGGCCGCCGGGCCACTGATCTTGTCGATCTGATGACGGCCACATCGGGTCGGTGGACCCCCGATCAGACCGGAAACTGACCCTGACCCTGCCTAAATAGGTCTTTAACGTCCGCGACTTAATATCGCTTTCCAAGATGTATATTACAGCATCGGATCGGGAGCCCCCCCAATGACCCGCATCGCAGGCTATGCTCGCAGCACCTCTGATCACTTCGAACCCGAAGGTGATCTGGATCCCACAGCACAGCGGCGGTTGAGAGGCCATCTTGAGCAGATCGATTACACCGCCTACGCCTCAAACCGTGAAATCCTGGCGTCTATTCTGGGCCAGGCTGAATTGTCGAAAATGCAGCATCTCGCCGTCGCTGCGGCGCAGGCGCGGGGAATCTGGGTCAAGGCCGCCATCACAATGACCGAGGCCGGGGGAACAATCACCCCGCATCAGGCCACCAAGCTCGCTGAACTTCGCTCAAGCTTCGATGAACTGTCCGCTGCTTACGAGGCCCTGCGCCGCATGATTGAGCGTGGCTATGTGGTCTATTCGCCTGGGGTTTAGGGATTGAACAACCCGCATGTAGGTCAATAGGCTTGAACCACCCCTGCCCCTGCTGCCAAGGTCTTCAAACATGGCCGTCGAGGAGAAGCCGGGATGGAAGCGCTGGATTTTACAGGTAAGACCGTCCTTGTGGTTGGAGGATCAAGCGGGATCGGCAATGGTATCGCGCAGGGGTTCCGTGACCACGGCGCGCGGGTCTATATTTGGGGGACCCGGCCGTCAGCCCGCGACTATGATGGTGTTGAGGGCTCGGATCTCTCGGGTCTGATTTATGACAGCCTCGATGTGGCGGACCGTCCTAGAATAGCCGAATGCGCCGCAAAAATTCCCCAACTCGACAGTTTGATCCTGTGTCAGGGAACCGTAGTCTATCGGCGGGGTGAATTTGAGCCGAAGGGCTGGGATCGGGTCATGGCGGTCAATCTCCACAGCCTGATGGACTGTGCCCGCACCTTCCACGACCGGTTGGCCCAAGCCCAGGGCTCGATCATCATTGTCAGCTCGGTGTCAGGATTTCAGTCCAATCGGGGTAATCCAGCCTATGCGGCCTCCAAGGCCGGTGCGGTCAGCCTGACCAAGACCCTGGGCGAGGCTTGGGCCAGGGACGGGATCCGGGTCAATGGCTTGGCGCCTGGTCTGGTGGCGACCAAGCTCACCGCCGTCACCACCGAAAACCCCCAGCGTCTGGAAGGGGCCCTGCGTGCCATTCCCATGGGTCGGATGGGTACACCCGCAGATATGGCTGGAGCTGCCCTTTTCCTGGCCTCGCCCCTCGCCGCCTATGTGGCGGGTCAGACCTTGATCGTCGACGGAGGCCTTAGCCTGTCATGATCCTTTCCAGATCGCTCAAAGATTCCATCGCCCTGGTCACTGGTGCCGGTTCGGGCATGGGTGCCGCCACGGCCCCGGTCCTGGCGGGCGAAGGGGCCTATGTGGCCGTGACCGACCATAATCCAGCCGCCGCAGAAGTCGTCGCCCACGACCTCCGGGCGAGAGGGTTATCAGCCCTGGCTTGGGGGTTGGATGTCACAGATACCGCGCAAATTAAGGTGGTGATGGCAGACCTCACCGAGCGGTTCGGCGGCTTGGACATTGTGATCAACAATGCCGGGGTCTCGGCGTTCGCCGCGATTGACTCGTCAAGCTATGACGCGGTCTGGGCTAAGGCTCTGGCGGTCATGCTGACAGCCCATCAGCAGGTGATCCGCGCCGCCCTGCCCCATCTGCGCAAATCCGCCGCCCCGCGAATTGTGAATATCGCCTCCACCGAGGCCCTGGGTGCCACCTCCCGCGACAGTCCCTATGCCGCCGCTAAGGCCGGGGTGTTAGGCCTGACCCGGGCCTTGGCGGTTGAACTCGGCCCTGAGGGCATTACCGTCAACTGCATCTGCCCGGGCCCGATCCTGACCAACATGACCAAGAACCTGCCCGAGGCGGATCGCGCCGTCTTCGCCAAGCGCCGCACGGCGCTGCGACGCTATGGCTCGGCGGAAGAGGTAGCCCACATGACGGTGAGCCTGTGCCTCCCCGCCGCCAGCTATATTACCGGTGCGATCATTCCTGTGGACGGTGGCCTTATGGCGCGAAACGCATAGATCGGGGTCCGGCAATCGGGTCGAAACATGATCTGACCCTTTGAATTGGTGCTTCTCAGGCAACCGCCTTCGCCGCGCCATGAACCCGTGCTTTGGGAAAGATGCGTAGGAAGTTTTCGGCGTAGAATTTTTCCTTCACGGCTTCACTGCGGCCATCCAACGCCGTTTCGAACCGTCCGATGGGATTGCGGCCGCCCTCAATGTGCGGATAGTCGCTGGAAAACAGATAGAGGTCCGGATTGGACTGATCGATGAAACTGCCAACCTCTTCAAAGACAAAGGGTGTGAAGGCCAGTTGCTGAGTAATCTGTTCTGAAGGACTCCGCGACAAACCCTGGAGATTGGCGTCGTTTCGACTCCAGTGCTTCACCACCCAATCCAATCGGCGCAGGAGTTCAGGGACCCAACCTGCACCCAGCTCAACGATAGCACCCCGCAGGCCGGGGTGGCGATGCAGAACTCCGTCCAGAACCATCATGGTCAGGAACTGTTCAGGCCCCTCATGCAGCAGGGCCACATCCTTGGTGCGCAGGTTTTCTCCGCCCCCCAGCCAGTCCTTGGTTGGGGGGCGACCATTGTTCATCCAGGCCTTAGCCAGTTGCAAGGGTGCGCCGCCAACATGCAGGACAAAGGGGAGACCACTCTCTGCGAGCCGGGCCCAGAAGGGATCGAGGTCCACATGGCCCGGTGAACGATCACCACAGGGGCGGTGCGGAATCCAAACGGCCTCAAGGCCCTTGGCAATTATGAAATCCAGCTCGGCAATGGCCAGCTCCGGATCATCCAGGGTGCAACCCCGACCCCCATCAGACGATCGTCTGCCGCGCAAAACTCCGCCATGTGGCGGTTGTGAGCGCGGGCGGCTCCATAGCGCAGCCGAGACTCCAGCTTGGTGCTCGGCGAAAACGGCATCCGCAAGCTGTGAGTCGCAAACACCAGCTGCTTCTTAAACCCCAACAGGTCCATGGCCTTGGTACGATCTGAGGGCTCGAAGGCCCCCAGCGCCTGAATTTCCTTCGATTTTTCGATCAGGGCATCACCGAGCGCAATTTGTGCCGCAACGTGTTCCGGACTGTGCCGACCGCCTTGATCCATGATAACCGCGACCTCTTCGTCGGTGACGATGGAGGCTGAATAACTGACTTCCGGAATCTCATCCCTAAGGTCCGGGTCGGCATATCGCTTCAGAAAATCCGGCAGCTCCATAATATGGCTGTCGGCATCATAAAAAGCCCGGTGGCTTGGTGCGTAAGGCATAGATATCTCCCAAATTCGCATTTTCCCTGCGATTGGAGTTTATCCTGCCTCAAGGCTGGGACGCCGTCACCCCCACATCGACCAAGGCGCGGAACCGATGGACGGGGGCAGGCATGGGTGAGTCGGCCCCTTTTACACTGCGCCAGATGACTTCGTTCAATTGCCCCATAGGGGCCTTGTCTTCATCGTCGAAATCCATTCGGGCACTGGCCGCAGCCCCCCAGGCGGTCGCCAGATTCCTGGCAAACAAATCAACCTGCGGCGGCAGGGCCGTATAAGGCGTTAGGTCCGGCTTATCAGAGAAGGCGGCATAGAGCGGGGTCGCTGCGGCATCGTATTGGCTCATGGGTGGTAGGCCCGGCAGAAGCTCAATACTGCGCACCATCGAACTGGTTGAATAAAGCGTGGAGTCCAAGCTTCCTCTGCGGATATAGGGGCTGATCGCCAGTGCCACGGTGCGCCGGGCGTCTACATGGTCAGCTCCATCCTGGGCATCGTCCTCCACCACAAAGATCGCCGTTGTGGCCCAGTATTTCGAGTGGCTGACCCGGTCGATCAGTTGCCCCAGAGCCCAATCATTGTCGGCCACCATGGCGACCGGCGTAAAGGCCCCAGCGCGAGTTCCCCGGGTATGATCTTCACCCATGGACATGACCACGAAGTTGGGAAGCTTCAACGCCGGGTCGGAGGCGTCAAAATTGGCTTCAAACCCTTCGAATTCCCGGAGAAATACCGCCAGATTGTCACGATCTCGGGCCTCGAAACCGATATAGTCCTTGGCCACATGCCCGATCAGGCCATCAACACCCTCGGCAGCGTCCATGGTGCCCCCCTCGCTCACCCGCGCAGCATATTCCCCATAGCTGCGATAGGTCAGCCCCTTGCGCCGGGTGAGGTCCCAGATGTGACCAGCCACCGGCACATAGGCCGGCGCAGGCTTGGACTTGGAATGGCCGCCATAGGTCGGCGGCCACCATTTTTCATTAAAGTCCGTCGCATAGGCGGAATTGGACCAGGAATGGCCGTCAACGCTCACCTCCCCGTCCGCATAGAAATTATCGAAGGTGACAAATTGTGTCGCCAGGGCATGGCCATTGGGGGTGACTTGCGCACCGAAAATCGTCAGACGCGGGTCCCCATTGCCCTTGGGTAGGTCACCCAGCACCTGATCATAGGTCCGGTTCTCGCGGATGATGTAGATGACGTGTTCGATAGGTGAGCCGGCACCGACCTCACGGGGAATGACACTGGGAGAGGCTGACGCCCGGGCCTTGGCGAGGAGGTCGTCATTATAGGGCGAGTTAGCAAGGACAGCCTTGGTCCAGGCTGGCAGCTTTCCAGCCAGGTCCGTCAGGTCGATCCGTTCAATCGCCGACACCTGCAGGGATTTCACGGACTCGGTACTTCCCCCGGCAGAGGGCTGTGCGGACCCTTTGAGTCCGGATAGGCTGCCTCACCCTTACCTGCCCCCACATAAAGGGCCGTCCCGCCATCGCTCAGCGCCAAGGCCGATGGATACCAGCCGGTCGGGATAAAGCCCATTACCTCGCTATGGGCCCGGTTTTTAATATCGATCACCGCAACGTCATTATTGTCGGCATTGGCCACATAGAGGATGTTTCGCTTTTGATCGATGCGTAGTGCATCGGGTGTCGCCCCTTCCGGTGCCAAGGGGGTCAGGGTGGTAGACAGCCGCTCGACCACCCGCAGGGTCTTAGTATCAATCACATGCACCGTATTGTCAGCCGAGCAGGCCACAAAAAGTCGACCATCAGACGCCAAGGTCATGTCATTGGGGTTGGCACCCACGCGAAGGTTGGCGATGACCTTGTTCGAGTTCGTATCAATGACACTGACCGATCCGCTCGACCAATTAGAGACAAAAAGCCGCGACGCATCCTTGGAAAGCACCAGTTCATAGGGGCTGATTTCCACGGGAATACGACTTAACAAAGCATGAGTTTTTACATCGAAAACAGCCACATAGGTCGGATGTTCATCGACACCGCGATTGGCCGCATAAAGCACCGGCTTGGTCGGGTGCTGGGCTATACCCGACCACCAGACCTGATCGGCCGGTCTGGTTTCATCGAACTGGCCGACCGGCTCAGAGCTCAATCGACCGTTTGCGTAGGCAAAGACATAGACCGGTGCCCTGGCCGCCACCCCACCCGACGCATTACCACCGGAAACATAGAGCGCCTTACCATCGGGCGACCAGCTGAGCCCCAGCCAGGACGACCTCAGCTTGATCTCCTGGACGACTTTTCGGCTAACCGGATCAATCACGGTCAGGCCGTGAGGCAGATAGCCCGCATGATCTGCGATCAGGGCCTTGCCATCCGGTGCCGGAAGAATTTTGAGGACCATGTCGCCGGTGGTTCCCACAGACCGGCCAGCCGGAGTAATCCGCCAGCCATTAGGCAGCTCGAAACCGCCCGTCACCGGGTGAGGCTGCACCTGGGTCGCCGGACCGATATTGCGCGGGGCGGTCTGTGCGGTCGCCAGCGAGGCTGCGAATGTCAGGACCAGAGCAGACCAGGCCAGGAGCTTGCGAGCCATTTAAGTATCCCCAGGAATCGACAATTTCGACCTCATAGACCGACATTATGACACCTTCAGGTGCCCTGATCGACCAGCAAGGCTCGGATCCAATTTTACGGTCGCCGAATATAAACCACAGCAAATCTATCGGCATAAAAGCGGTGCCAACCGGGTTGGGTCTCCAGCATGGCATTCACCCTCGCCCCCGGCGCAAAAAACGTCCACCGGATGTTCCGGGAAACAAGAATGTCGTTCAGAGTCTTCGCATCGCCGTCTGTGAGGCGCGTATAGCGGTTTAGCCCCTGGTCCTTATAAAGCTCTGCGCGGCTGTCGATGAAAGGCCTCAGATCAGACCAAATCAGATAGCCGCCGAAGTCATATTGATTAAGTACAGGCTGGCTTCGGATCTCGACCGGAACCGCCGCCAGAGCGGTGATGGGGGACACCGAATTGTCAATCCGGGGAAACGGTATCGCCAGACGCAGACCGATCAGGCTCAGACCCACGACCAAGGCCAAACTCGAGACGAACCTCGAACCGACCTGCACCCTGTCCTGCATACCCAGGGCGACGGCGATCGGGCCACATAGGATTATCGGCCCGACCATACCCAACAGCATCTGATGGCGACCCTGGCTAAGGGCAAGGTGGAGCAGGATTGCCAATAGCGCCGTCATAGCCGGGGCGAGCTTCACAGGCCGCATCAGGGCAAAGCTCAACAAAGCCAGCAACACCACCTCAAGAGGTTCAATTTGGCTAAAATCTATTGGGTGCCATTCGCCGATATTGCGCAGGGCTTTGAGGCGAAGAAGCCGGAATGGAAGCCACAAACCATCCATGCCCAAAGGCGTCATGGCAGCGGCGGCAAGACAGGCAAAACCGAACACCGCCCAGTCTAAAATGACTGCACGCCTTTTGATCGATTCGGCGCTGAAGACGGCTTCCAGGGCAAAAGGACCAGCCAGGGCCAATCCAAAGGCCCACCCGCCATGCAGATTGGCCCACAAGGTCATGACCGGGGCCAACCACAGGGACGGCCTACGGCCCTGGTCCCTCGCCCGAACCAGCTCGGCCGTCCAGAGAGCGACCAAAGGCAGGGCCAACATATGCGGCCGCGCCAATAGGCTGGGTGTTATCAGGCTAACGCCCAATAGCAGGACCACAGCCAGAGCCGTTCCCTCCAACCGCCGCGCCAAGGCCTGACCGAGGATCCAGACCGCGGTACTAAGAGCTGCGGCACAGAGCGCGACCACCCCCGACCAACCGGCCGCCCGATACGCCAGGGCCATCGCAGCTTCTGACAACCACTCATGCGCTGTCCAGGGCTGTCCCGCCTCAGTTGCGGACCACAGATCAAAACGCGGGACCTGTCGATGGTCGAGAATCCAAGAGCCGACCTTGACGTGCCACCACGTGTCGCCATCGTTTAAGATCGACGGCGCGAACAAGCCTAGAATAAGGGCGGCCAGGGTCAACAGCGCGACCGGGCCGTCACGGCGGTCAAGGACACATCTCATGTCCAAGCGCTAGGCCGCCGGGACTTAAGGGCGGTTTAAGTCCCGGCTTAGGTCAGGCCCCCAAAGGCTCGCCGCGTGGAACAAACCTGCCAGTATGGGCGGGTTCGCGCGGCGGTTAGTCGCTTACATGCGCTCGATGATAGCGGCCGGGGCCATGCCGCCGGCGGCGCAGAGGGTAGCCAGGCCGGTATTCAGGTCGCGACGCTCCATCTCATCCAGCAAGGTTCCAAGGATCATGGCACCGGTGGCCCCGATTGGATGGCCCAGCGCAATCGCCCCGCCGTTGACATTCACAATGGCCGGATCGACGTCGAGGTCACGCATGAATTTCAAAGGCACCACGGCGAAGGCTTCATTGATCTCAACCAGATCAATGTCCTTCATGGTCATACCGGCCTTTTTGAGGGCCTTGCGGGCCGCAGGGCCCGGCGCGTTGAGCATAAGCTCGGGCGAGTCCCCCATGGTCGCGATAGAGCGAATCTTGGCCCGGGGCTTCAAACCATTGGCCATGGCATAGTCGGGGGAGGCTATGACCACGGCACCAGCCCCATCGACCACACCGGAGGAATTGCCCGCATGGTGGACGTGATTGATCTTCAAGTCAGGATAGGTGGCCTCAACGAGGCGGCGGAAGGAGAGACCTTCTTCGTCGAGGGGCATGTCATAGAGGGCGGCGAAGGCCGCTTTAAGTTGACCAAGGCCTTCCAGCGTCGTCTGAGGACGGGGGTATTCTTCCCGATCCAGGGCCAAGCTGCCGTCATCGTGGAATACGGGGATCAGGCTCTTTGAGAAATAGCCATTGGCCAGGGCGTGAGCGGCACGGCGCTGGCTTTCCAGAGCCAGCTTATCCACATCTTCCCGAGTAAAACCTTCCAGGGTCGCAACCACATCGCCGCAGACGCCCTGGTGAGGTTGGGGGTGGATCGCGCGCAGGTGTGTATTGAGCGAGTCAAGGGTCGGGCCAGACTGCCGCTTCAGGGTCGATCCATGGGACATGCTTTCAACACCGCCGGCGATCACGAGGTCCTGCGCCCCGGACATAACACCCATGGCCGCGAGATTGACGGCCGTCAGACCAGAGCCGCAGAACCGGTCGAGGCTCATGCCAGGGGCCTGAACGTCAAAACCTGCGTCCAGAGCCGCCATACGGGCAATGCACGAGCCCTGCTTACCGCTCTGGGTGCCGCACCCGGCGATGACGTCATCAATCTCCGCCGTATTGAGACCGTTACGCTCGGCCAGGGCATTCAGGACCGTGGACAGAATTCTCTGCGGGTGGACATTCGCCAGTCCGCCTTTGTCGACCTTACCAACCCCGCGCGGTGTGCGGGCAACGTCGATGATCCAAGCTTCACCCATAATCCTGCTCCCTATTTGCTGCGCTCGCAGCGTGACGTGTTGGAGTTAGTTTGAAACAGGCTCCCTTGGGTCAGGAAAGCGTTTTTGCATCTTTGCGTTTTGACGGCTATGACCCCGTCATGACTGACAACACCTCCCCTGCCCGTGCAGAAACCCCACCGGACCGCCTCTGTGTGGATCCGTCGAGCCCCTATCACAACGCCGATCTGCTTCGGCGTGGGATTGGCATTCGGTTCAAGGGTGTTGAGAAAACCAATGTGGAAGAATACTGCGTCAGCGAAGGCTGGGTGCGGCTGGCGGTCGGCAAAACCCTGGATCGTCACGGCAAGCAAATGACGGTGAAGCTAAAGGGGGCAGTGGATCCCTATTTTGAAAGCTGATTAAAAACCCTTTTGGCGCGCGTCTTGCGCTGATCGTTCCGAAACGGCTGCTCTTGCGTCACATTGGAACAGGATCATGGCATTTAGACTTACCTACGCCGACCCTAGCGTCATGGCATCTGGAAATTCGAACAGGATCAACCCCAGTCGCCTCCTCATTGCCCTGATCCGGGTCGGGCTGATGATTTTTCTGTTGGATTTCTTCCTGATGTATTGGTCGTTTTTCAAGGCCTGACTTACGGGCTTCGGGGAAATGACGTTTTGAGATTCCGCTGACGAGCCCGGAGCTAAAGCCAAGCTCGGTACCTTATCGGTTCTCAGTTAGAATCGGCGTTATTATACTTGCCGTACCCAATCGACTGAATCACATTGCTCCTACAAGGAGTTACGCCGATGTTGGTTCTCAGCGCCCCGCACTTCCATAACGAAAAAGCCGCCTATGCCTGCGTTGAGGCCCGCGTCTGGCCGGAAGGCCCGGTTTGCCCCCATTGCGGCTGCTTTGGCCGCATCTATGAGCTGAAGGGCAAGAGCACCCGGATTGGCGTCCGCAAGTGTGGCGATTGCCGCAAGCCTTTCACCGTCAAGGTTGGAACCATCTTTGAGGCCAGCCACGTCCCCCTGCGCTACTGGCTTCAGGCGATGTTCCTGATGGCGTCCAGCAAGAAGGGCGTGTCTGCCAACCAGCTTCACCGGACCCTGGGTGTGACCCTCAAAACCGCTTGGTTCATGGCTCACCGCATCCGCGAGGCCATGCGCTCTGGTGACCTGTCACCCTTCGGTAACGA
>NMUI01000377.1 GCA_002221445.1 Phenylobacterium zucineum | reverse complement strand
TTTCCGTCTAAAGGGAACAGGCCCTAGTGATGGATCCAGCCGCCTGACGTCACCTCAAGCGGCTGCCTGCCACAAAACACCTCAAGCCCGCCCCTCGTCACCTCGCCGATGACGGTCAGGCCGAAGGCCTCCGCATGATCGGGACTGACTGTACAGATGAGTTCATAGTCATCGCCCGCCGTGGCCAGCCGCAGGCGGGCCAGGCCCATGTCGGGTTGGGTCTCAATCCACGCCTGAGCCCGGCGGCTTACCGGCATGTCCGCAATATCCAGCCTAAGGCCCACCCCGCTCGCGGCCGCCAGATGAGCGGCATCGGCGATTAGGCCATCGGAAATGTCGGCGGCGGCTGTGGCGCACCGCCGAAGCGTATCTCGCAGGTCCAGGCGCGGGACCGGAATATGAGCCCCCAGCCCTAGACCCCAGTCCAGCCAACCCTCACCGATCAAGCCGCTACAGACCACCAGATCTCCAACCTGAGCTGAGTCGCGACGAATCATCGCGCCTGAGGGAACCCACCCCATGGCGGTCATAGAAACTGTGAAAGGCCCGGAGGTTGAAACTGTATCGCCCCCAAGCAGGCTGACATCGAATTGCGCACCGTCAAGCTCGAGACCCCGGGCGAAGGCTTTTCGCTTGTCCCAGCCAAACTCCGGTGACCAGGCGACCATCAAAAAATAGCCGAAGGGTTCGGCTCCCTTGGCAGCAAGGTCTGAAAGGTTTGCACGCATCAGCCTCTGAGCCATCTGCGCCGGCGCGGCGTCGGGCGCGAAATGAACCCCGGCCACCATGGCATCCTTAGTGATCACCATATCCCATCCGGGGCGGGAAGGGATCGCCGCGGCATCATCCAGCAAGTTGAACGCCTCTGGCGCACCCCGCGTAAGGGGGCGAAAGAGTTCGGCGATCTGGCCGAACTCATCGGGGATGGTTTCAGCCCCGGACATCCTGGGCCACGCCGTCCAGCGCCCCATTTACGAAGCCGGATTCAGGTCCCTCAAAGAAGGATTTTGCCAGTTCAACATATTCATTGAGCACCACCTCAGACGGAACATCTGGACGACGGGTCAATTCAAAAGTACCCGACCGAAGGATGGCGCGAACAATGGCATCAAGCGCTCCAGCCGCCATCCAGCCGCCAGACGTTTGACGACCGAACCGTCAATATCACGCTGATGCTCGACCACGCCGCGAACAAGATCTGCGAAGAACATCTCATCAGCTGCCGCCATGGCCGGACTGTCCTCACCCTCCATTAGGCGATCAAACCGGTGCTCTGAAAACTCGCGGATAACCGCTTCCACGCCAGCCCCGGAAACTTCCATCTGATAGAGGGCCTGAACCGCCGCCAGCCGGGCGACGGAGCGCGCTTGTTTGCTGCTCATCGGATGTGGCCGAGCAGGCGCTTGCGGACCCTGATCATGTCCAGCGCCGCCTTTGCGGCACCACCCCCCTTGTTCAACTCGCTGGGTCGGGCCCGGGCAAGCGCCTGAGCTTCGTTTTCAACGGTCAGGATTCCATTTCCGATGCACAGCCGCCGCATAATGGAGAGATCCATAATGGCCCTGGCGCTTTCGTTGGAAACGACCTCAAAATGATAGGTTTCGCCTCGGATGACGGTGCCCAAAGCGACATAACCGTCATAGCGGACTCCGGCCGGGCGATGCCCCCCTCCTCCGCATAAGCAATCGCCCCCGGGATTTCCAAAGCACCTGGGACCGTCACCATGTCATAGTCGGCATCATGAGCCGTGAGCATGTCTTGCGCGCCCTTTAGGAGCTCGTCGGCCAGGTGATCATAAAATCGCGCCTCAATAATGAGGATACGGGTCTTGTCGGCAAGCATGGGTCAGATCCTGTGAGCTAATCTGCTTTAGGCGGTTTCGCGCCAACGCGCGAGATACCGTGCCAGCATATCGATCTCGAGATTGACCCTGGCCCCGGCGGTCAAACTGCCTAGGGTGGTCACATCCCAGGTATGTGGGATCAAATTAACACTGAAAACATCATCTTCAACCGTGTTAACGGTCAGGGACACCCCATCCACCGTGATCGAGCCCTTGGCGGCGATGAACCGATGTAAGGGCTTTGGGGCGCGGATCGACACCCGATGCGAGCCGCCGTCCTCAAAAATCGAAATAACCTCACCCACTCCGTCCACATGTCCCGACACAATGTGACCGCCGAGTTCATCGCCCACCTTGGCCGCACGTTCCAGATTCACGGGACGACCGATCTGCCAGTCTGACAGCGTGGTCAAGGACAGGGTTTCTGCTGAAACCTCCACGGCAAACCAGCCTGGTGCCTTTTCGACAATGGTCAGGCAACAGCCCGCATGACTGACCGACGCGCCGATCGCCAGGGTTGCGACATCATAACTCGTCTCGATTTCGAACCTGAGGTCCCGATTGGTCGGTATGACGGCGCGAACGCGGCCAACATCGGTTACAATCCCCGTAAACATCTAAATCCTCTCATAGCGTTCCCAGGCATCGTCGCCCAGAATCTCAAGACTTTTGCGTCTGAAGCGGGGGGCTGCCGCTAGGTTTTTGAGCGCCAGGGCACCGATGGCAGGTCGACCGCCCTGCCCCAAGACCATCGGTGCCCGAAACCACTCCAGCGCATCGACCAGATCGGCCCCCAGAAAACTGGCAGCCACCATGCCACCCCCTTCAAGAAAAATCCGCCAAAGCCCTCGCCCAGCCAATGCCGCCAATACGGCCGAAGGGACAAGCCGACCTTGATCCCCGACCTGCAGCACGACCACGCCAAGATCCGTAAGCTCGGGTGAGGGTGTCGTGTTTGAAACCAGGATTGTCGGTATTTGTCTGGCGGTCTGAACGAGTTTTGATTGGACTGGGAGCCGCTGACGAGAATCAAGAACCACCCTGACCGGCTGTGATCCGGCATAGCCATCCAACCGGACGGTAAGCTCAGGATCGTCGAGCCGTGCGGTTTCAATCCCAACCATAACCGCGTCGTGTTCAGCTCGAAGCTTATGAACAATCGCCCTGGCATTCGGGCCAGTAATCCATCGGCTCTCGCCGTCGGCTGTGGCAATCCGCCCATCCAACGAGGTCGCCAGCTTAAGGGTGAGCCGACTAACGCTCATCCTCGGTGCCTTCGCTCAGCCCTTCCTGGCCAAGGAAGGTGGCGAATTCACCGGCCTCCCTGAAGTCACGATAAACTGACGCATAGCGGACATAGGCGACGTCATCGAGCGCCTTCAACTGTTTCATGACCATTTCACCCACCACCGAAGAGGGCAGCTCGGTTTCGCCGAGGCTTTCCAATTGACGGACAATAATCGAAATCATTCGCTCTATGCGTTCGGGTTCAATCGGTCGTTTGCGGGTCGCAATAGCGATGGAACGGGCCAATTTATCCCGCTCAAAAGGGGTTCTTCGCCCCGACCGTTTGAGGATGGTCAGTTCGCGCAATTGCACCCGTTCAAAGGTCGTGAAACGCCCTTCACATTCGGGACACATCCGGCGGCGACGAATAGCCGCGCCATCCTCCGAGGGCCGACTATCTTTCACCTGACTTTCGGCGTGACCGCAAAATGGGCAGCGCATGATCCAGCCCCCTCGGCCAATTCAAACCCTAATAGATATATTAGCTGTAGATCGGGAAGCGTTTCGTCAAGGCAACAACCTCTGAGCGCACCTTCGCCTCGACGGCCGTGTTGTCACCGCCTGCCGCGACCCCATCCAAGACTTCACCGATCCACTTGCCCACTTGAACAAATTCCGCCTCGCCGAAGCCACGGGTCGTCCCGGCTGGGGTGCCTACCCGCAAACCCGAGGTCTGCATGGGGGGAAGGGGGTCGAAGGGGATGCCGTTCTTGTTTGTGGTGATTCCCGCGCGTTCCAGCGCAAGTTCTGCATCGGCACCAGATACGCCCTTGGGTGTCAGATCAACGAGCATTAAATGACTGTCGGTGCCGTTGGACACAATTTTGAAGCCGACTTTTTGCAGGCTCTCGGCCAAAGCTCTGGCATTGTCGATAACCTGATGGGCGTAGGCTTTAAATTCTGGACGCAGGGCCTCGCCAAAGGCCACAGCCTTGGCAGCAATAACGTGCATCAGTGGACCACCCTGCAGGCCAGGAAAGACCGCACTGTCGATTTTCTTGGCCAGCTTCCGATCATTGGTCAGGATCAGCCCACCCCGAGGACCGCGAAGGGTTTTGTGGGTCGTGGTCGTGACGATATGGGCATGGGGAAAGGGGTTGGGATAGGCACCGCCGGCCACGAGACCAGCATAGTGGGCAATGTCCACCATCAGCAGAGCCCCGACACTGTCGGCAATCTCACGAAAGCGACCGAAGTCGATGTGCCGGGAATAGGCCGAGCCTCCAGCGATAATCACCTTCGGCATTTCAGCTGCGGCGACGTCTGCGGCCTGATCATAGTCAATCAGATGGTCCTGCTGACGTACCGCATAAGCCACGGGTCGAAACCACTTGCCCGATTGGTTGACGCTCTTGCCATGGGTAAGATGACCACCGGCCGCCAGATCCATACCCATGAACGTATCACCCGGCTTCATGGTCGCCATAAAGACCGCCTGATTAGCCTGACTGCCGGAGTGAGGCTGCACATTGGCAAATTCGCAACCGAACAGACGTTTGGCGCGTTCAATGGCAATTTCTTCTGCGACATCGACCACCTCACAGCCGCCGTAATAGCGTTTGCCGGGATACCCCTCTGCGTACTTGTTGGTCAGGATCGAGCCTTGAACTTCAAGGACAGCCCGGGAGACGATGTTTTCCGACGCGATCAATTCGATCTGATCCTGTTGACGAATTTTCTCGCGTTTCAGGACATCAAAAATGTCCCGATCTGTGTCTTCAACACCAGAACCGAAGAAAGCATCAGCTATCTTGTAGGAAGCAAGCTGGGTCGTCATGCGGAGGATCTTTCAAGAATCGGGGCGTGCTCTGAGCGGGTGTCTAAACCCATCTCGGTTACATACCAAATGTCGGACGAAAATTCGGAAAGGCGGACGAGTTGACGACCGCGACACCTAGAGTGCGTTCCGATAAGTGGGAACCGGTTATCGGAACGCACTCTGACATCTTGAATTAGAGCC
>NMUI01000079.1 GCA_002221445.1 Phenylobacterium zucineum | reverse complement strand
GTCTAGAGGGAACAGGCTCTAGGTCGGAGACATGAACCAGTTCGATTTTGACGCGGTGGTTGTTGGGGCCGGGGCCGTGGGCTTGGCCTGTGGTTATGCCCTCACGCGCCGGGGTCTCAGCGTGGCGGTTCTGGAGGCAGAACCGATTATTGGCGAAGGGGTCTCGGCTCGAAACTCCGAGGTGATCCATGGGGGGCTGTACTATCCCACCGGGTCGCTGAAGGCGCGACTATGCGTCCAGGGGCGTCGGGCACTCTATGCCTTTCTCGATAGCCATAAGGTGACTTACGTCAAATGCGGTAAGCTGGTGGTGGCGACCCATGATGACGAGATCGCCCGGCTCGACCACATACTTGCCCAGGCCCAGGCCAATGATGTGGAGGGCATGGCGCACATGACCACCGCCCAGGCCCTAGCCTTGGAACCCGCGCTTAACTGCCTGGCCGCCTTGGTTTCGCCAGAAAGCGGCGTTTTCGACAGCCACGGCTATATGTTGGCCCTACAAGGCGAGATCGAATCCGGGGGCGGGGCCGTGGTGATTTCCACCCCCTTTACCGGGGCGAGCGCCCTGCCGGGCGGTGGCTGGCGGGTGCGGGCTGGTGGCGAGGAGCTACCACCCTGGATACCCGATGGCTGGTGACGGCACCTGGCCTTTCGGCCCAGGCGGTGGCGGCCTGATCGATGGATTTCCAACGGCGAGCTCCCACCGCTACACTACGGCAAGGGGATCTATTTCCGACTGGCGGGTAAGGCACCCTTTGCGCGCCTGATCTATCCTCCCCCCATACCAGGGGCCCTGGGTACGCATTATCGCCGGGATCTTGGCGGTCAGGCGGTGTTTGGGCCTGATCTGGCCTATGTGGATCGGCTGGACTATAGCGTCGATCCGGCCCGGGCGGCTGAGTTCTATAGCTATGTGCGCAAATTCTGGCCGGGCTTGCCCGACGGGGCCCTCCATCCTGACTATGCGGGCATTCGGCCTAAGCTGCACGGCCCCGGCGAGCCGCAACCCGACTTTCGCATCGACGGTCCCGCCGCCCATGGTCTCGAGGGCTTGGTTACCCTGTTTGGCATTGAGAGCCCGGGTCTCACCAGCTCCCTGGCCATCGGCGATGAGGTCTGCGCCCGGCTGGGTCTAAACACGCCCGACACAGGCCTCTAGGGCCTGACGCGGATCAGCGCCTTCCAGGTGGATCTGTGACCACACGGCAAAAACAATAAGGGCCAACCCTTACCCGCCGCCAGGCTTGCCGCTACGGCGTCGGGCGTTCGCACAGAGCGGACGGCCTCCAGCTTGCTAATTCTGAGGGCGATGTCTTGGGCCTTGGGTGCGATCCAGGCGGCCACAGGTACGGTGAAACCCTGCTTACGTGCCCAAGGATCAGCGGACGGGCAGACTCCGTCCAGCCAGGTCCTCACCAGCCATTTGCCATAGCGTCCACGCACCTTGAACCGATCAGGCAGGGTGAAGGCGAAGTCGGCGACTTGGGAATCGAGAAACGGTGTTCGCCCCTCAAGCCCGTTGGCCATCAGGCAGCGATCCAGCTTGAGCAGCAGATCATTGGGCAGCCAGGTGGCTATATCGGCCCATTGCGCCTGCTGCAGCCGGGATAGGCCCTCTGGTGCCTGTGCGGCTGCCGTCCAGCGGGCCACGGCCCCGGCATTATCGGCCCTCGGTGCTGTGCTACGACCGCCCAGCCATTTGGGCCGCAGGGCCCGACGATAACGACCATAGCCACCGAACAACTCATCCCCGCCCTCGCCAGTCAGAACAACGGTCAAGGTTCCCTTTGCGGCCTGCGCCAGTTTGTAGGTCGGCAGGGCGGCATAGTCGGCGGTGGGATCGTCCATGGCCAAGGCGACCTTGGGCAGGATCGCCCAGAAGTCGGTCTCGGTGAATAGAGTCTCACGCCAGTCCAGATTCAGAGCCTTGGCCACACCTTCAGCCTTGGCTCGTTCGTCTTTAGCGCCAGGAGCCTCGAACCCGCAGGTGAAGGCGGTGACGGGTCGTTCATTGAGCCGCGACATCAGGACGGCAATGGCGGCGGAATCTATGCCCCCCGACAGGAAGAGGCCGTAGGGTACATCGGACCTCTGGTGGACCCTGACGCTATCATCTAACACCCGGTCCAGGCGCTTGATGAGGGCGGTTTCGTCCGTCTCCCGGCGCGGTGGTCGGGCGGGCAGGGCAGGCCGTCGTCCGCATGGGATCAGGCTTCCGTCCACCACCTCGACTATGGCACCAGGTGCCAGCCGTTGGATGCTCTCAAAAATCAGACCTTCGCCCAGGGTGTAGTTGAAGGCCAGCAAGTCCTGAACGGCGTCTTCCGACAGGTCAGCGGTTACCAGCCCGGAATCCAGAAAGGCGCGCGGCTCGGAGGCGAATAAAACGGCCCCATCCTTCTGCAACACATAAAGCGGCTTAATGCCGAAGGGATCGCGAACCAGCCAAGTCCGGCCATCGGCCCCGATCAGGCAAAAGGCGTACATGCCGCGCAGGCGATCAAAGGCTGCAGGACCTTCCTGGGCATAGAGATGCAACAGCGGTTCGAAATCCGATCCGGTGAGAAGGGTGTCAGACAGCCCAAATTCATTCGTCAGTTCGAGGTAGTTATAGATCTCGCCATTGCCGATGACCGTGCAACCCGCCGCGTGGAGGGGCTGCCAGCCGCCCTCCAGATCAATGATCGACAGCCGGGCGTGGGCCAGGGAGGCACCCGGCTGGTCTTCGACCCTTATCCCATCAGGTCCCCGATGCTGGAGCGTTTCGATCAAAGCGCGAGCCGAAGTCGACCCGTGCAGAACCCCGGCTATGCCGCACATTAGAGGGCGCCGAGGTCAGAGAACAGATTGCGCCAATGGTGAACCACCGCGGCCTGAGAAAACTCCATGGCCACCCGCAATATGCCCCTGGCGGCGAGGCGGCGGCGCAGGTCCGTGTCGTCCAACAGGCGCTGCACGGCTGTCGCTAAGGCCTCGGCATCGTCCACCGGCACCAGCAGACCATCCTCCCCCTCGCGAATCAGGGCCGATGGACCCTGACTGGCCGCCGCAACCACCGGCAGGCCATGGGCCCAGGCCTGGATCACCACATTGCCCAGGGGCTCATAGCGGGACGGAAACAGACAGATGTCGGCTGTGCGGTAGAGGGCCGAGGCGTCCGTCCGCCAGCCTAGGAACCGAACCCGGGTCTGCACCCCAAGGGCCTCAGTCATGGCCTTGAGCTTGGCTTCCTGGGGGCCGACTCCAGCAATCCACAGAAAGGCGTCGGGAATTTGCCTGAGGGCCTGAAGGGCCACATCGTGAGCCTTAGACTCATGCAACCGGCCCATGGCCAGAAGCAGGGGGACATCGTCGGGGGTCCGCAGGGTCAGGCGATCGACGGCTCTGGCCTCCGGCGGGGCGGCGGCAAAATTCGGGATATAGCGGATCTTGCCCGCTGGCCAACCCTGGCCCACCACCCACTCGGCTATATCTTCGGTATTGGCCACCAAGGCATCGAAGCCTCGATAATATTTGAGATTGTAATATCCCCCCAGGCGGCCAACCCGGGCCCAGGCGCCTTTGGGCGTGTGGCGCGCGGCCCGGTTCATCCAGGCCAGGGCCAGTTTCACATCCTGTTGTTTGGCAAATTGACCCACCTGCGGCTTGGTAAACAGGTCGAATGGGCCGCCGAATCCGAAGGTCTGGTGGGCAACCCCCAGTTCCGTCAGAACCTCTTCCCGCCGGGCATTGGCCCGGATCGCCGCTGATTGGGGAATTTCGGCCTGGGCAAACGCCCGCGCAAGGTCAAGAAAATAGGTTTCCGCCCCGCCTTCGCCAGCCGTCCCAAGGAGATGGAGCACGCTCATCGTAAGAAAGAGACTAGCTGGAGAATCCTAATCACCCAAGCCGCTTGATGCGACGAAGTTGAATCCCTATAAACCGCCCCTCGCCGATTGGCCCGGCGGCTGGGTAGCTCAGATGGTTAGAGCGGTGGATTCATAACCCACAGGTCGGCGGTTCGATCCCGCCCCCAGCTACCATTGTTCCCAGTAGCAGAATCCGGGGAACGGTGCATGACCGCGCCAGGGGTGATCTAGGAAGGGCCCAGGAGTCCGAACCTCAGCTCGACAGGGCCGATCCCCATTCATTCCATCCGGCAAAGCGCGGTGCCTTGGGCAGGTATGCGGCGTCCAGACGGTCTATCTTGAAACCGGCGGCTTCAATAACCGATGTGACAGGCCGGGTCAGGTGACAGCCGCCCGCCAGGCGTTTCCAGAGGGGTTCGATCCGTCTTTGCCACTTTACGACCTCGGGGTCCGGGGCCAGGCCGTGCTCGCAAAACAGCAGGCGACCGCCGGATTTCAACACCCGCCGCGCCTCGGTAAGCGCCGCCATCGGCGTACAGACCGAGCAGAGGGTGAAGGTGCAGACCACTGTGTCGAAACTTTTGTCCTCAAAGGGCAGGGCCTCGGCGGTTCCCTCATGAACCTCAACCATTAGGCCTTCAGGACGGGGGGCCGCCAGGGCGAGTTTGCGTAGTTCAAGAGCCGGGTCGACGCCGATGACCGCCCTGGCCTTGGCCGGATTATAGAAGCTGAGATTCAGCCCCATACCTATGCCCAGCTCCAGAACGCGCCCTTCGGCCTGAGGAACCACCTTGGCTCTTTGCCCCATAATCCCCGGCGAGGCGCAGGCTGCCGACAGGAATTTCGGCAGTATGTAGCGATCATAAAAGCCAGCCACGGGTACCTCCTCAGGTTCAATCCATCTTCTCTCATGGCGAAGGCAAGGGCCAGAACCTAATCTGCTTCCAGACAGTCGCGCCACCGATCCTGGCCGGCAATGAGGGTCTGCGGGACGATGGCGACCACCTCAGCGGTGCTGGAAAGGCAGATACCGGCGTCGAATTTCTCTGTTTAAGCCTTCATAAGAGCGCCCTGACCGATCGCCTTAAGGGTACACCTTCGCTGATTTTGACCCTATTTCAGCGGGCCGGGTCTTTTCGATCGTCCGCCGTGCGCGCATATGGGGGAAATGTCTTCCCCCCGCCGTGCCCTTGTCTTGTTTTCCGGAGGCCAGGACTCCAGTGTCTGCCTAGCCTGGGCGCTCCAACGCTATGATCAGGTTGAGACCGTCGGCTTTGACTATGGTCAGCGACACGGGGTTGAGATGGCCCAGCGTCAGGTGGTGCGAGGAGCCATGGCCGAACATTTTCCAAAATGGGCGTCGCGATTAGGCGAAGATCATGTGGTGGATATTCAGGGCTTCGGTGCCCTGGGCCAGACGGCCATGACCGAAGACCGGGCCTTCGAAGTGACGGAAAAGGGCTTACCCAATACCTTTGTGCCGGGCCGCAATCTGGTCTTTCTGACCTATGCAGCGGCCCTGGCCGACCGACGGGGCCAGTCGATCTTGGTGGGTGGCATGTGCGAGACGGATTTTTCCGGCTATCCCGACTGTCGGCGTGACAGCTGGATGCCTTGCAGGTCGCCCTCAATATGGGGATGGCACAAAGCTTTTCCATTGAGACGCCACTGATGTGGCTGACCAAGGCTCAGACCTGGGAACTGACCGAGGCCTTGGGTGGCGAGGCCCTGGTCGACCTGATCCTGGAGCACAGTCACACCTGTTATCGCGGCGACCGGGACCAGCGACACCCTTGGGGTTACGGCTGTGGAACTTGTCCGGCCTGTGAGTTGCGCGTCCGTGGCTATGACGAATGGAACGCGGCGGGGCGGGGGGGCGGCGTGGCATGAGCTATGCCGTGAAAGAAATCTTCCTGACCCTTCAGGGCGAGGGCGGCCAGGCCGGTCGTCCGGCGGTGTTCTGCCGGTTTGCCGGATGTAATTTGTGGTCCGGCCGGGAGGAGGATCGTGCCGACGCGGTCTGCAATTTTTGCGATACAGACTTTGTCGGCATGGACGGCGTGGGCGGCGGACGGTTCGCAGATCCTGTCACTCTGGCGCGGACGATTGCGGCAAAGTGGGAGGGTGGCCCGGACGGGCGGCTGGTGGTCTTCACCGGCGGCGAACCCCTGCTCCAGGTCGATCAAGCCCTTATCGACGCCCTCCATACAGAGGACTTTTCTATTGCTCTGGAAACCAACGGCACCCTGGCTGCGCCTGAGGGCATTGACTGGATCTGCGTGAGTCCCAAGGCTCAGGCTCCGGTGGTTCAGCAATCAGGCCAGGAATTGAAACTGGTCTTTCCCCAGAAGGGCGTGGATCCGTCCACCTTCGAGACCTGGAATTTCGAACGGTTTCTATTGCAGCCGATGGATGGTCCAGACCGTATTCCCAATACCCAGGCGGCGATCGCCTATTGCCTCACCCACCCCCGTTGGCGTTTAAGCGTCCAAACTCACAAATACCTCGGAATTCCATAGGCGCATCTGCGCCAAGCCTCATGACCCAACCGACCTTCGAAATCACCAAATCCGCGACCTTTGACGCGGCGCACTATCTCGTGGACGGGCCCTCGGACCGGCCTTATTCCCGTCTGCATGGGCATTCTTTTAGGGTTGAGGCCAGCGTGCGTGGCCCGACCCTAGATCCCGTCGGATGGATTGCGGATCTAGCCGACCTGGATTGCGCCCTGCGCGCCGTCGCCCTGGAATTGGATCATGGCCTGCTCAACGAAAAGCCGGGGCTCGAACGCCCGACCCTGGAACATCTTTGCCTTTATTTTTCAGAGCGCCTGAAGGTCGGATTTCCGGGGCTCAGTAGGATTGTGGTGTCGCGCCCGACTATTGGCGAAAGCTGCGCCTTGACCCTTTAGATGCCCATTTCGTCGTGCGAGTGCGCCATCGGTCGCGATCTTGGACCCGGCGTCAGCACCCTGGGCCAAGCTGCGCGCGGTGCCGCAGAAAGGCATCTGCCAAGACGCAGGCCGTCATCGCCTCGACCACCGGCACGGCGCGCAGGCCAACGCAGGGATCATGGCGGCCTTGGTGCGAAGATCGACTTCGTCACCGGCTTCACTGATCGTTTTCCGAAGGGTCAGGATTGAAGATGTCGGCTTAAACGCCACCCGCGCCACCACGGGTTGGCCGGACGAAATTCCACCCAATATCCCGCCAGCATGGTTGGAGAGAAACAGGGGGCCGTCATTTCCCCACCGCATTTCGTCGGCGTTTTCCTCACCGGTCAGGGCTGCGGAGCCGAAGCCTGCGCCGATTTCCACCCCCTTGGCCGCATTGATCGACATGAGCGCCGCCGCCAGTTCGGCATCCAGCTTACCATAAATCGGGGCACCCCAACCGGCGGGGACACCTAGGGCTTCAACCTCGACAACGGCTCCTGTGGAGGATCCAGCCTTGCGAATACTGTCGAGGTGAGCCTCCCAGATCGGGACCGTGTCAGGGTCGGGGCACCAGAAGGGGTTTTCATGGGTTTGATCCCAGTCGAACCGATCACGATTTACCGCATGGGGCCCGATCTGAACCACTGCACCACGGATGGTCACACCGCTCAGAATCTTACGCGCCACCGCCCCGGCGGCCACACGGGCCGCCGTTTCCCGGGCCGACGCCCGGCCACCACCGCGATAATCACGAACACCGTATTTTGCGAAATAGGCGTAGTCGGCATGTCCCGGCCGAAAAGCCTGGGCGATGTCCGAATAGTCCCGGCTGCGCTGATCAATGTTCTCGATCATCATGGAGATTGGTGTGCCGGTGGTCACCTGGCCGTCGGTGCGCGCGTCCTCAAACACGCCCGACAGGATCGTTACGGCATCCGGTTCCTGGCGCTGGGTCACAAACTTACCTTGACCGGGCCGACGCTTTTCCAGCCAAACCTGCACATCAGCCTCTGTGAGCTGAAGGCCGGGAGGGCATCCATCGACCACACAGCCAAGCGCCGGGCCATGGCTCTCGCCCCAGGTGGTGACTCGAAAAAGATGACCAAATGAGTTGTGCGACATTGCGCGGCTAATACCCTACCCGCCGTTAGCCGCAAAGAGCGCGAGCGTTCGGTCCCGCGCCAATTGGGCGCTGGCCGGGTCATAATCCGTCCGGCGATCTGAGTTGAAGCCATGACCTGCGTCGTAAATATAGACCCCGACCTCAGGGTGCTTGGCAGCGACCGCCTCGACCCCATCCATCGGAATGCCATGATCGTGCCGACCAAAGTGCAGGATGGTCGGGCATTTGGGTATTTGATCGGCCATGCTCGGGACCATGCTGCCGTAATAGCCTGAGGCTGCCGCCAGATCGGGAGACCGGCAGGCCATGGCCCAGGCCACGCTGCCGCCGTAACAATAGCCAGTGATGAACACCGGACCCTTGGCTTTCATCGCGTCAATGCAGGTCTGCACATCCTCCAAGGCTTGCGGGAAGGAATGGAGTTCCCGGGCGACCTTGATCGCCTGCTGAATGTCCTGAGGCTCGTAAGATGCCTGAAAATTCGGGGCGACCCGGTCGTAAAGAGCGGGGGCGAGAACTTCGTATCCATCGTCTGCATAGCCGTGGCAGAGGTCCTTGATATGGTCTGTCACCCCGAAGATTTCCTGGATCAGGACCAGACCGCCTTTCCGCTGCCCCTTGGGTTCAACATGATAAACGCCGATCTCGGCCCCGTCGCTCATCGCGGTTGAGATCATTGTCCCGGAGGTGGTCATGAGGGCGTCTTCCTTGCGCTAAAGTCGTCATTGCTGCTTGGGTGACAACAGGGTCAGGAATGAATGTCAAATTCAAAAGCGCCGCGAAAATCAAAGGGGTGCTTAAGGTCTCATCGGCGTCGAATGGCGCTTTGGCCTGGATGCAAAAGCGATTACAGCCCTTCGCAGCCATCAGGATTTGATCAAGGCGGCCTTGCCGACCGCCTTGGACGCCTTTTACGCCAAGGTCTGTGAGTACCCGCACACCCGCGCCTTCTTTAAGAACGATGCTCATATGGCCGCCGCCAGTGGCCTCCAGGAAAACACTGGGCGATTATCGCGAGCGGTGTCTATGGTGCCGATTATGAGGCCGCAGTGCCCTGGTGGATCAGACCGGTGAAGCGCTCCGAGGCATTGTCGCAAAAGTCATGGAGATCGATCAGCTGGTGGGGTCCATTTCGGTCTCATCACAACAGCAGGCCGCCGCCTTGAATGAGGTCAATCAGTCGGTCAGCGAGATGGACCGAGTCACCCAGCAAAATGCGACCATGGTCGAAAAGACCACGGCCTCGACTCAGGCATTACGTGGTCTGGCGGTCAATTTGCGCGATCTCATCTGCGGGTTCCGGATCTCAGGTGGTCATGGTTCGTCTCCGGCCCGGCAATTACAAAGCCGTTTGCGAGATTCGGCTCAATCTATCGGCTAGATGTGAGCATATTTCGATCCGATAATCGGCTCCCACTTTTCGAAGCAGGTTCTAAACCCCCTGACGTTCACCCTCAGACCCTCTATATGGGCCCTATGTCAGACAAGCCCCCTATTCCCCATTCGCCCACTGAGGACGAATACCTGAAATCTGTTGCGGCGGCAGATCTGCCGCCCTTGACCGCCGATGATCCTATGGCGCTCTTCGGGCATTGGCTGACGGAGGCCGTCGCCAAGGAGGTCAATGACGCCAATGCTATGGCCTTGGCCACCGTCGACAGCGACGGCATGCCCGATGTTCGAATGGTCCTGTTGAAGGATGCCGGGGCGGATGGCTTTGTCTTCTACACCAATCTCGGCAGTGCCAAGGGCCGGCAAATCTCCACCCACCCCCAGGCGGCTCTATTGTTTCACTGGAAATCCCTGCGACGCCAGGTCCGTGTCCGCGGCACAATTTCTCCGGTCACCGACGAGGAAGCCGATGCCTATTGGGCGACCCGTGCTCGCCCGGCGCAATTGGGGGCCTGGGCTTCGGAACAGTCACGTCCTTTGCCGGACAGGCTGGCCTTTGAAAAACGGATTGCGGAGTTCGGTCTGAAATTCGGGCTGGGCAAGGCTCCTCGACCACCCCACTGGTCAGGCTTTCGATTGAGGCCGCAGAGCTTGGAGTTCTGGCGTGATCGCCCCTTTCGTCTGCATGAAAGGCTTGCCTTCCATCGCGCCGGTCTCGGTTGGACGACGGAACGGCTCTATCCGTGATGGATGCCGAAGAGGCGCGCATTGCCCGATGGTTTGCCGACCGCGCGGACCTGGTAATTGAGACAGCGTGCGCCCGGGTTTATCTGACCGGGGCGGCTGCTTACAAGATCAAGAAGCGGGTTGATTTAGGCTATCTGGACTATTCGACCCTGGACCTGCGCCACTGGGCTCTGGAGCGGGAGCTGCGCTTTAATCGCGCCGCAGCGTCCGACATTTATCGCGCTGTCCGCAAGGTGACAGCGAGCCCCGATGGGTATGTGCTGGACGGTTCGGGGCAGGCCGTTGAATACCTGCTGGAAATGCGACGCTTTGATGAGACCGCAGTGCTGGCCGCGCGCCCCTGGGCCGTGGACGGCCCCCTGGCTGACGCCCTTGGACGGGAGGTGGCGAACCTGCACGCCATGGCCGAGTTGCGCCCAAACGGCGGGGGCGGGGCGGCCCTAAAGTTTACCATCGACTCTAATGCTAAACTTCTTCGTGAGCTTAAGCCCCGTTTGGGTGCAGACTTCGTTGAAACCGTCATTGCTGCAACCGATGAGGTCTGTTTCAGGCAGGCCCCCCTATTGGACGCCCGTCAGACGGCCGGGTTCGCCCGGCACTGTCATGCCGATCTGCACCTGGGAAACATTCTCCTGGAAGGTGGAAAGCCTATCCTGTTCGACTGTATTGAGTTCAATGACATTCTTTCCGACATTGATGTCCAGTACGATCTGGCCTTCCTGCTCATGGACCTTGATTTCCGCCGTCGGCGTGACGCTGCTGTGCGTGTCCTCTCGGCCTATCTTGATCAGGCGGCTCGAACCGAACCTGCTGGGCTTTATGAAGGGCTCAGCGCCCTACCGCTGATGATGTCCGTTCGGGCTGCAGTGCGGGCGCATGTTCAGGCCCATAGCGGTGATGACCCGGCAGCCATCGCCTATCTGACGGCGGCTCTTGACCATTTAACCCCGGTTCCAGCAAGCCTGACGGCGGTGGGTGGCCTGTCGGGGACAGGCAAGTCCAGCTTCGCCCGGATGATTGCGCCCGGTTTGGGGGCGGCACCGGGCGCGGTGGTGCTCAGAACCGATGAGATTCGAAAGCGTGTGTTGGGTGTAGACCATCTGCAATCGCTGGCGGCAGCAACCTATACTCCCGATGTCTATGCCCAGGTTTATGAGATTCTCTTTGCGGAGGCAGGTCGTCTGATCCGCGCCGGGCGGGCCGTGGTCCTCGACGCAACCTTCATTGACGCGTCCCTTCGCCATCGCGCGGAGGTTGTAGCTCGCGCGACGGGGGTCGATTTTCATGGGGTCTGGCTGGAGGCCCCTGCCAGGATATTGGCAAGCCGCATAACAGATCGACAAAATGATGCGTCCGACGCAACCGTCGGCACCCTGGAAGATCAGATGAGGCGCGAAATCGGAGAGGTCACCTGGTCCAGGATTGATGCGACCGGGCCTGTCATTGAGAGTGCCGAGGCTGGGTATCAAAATTGACGCCGTGACCCTGGCCGATGGTTTACACCCATCGACGGCGCACCCAGAAACGACACAGCCCAGGATCGCTATTAGAGAGGAGCGAGCCTGGGCCGGTTTCGTGAAGAGACTGGAGATCTCTGGTTACCACAGCTTGATCCCATAAAAAAGCAGTTCGCGCAAGGCAAAACTGCACGCACAGCGAATTGCGCAGGCAAGGTGCAGACGAAACAGCCCTGACCGCTCTCTTCAGTCAGGGCTGCCTTCAGTTTCGCGGCGTTCGCGCATCAGTGTCATCGCGATCATGCGGTTATCGACCGGCGATCTTGACGTACAGCCACTCCAGATAACTGCCGTCAATGGTGAGACGGCACCGGAGGGAAAGACCCCTATGTCAAAGCTAAATTTTTTAGAAATCCGCAGAAACCGAAAGACCCACGGTTCGAGGTCTCATGGGTGTCGCCTGCTGACCGCGACTGAAGCTGAAAGGGTTACCGAATGCGAATGTGTCACCGGTTTCATTGGTGGGGTTGGTGACAAATACCTGAGCCTTCCAGTGTGCCGCACCTAGCTCTGCGATTAATTTTGTCCGGAAATAGCCGCCCATGGTCGGCGCATTTGCCGGATCAAAGGTAACCCTGGATTTTCCGATGTAATTGACTTCACCGACGAGGTTAAAGGTTGCATCGCGAAACATCGGCTTTTGATAGCTGACGATAACGCTTAGGGCGTCTTGGGGGACACCCGGCAGGCTTCGGGTCAGCCTTGGCGCATAGTCCAGATTTGCCCGGGTGGTTCGAGATCGCGCATAAAGGCCGTTTGCCTCCAAACTTAACCCGAAATTCCAGGCATAGGACCACTCGACCTCCAAACCTGTTATTTCCGCATCGCCCACATTGGTGGTGTAGGGGATGCCCGAGGGCCTGAACTGATCGGTCTGGATGTTGGTCCAGATGTCGTGAAACAGAGCTGCGTGCATCACCGTGCGCTGATCCGCAGATTTCAGCTTTACGCCCAGCTCGTAGTTTTTCAGACGGTCGGGTGCATAGGTTTCACGACTGGCCGGAAGCGGACGGGCACCGCCTGAATTCATGCCTCCGGCTCGGAAGCCCTGGGAGATAACGCCGTAAACCAGAAGGTCCGCGCTGGGTTGATACTGGATTGAAACCTTCGGCGAGACCCCGGAATATCGCGCCGTCCGACTTAGGGCGCGGGGGGCGAACCGCTCTGAAGTCACATCGGAGTGCGTTTGCACTCTTGTGCTAAAAACGCGCACACCTGCCGCGACGGTCCAGTTTTCCGAAAGCGCATAGCTGCCTTCGCCATAGCTTGCCAATTCGGAAATCCAGTCGGATCGCCTTTCCCGATAGACCAAATTCAGACTGCCAAGGGTCGGCCCGGCATCCAGGTGTGATGGGGAAGACTCGCGCATGTCCGCTGCGTAGAGCCCGATCAGCCATCCGAAGCGGCTTTCGCCCGGTGAGACGAGGACCAGATCCTGAACCAACATCCGTGTGCGGGTCAGTTCATAATAAACCCCAAGGGCGGAGTCCTTCAGCGTGTAGAAACTTGCCACCGGGCTTGCATCATAGATGCTGGAATAGGCATGGCGCACATATCCAGTGGTTGATGTCAGCTGGCCCCAGCTGAAATTTCCCCGGATTGAACCATTGATCAGGGCGATGTCATTGTCATGAGCCTCGGCCACGCCGCTGGTCCGCCCCGGGGCCTGGCTTGGAGTGGTGTATTGCGTGTCATCAGTCTTCAAGTGCTGCGCGGTGGAGGTTAGGCCGAAACTCCAGACCTGATTTGGCCGGTAGCTCAAAGACAGCCGGCCACCGCTTCGACCGGTTCTGTCCACATTGGATCGACCCAGTTTTGTATTATCGAGATAGCCACCCTGGACCTCGCGATAGCCCGCCAGCCTCAGGGCGGCATCGTCCTGAATGAGAGGTATATTGACGAGGCCCTCGACGGTTGTGCTGGGAGACCCGCCCAAGGTCATGCTGTAACCGACCCCGATTCGACCGGAGAGAATGTCCGGTTTTGGCGTTTCTGAGACGATCCGATAGACGCCGCTTAGACTTCCTGAGCCGTAAAGCGCACCTTGGGGGCCGCGAACCACCTCGACCCGGGCAACGTCAACCAGACGTAGATCAGGATCAGGGGCGTTATAATTGATGGGGATGTCATCCAGATAGGTTCCGACCGTCGAGCGAGAGCGCCCGGTGAAGGCCCCGTCTGACAAACCGCGAAGCAGCAGCTTGTCGCGACCTGGACCCAAATTGGTGATCTGAACACCGGCGAGCTGCCCTGCGGTTTCCATGGGATCGACCGTTCCTGTGGCGCGAAGGTGATTGCCCGGAACCACGCTGATCGCGGTTGCCAGGCGATCTGCCCTCTGAACGCGCTTGGTGGCGGTTACCAGAAGCTCACCGACCTGTACCGGTGCTAACGGTGGCGACGAGGTCAGGCCTGCGAGCTTTTCCGGCGAGGTTCTGGCAGTGATTTGGACGGCATTGCGCCCGGCTAGGTGCCAGGTACAGGACGCGCCCTCCAACAAGCGATCCAAAGCTTCACTGAGGGTGTAGAATCCAGAAAGGCCGGTGTGTGTAACACCCTGACACGCAGTTACCCCAAGCATGGAAATATTGGCCTGCACAGCCAGGTCGATCAGCGCCTCGCTATAGGGCTTCGAACCGATAGCCAGATGATTTCGGTCCATGGCGAAGCTGTCACCGGGCAAAAGAAAGCCCGCCAGGGCAACCAATCCTGTCCCGATCTGATGGTGCCGCCCGACCCTGAAGATCGCTTCATCCCCCGAATGGGGTGACTACTTCGGCTGAAGAACCACCCCTTGATCGGATTTTACCGTCTTGAGAGGCAGCATCAAGGCCAGACGGGTGAGGACCTGGTTTTGGTTGTCGAGAACAAGGACGCCGGAGACTTTTTCTCTGGCAAGAGTCTCGTCTGCAATGCTGATTTGTTCCGGAAATTGACGGTTCAGATCAGCTACAACCCGTGAGAGCGGCTGATCGCGGTAAACCAAATGGCCGGTACGCCAGCCGAGCGCGTCCGTGGGATCTCCTGCGGTGACCCTCGCTGCGCCGCCTGGGGCGAGGTCCAGATGATCCCCCTTGCGCAGGACATAGGTCGCGCCGTCGCCATGAACCTGCACCACCCCGCGCGACACAATCACGGAGAATCCCTCGGGACGATTGCGCACGTCAAACTGGGTTCCCAAAACATGTACCAGATGCCGGCCTGTTTCGATTTCGAACGGTCTGGTCGGATCGTGTGCGACGTCAAATACGGCTTCCCCCTGACCCATGACCACATGACGCTCATGCGGTGCCAAGGTCACTGAGAGCCTAGACTCTGCGTTCATGTCGATGGTCGAACCATCCGCCAGCTTCACGGATTGGTGCTCGCCCTTCACCGTGGCAAAGTCTGAGGTCTGAGAAATTAAGGTGCCCTGCGGCAGGGTGACAAAAGCCAGGACCAGGGCAGCGGCCAGGACCCCAAAACCGAGAGCGAAGGCCCGGCTTTTCTCAACCGACCGCTTTACAGAGATCCGCTGAGCCTGTTTCAGTCCATCCAAAACCGCCGACCCGGCTTGACCATAGGCGTCCATAACCGACAGCAAATGGGCATAGGTTTCAGCGTTTTCCGGGGTTTCCTCCAGCCAAGCGTCAAAGGCCAGTCCATCTTCGACGGATAGGGATTCGCCCTGCAGACGGAGAAACCAAGCAACGGCTCGTTCCTTCGTCGTTTCGGCGTTCTGAACGAGATGCGCGCTCATGAAATCACCTGCCCAGCCTGCGGTCGTGCAAGGGGCTCTCTATTCAGACTCCGCAGGCCGGTCCGATCCCTATGTGGGGTGCGAAAGATTCCTCTGATCATGGGTCTATCTTGACGATCAGAGATTTCAGCGCCGCGCTGATATGCGCTTCAATCGCCTTGACTGAAATGCCCATTGCCCTGGCAGTTTCGGCTTGAGTCATACCTTCCAACTTATAGAGACGAAATGCTCTTTGCCTCCGGGGCGGCAAATCCGCAGCAGCGGCTATCAATTGTTGCAGACGCGCCTTGGAGATCACCACCTGTTCGGCGCTGGGCTCGTCGGCGATGTCTTCGCCCCCACCCGTGTCCGAACATTGTCCAGCCAGGCTGACTCCCGCGCCACGGCCCGTTGCCGGCTGCGCTCCGAGTCATGGGCCAAATTAATGGCTATTCGGTAGAGAAGGGCCGTCGGGGACGTGGTCTCAATCCCAGGGTCAATTGCCGCGATCTTAATGTAGAGGTCCTGGACAAGGTCTTCTGCGGTCGCGTGAGACCCTGTTCGGGCCGCCAGGAAGAGCACAAGGTTATGTCGCTTGGCGAAATAGGCTTCCACCAAGGCACTGACATTTTCCGGGCGTTGTGGTGCCGCGTCGGACAAGCCATTCCCCTACGGTGCGTTCTGGTGATTTCCATGAGCACAGACGGCGATGCTTAGCTTCGAGCTTCATCAGTTCAAGGTGAAATTGTCGGCTTTCGCAGCCTGGCATGACTTTAAGCCATCAATGCGGCTGATAGGTCCTTCAGAAATTCCGATATGTCTGGGCCGATCGAGTTGGTTTAGACAATCAGCCCATGTACCAGGAAAATGCTAACCCCATGATGAAAGTCGCCATCGCTGCGTTATTCACCGTTCTCGCGGCAGCATCGCCCGGGATGGCAAAGCCTGCGCCCAAGGTGAGCATTGCCTCCTTCGCCCAACTCAAAACACCCTTGCCCTATCCGTATGACGAAAAGGCGGACGCGGATAAGGCGGTTGCGGTGGCGAAAGCTAAGGCCAGGGCTCAGGGAAAGCGGCTCATTGTCGATCTGGGCGGCAACTGGTGTCCGGATTGTCGCATCCTGGCGGCCACCACGGAGCTCCCGGAGTTGAAGGCGTTCGTCGATCGTAATTTCATCGTCGTTAGTGTCGATATCGGTCGGTTTGACAAGAACCTTCAGGTTCCCGCCCATTATGGCATTACGAAGCGGTTGGAGGGTGTACCCGCGCTCATGGTGATTGACCCCAAGACCGACAAACTCTTGAACCCGGCGCAGATATCGCAACTCTCCGATGCCCGGCACATGACCCCTCAGGGCCTTGCCGATTGGCTTGCCGGTTGGGCACCCTAAGGTTTGGGGATTTGCAAATAGCGGCAGGCTCTCTCTGCGACCCGCCTTTGATCGGGTCACCCTAATTTTCCATCTCAAATGGGAAAGCCCGCCCCAGGGTTCGGGGGCGGGCTTTGGGCCGAGGTGGGGAGACCCCGGGCTGTGTGCTCCAAGTGGGGTGGCCGGGAGCACCTTCTATTCAGGCTCGGGCCATCTGTTATCGCGCTCCGGCGGAGGTCAGCGAAGCGAGCTTTTCCATGGCCTCTGCCCTGACCGCGACTTCGCAAGCTGCACGATTTTCGATACGTGTCCCGATAGGTGCGCCAAGGTCGCTGCACAGATTGGTCGCCGTCGTGTTGATCCGTTGTTGCAACATCGCCTGACCCTTGGCGTCACTCAGGTTCAAGTCACCGACCTTAATCACATAGGGTGAAGCATGGGCCGCGCTTGTGAGGGCCAGGGTCGGCAGGGCTGCCATGGCCAGGGACGCTACCAGGGTGAGGTTTTGCAAGAACTTGGACATGTACTTTCTCCGGGTTTGAATGTTTGAGCGGCTGTAAGCAGCTGATGTATTCGGAATACATCCCGGTTATTTAGATGTCTCGTTAAGTCTAAGTCATGAACTCGAATTAAGAGTATTACAGGTTGTTCATCATAACAATTCGGTTAGAATTGAATTTCACCGGATCATGACATATTCAGAGCGGCCTCGACACCTCTCAGGAGGTCTGCTGGTCGAATAGGTTTGGCGACAAAGACGTCGCATCCCGCAGCTTGGGCGATCTCTCTATGGGTTGCCAGGGCATTGGCACTCAGCATGGCGATCGGTGTCCGGCGACGTCCCTCAATGCGCTCAAACTCACGGATTTCACTTGTGGCGGAAAGGCCGTCCATCACCGGCATCTG
>NMUI01000078.1 GCA_002221445.1 Phenylobacterium zucineum | reverse complement strand
CATCAATGAATTGCGTTCGATGAACGTGCGTGCGCACGTGGCCCAGAACACCCATGGCCGCCGCTCAGCGATCGATGCTCGCACCACCCGCCACGCCGGGTACGCCATGAGCCAGAGGATCAGAAAGCGGATCGAAGAAGTGTTTGGCTGGATGAAGACGGTCGCCGGCCGGCGCAAGACCCGCTTCAAGGGGCGCGACAAGGTCGGCTGGGACTTCGCCTTCGCCGGGGCGGCCTACAATCTGGTGCGGCTGCCCAAACTCGCCGGAGCCGCCGCATGAGCCTGAAGGGCAAGTGGCGGATCGTCGAGCTGGACGCCTTCGATGACGATTATCCCGACCTGGCCGAGCCAGCCTACATCGAGATCGGCGAGCAAGGTCACGGCCAAATGGCCTTCGGCACCCTGACCGCCGCGCTCGACAGCGCCCATACTCAAAGCGGCTTCCACTTCGATTGGAGCGGTTCAGACGAGGGCGATCAGGTCTGCGGCGAAGGTTGGGCGGAGCTTCAGCCCGATGGATCGCTCCATGGCGAAATTTCCTGGCACCACGGCGACGAAACAGGGTTCAAAGCCGCGCCTCGGGCGACTACTTCAACAGCCTGCTAGGCCTCCAGTTCGGTATCCCAGTAAAGGAAATCCATCCAACTGCGGTGCAGGTGGTTAGGGGGAAATTTTCGACCGCGCTCCTGTAGCTCATAGGTCGTGGGACGCCTTGGCTTGACGAAGGGGTACATGTTGGCTTGGGCGGGCGTCTTTCCGCCCTTAGTGAAGTTGCAGCGGGCGCAAGCGGTCACGATGTTTTCCCAAGTGGTCCGGCCGCCGAGGGTGCGCGGAACCACATGGTCGAAGGTCAGGTCTTCCGCGCGTCGGCAATACTGACAGCAGAACGAGTCCCGCAGGAAAAGATTGAACCGCGTGAAGACCGGCGGGCGGTCCTGGGTCACATAACTCTTAAGAGCTACGACGCTGGGCAGCTGAATTTCAAACGATGGCGATCGGACCTTCTGATCATAGGTGGAAACCACATCGACCCGATTGAGACAGACGGCCTTGATCACATCCTGCCAGGGCCAAAGCGACAGGGGATAATAGCTCAGGGGGCGGAAATCCGCGTTCAGGACCAGCGCTGGCCAACCGGAGGGCGGGTGACTAAGCACCTCCATGACCAGACCTCCGACAAAGACCTTCGGGACTTACCAACTGGGATTTGTGTCTGAAGACGAGCCTCCCGAATATTTCAACCGGTCTCTGAGCCAGTGAACAACCAGTCTGTGAAAGATAGGCCTGATTCTTTGTCACCTCCATGACGTCCCATCAAATTCCCGTCGGGGATGGCCCGGGGCTAAGGCCATCCCCAATCGCCGGACGGGACAAGGCGGCAGGTCATCGCATCAGGCACCAACAATGGCGGAAGCACCGGCGATCGCAAGGCTTAGGGACACGAACAGGACGGCGACGATGAGGTCAGCGGCGCGGGCGAAGGCGGGAATGGAACGATGGGTCATTTTGAATCTCCTTGGGTTCTGGCTCGGGGGTTCCGAAGCCCATGTCCATCTGGACAATCTCAGAATAACCCCTATCTAAACGATGTATAGTTACATTTTACAATGTACGTCATGCAATTTTGTATAGGTCGTTTTGCACAAAAAAGGGGCCGGCAGGCCCCCATTCCTTGAAACCTCGCAGCGGGGTCTAAACAGCCCCGACCATGGCGGCGGCAACACCCAGACCCAGCGCCAGCAGAAAAGCCGGAGCGATCCGATCAAAGAAGCGTTCGAAGTTTGCGAGAGACATGACACACACCTTTCAGTTTGACCCCAGGGGAGTGGGGATATTTGTTATTTGAACGATGCTAAGATAGCGTTTATCTAAGCATTGTCAAGATGCCTTTACGGGGCGGGGATATAGATTTACGGTGACGGCCATGAGAGAAACTGTCGCAGCCGAAAGTCGGCCCTATCACCACGGCGATCTCCGTCGCGCCTTGATTGATGCGGCCCGTCGCCTGTTGGAACGGGACGGCCCCTCTGCCCTGTCCCTGCGCGCCGTCGCCCGGGAAGCCGGGGTGAGCCCAGCCGCCCCCTACCATCACTTCAAAGATAAAGGTGAATTATTGGATGCCGTGGCCCATGAGGGCTGGGACATGCTGAACCAGGCCATGATCAAGGCCCGTTCGGAGGCCACATCCCTGGGGGATCGCATGGTCGCTCTAGGGGTGGCTTATGTGTGCTTCGCCCGGGATAATCCCAGCCTGTATCGGGTCATGTATGACGGGTCCCGGGACAAGGATGACCTACCCGAACATGCCCGAATGCAGGAAGACAGTGCGTATTGTCAGGTCCGCGACACCCTAGTGGAGGCCGGAGCTGACCCCGCAGACGAGATCGGGCTGGAATTGGCCACCAGTGCGGCATGGTGCGCCGCTCATGGTCTGGCGGAGATGGCCTCCTTCAAACAGTTCGAGCATCTGAAGGACGCGGTCGGTGGTGAAGAAGCCTTTTTCCGGGGCATTTTCTCCCACATGCGCGTGTTCGCGGATTTAACACCGAAATAGCCGCCGCAGTGTCGGGCTTTACCACAAGATTCGCGCCCTCCCCGACCGGCCTGCTGCATCGTGGCCACGCCTATTCCGCGCTGACGGCTTTTACCGCGGCTCGGGCCGTCGGGGGCCGATTTATCCTGCGTATCGAAGATATTGATACCACCCGTTGCCGCCCCGCTTTCGAAGCGGCACTCCTGGATGATCTCACATGGCTGGGCCTGTCCTGGGTGCAACCCGTGCAACGGCAGTCTGAGCACATGGCGGACTATCATAGTGCGCTTCAGACTCTCTGTGATCGCGGTCTAGCCTACAGGTGTTTCCGAACCCGTCGAGAGGTGGCGCAGGACGTGGCCAGTGCGCCCCATGATCGGGCCATCGCCTTTCGAAGTGCGCCCCTTCCTGCAAAGGAGGAAGCTGATCGCCTGGCCAGGGGCGAGGCCTTTGCCTGGCGGCTTTCCCTGGACGCGGCCAAGGTGACCCTTGGCGGTTTTAAGGACCTGGTCTTCGAGGAGGAGGGCTCCGGCCCGGAGGGACAGAGGGGCCGGATTCCGGTCGATCCAGACTATCTCAGCGACATCATATTGGCCCGCAAGGATGTGGGCGTCGCCTACCATCTGGCCGTGACCGTCGATGACGCGCGCCAGGGTGTAACCCATGTGGTCAGAGGTGAAGATCTGTTCGAAGCCACCCACATTCAGCGACTGCTTCAAGCCCTGCTGAACCTGCCAACTCCGATCTATCGCCATCATGCACTCTTGCGTGGTGCCGACGGCGTACGTCTGGCAAAACGCCATAACGCCGAGACCCTGCAAAGTCTCCGGGCCGCAGGGGTGAAACCCGAAACGCTTAGAAGGGATCTCGGGTTTGACTGACACCATAGCCGTTCACCCGGACTCAGGTCGCGGCAAGGCGCTCTTGGTCCTGCTGTTTGGGGCTTGCGTTATTGGCGTAGGGCCGATTCTTGTCCGGCTGTCTGAGGTTGGTCCGGTTACAGCCGGCTTCTGGCGACTGACCTTCGCCTTGCCGCTCTTAGCCCTGCTCACCCGCCAGGCTGAAAGCCGAATTTCGGGCTTTGCCCCCATCGCTCTGCTGGCTGGTCTGGCCTTCGCCCTGGATTTGGGCTTCTGGCATTACGGGATCGCCTATACCTCGGTCGCCAAGGCCACAGTGCTGTCCAACCTGACGCCTGTGGTGGTCACGGCCGTCGCCTGGGTGGTGTTGAAGCAGAAACCTCGACCCCTCTTCCTCTTGGCGGTGGCCCTGGCGGTGGCGGGGGCCTGGATCATGGCTATGGCCCGGGACGCAGGCTTCGCCGGAAAATCCCCGGTGCTGGGCGACATGCTCTCCACCGCCACAGCCTTCTGGTACGCCCTCTATTTCCTGGCGGTCAGCGCCGCGCGGCGGACCATGGGCGCCACACGGTTGATGTTCTGGTCGACCCTGACCGGTGCCCCGGTCCTTTTGGTCGCAGCCTTGGGTCTGCATGAGCAACTGACCCCAGTCACCCTGGGCGGTTGGGGGGCCTGCCTTGGCCTGGGCCTCATGCACGTGGCTGGTCAGGGTTCAATCGCATGGGCCCTAGGGCGACTGCCTGCGGCCACGGCGTCGGTTACCGTCCTGGTCCAACCTGTAGTGGCCGCCCTGTTAGGTTGGAGCATATTCGGCGAAGTTTTCGGTCCCATGCAGGCTTTGGGCGGAGCTGTCGCCCTCTGCGGCGTTGTCCTGGCCCAATGGTCAGCGCACCCGAAGGCCTAGAGCCTGTTCCCTTTAGA
>NMUI01000376.1 GCA_002221445.1 Phenylobacterium zucineum | reverse complement strand
GGTCGCGCCGGTCCGGCGCGACCGAAAATTTCGTCAAACTCATCGGTCATAGGAAACCTCATCAATCTCGGGTGGGCGGCGATAGCTGGCGGCGAAATCCTCCACCATGTCGCCAAGGCGCAGCACAAAGTCTGCGAGTTTTACGGGGTCGCGTTGCTGGTAATGTTCGACCTCTGCCATGAGGTCGCTGCGCTTCTTGATAGCCACCCATTGAGTGATGCGAACGCGCAGGAAGTCGTAAGCCTTCTCAATGTGGCGGGCGAGGCCGAGGGCGATTTGCGCCGGGCGGGAGATGCCTTGCTTCTCCAGGGTGCGGTGGTCAATCCGCGCCTCGGAGCCCGCCTGTGCCAGCGCGTCGTTGGCATAGGCCGCCCAGCGCTCGCGCCACACATTCACGTTGCGCCGAGCTTCCGCCGCCTCCAGCGCTTCCTTGTCTACTGACAGGCCGGTATTGTTGAAGCGCTTTCGAGCCTCCGCCACGGCGCGGGCAATATCCTCGCGCTCATTCCAGTCGCGCTTCTTGGTAGACGCAAATCCCGTCTCTGACCCGGCGTCGAGCCGACGCAGGGTCAGCAGCACATGGGTATGGGGCTGCTCGCGTCCGTCCGATGCGTCAGGCCGGTGAAGACCAATATCCGCAATCATGCCCTGTCTGACGAACTGGTCGCCGACGAAGCGACGGACCAGCGCGATTTGCTGCTCTTTCGACAGCTCACGCGGCAGCGTGATCTCAACTTCGCGGGCAAGCTGGGCATCCACGCGCTTCTCCGAGCGCTCGACCATGTTCCACAGCGTTTGCCGATCCGTGATCCAGGGCGGGGCTTCCACCCCTTCCGGAATCATGATCTCGGTGTGGACAACATCCGGTTTGTCGAAGTCAAACCACTTGCCCTGCGAAACGTCAAAGAGCCGCTCTCCTGAGCGGTAGGCCGCAGCAGCAACAACGGAGCGGCGTGTAGCTCCGCCAGGTTTAGGGGCTCGACCGAGCGCACGAGAGTGCACCTTGACCCTGAGATGGTAGATCGCCAAAGCCGACCTCGTTAGTCCCACCAAAAAGAAGAATAGGCCTATGTGCGCACTTATACATCGCTACGCGACGTGCACGGAGCCGCTTCTCCTCATGGTCTAGTTATTGTACCATAAGAATTCGCTTAATGGTAGAATTGGTGGGTGGGTCGGCCTGGCTTCCGGGGGGACCTTCTCCCCCTCTAACCCCCAGCAAAATCGCTGCATTGCAGCGATCAAGGGAACCCTCCCTTGAACCCAGCCAGGGGCGTTCAGCACACCCCCTGGCACCCTAGCGCCTCGTGAAATGTCGTTAAGCGACGACAAATAAGATTGTCTTTATGCGGCGACATTTACGAATTGTCGTCGAATGGCGACTATGCTATAGTGTCATCGAATGACGACAATGGGCTCTCTATGTATATCCGCACTCCCGCCGATCTCGGCGCAGC
>NMUI01000375.1 GCA_002221445.1 Phenylobacterium zucineum | reverse complement strand
ACCAGTTCCCACTTATCGGAACGCACTCTAGGACCTAGAACCTCTGACCGAACTTGATCGAGAAGGTCCGAGGACGCAGGGGGCGGATATAGGTCTGACCGCAGACGGTCGGGGTACATTCTGACGAACGATTGGTTTCGCCGATAATGTCGCCGACATTGGTCAGGGCAAGCTCCAGATTCCAGGTATCCCGATCCACACCCGCAGACAGGTCCAAGGATTGATAACCCTTGACCCGACCCAGGAGGCTACGCTCCTTAAGTCGCAAATCTGCCCAGCTGGCGGTTTGGAAGACCAGAGTCCCCTGAAGGTGGGCATTATAATCCCCCCACGGGAATTCATAACGAGCCACAGCATTGCCCTTGAACTTGGGCGTGACGGGTAAGGCGGTGCCGGCCGGTGCCTGGGGGCTGGCGCACACCTTCAAAGGTTCGCCCTTGGCATTCACTGTGCCGCAATAATCCGATGCCAACTTGGCATTGGTAAGGCTCGCGGCGGCCGTCAGATGAAGCCCCTCAATCGGCGTCGCCCAGTTGAGCTCGGTCTCAAGACCCTTAACCCGAGCCTGACCCGCATTGAGAATTTCCGTAAAGGAATTCGGCCCCAGGAAGGAGAACTGGAAATCCTTCCAGTCCTCATAATAGAGGGCGCCGTTAAAGCGGATGGTGCGGTCGGCCGACTCCGTTTTCCAGCCAAGCTCATAATTATAGAGATAGTCGGCGACATAAGGAGCCAGGGTCGAGCGGCGGTTAATGCCGCCCGGGCGGAAGCTTGGGAATAGGTGGCATAAAGCAGTTTCCCGTCGGCCACCTGCCAGTTGAGGTTTGCTTTGTAGATGGTGCCGGTTTCCTTAGCCCGTTTGTTCAGGTTGGTGCAGGGGCTTCCAGCCACACTCGTTTTGGCAAACAGGCAGCCTCACCGGTCTTTGAGCTGTAACCTTTCCCGAACCCGTAAAACCCATAGAGGGAGTTGTCGGCTTTGAAGGCACGGGCTCCGAGGGTCAGGGTCAGGGTCTTGGTCAGGTCGGCATAGACTTCACCGAATACAGCCGCGTCACGGTCCACCCGGAACTGTTCGGTCAGCCATAGGGTATCCTTGCGCCCCGGCACGGAAATCCCAGGATCAATTCCGGTGATCTGATAGTTCTGCTCAATCAGGTGGGTTTGGCGTTGCTGGAAGGCTCCGACCAGGAACCGCACCCGCCAATCCTGGGGCGAACTTAAGCGGATTTCGTGAGACTGTTTGGTAAAGTGATCATTGCCGGTGATCCGTTGGGTGGGATCAATGACCTTGCCCGTGGCGTCAGTGATATAGGCCCCCGACCCGAACAGAGTGTCATAGAAATAGGAATAGTCGGTATAGTCAGAGTGGGTGTTTTCCTTCCGGTCCATATAGGAGCCGGTATAGACAAGGTCGAAGTCGCTGATCTTGCCCTGGACAGCCAGAGCCGCCTGATACCACTTGTCCTTACTGCCTTCCGGCAAGAAGTGTTTCACCTGATATTTCTTGAGTCCGGCGTCATAACCAAACACACCATGGGCCGTGGTTTCCTGGGCCATAAGGGTCGGACGGACCGTCCAACTATCATTGACCTCCCAGAGAACCGCAGCGCGGGCACCGACCGTGTCGACGTCGTTGTAATTGTTCTTGGCAAACGCCTTGTTGTTAATGGTCACCCCTGAGGTGGGATAGGTCCGTGTGCCTGGGATATTGTCGATGAAGCCCGCATCATGTTGATCCCAGCCGACCAGACGCACGGCGACCTTGTCGTTCACCGGGATATTGACCATGCCCTCGGCAGAATAGCCGGAGTCGCCGTGGTTCACAGAATTAACGCTCAGGTCATAACGCCCCTTAAAGACGCCCAGTTGCGGGGCATTGGTGATGATCTTTAAGGTACCAGACTGAGAGCTGGCCCCATAGAGGGTGCCCTGGGGTCCGGCCAGGGCCTCAACCCGGGCAATGTCGTAAATGTGCAGGTCCAAGGCACCGCCAATGGTGGTGATCGGCGCCTCATCCAGATAGGTGCCGACGCTGGGCTGTGAGCCGGAGTGGTTACCGTCACCGCCGGAGGCCACGCCGCGCATGTAAACATTGGAGAAGCCGGGTGCCGAGCTCTGCACCGCCACGCTGGGCAGGAACTTCACATAGGCGTCGAAGTTATCAATGTGCAGATCTTCCAGCTTCTTGGTGGAAATGGCCGTAACGGCGGCGGGCACATCCTGAATGTTTTCTTCCCGCTTGGAAGCCGTGACCACAAGTTCCTCGACTGTTGCCGAGGGTGCAGAAACGGCAGTTTCAGCAGCATGGACGGCAGGAATACCCGCCGACATGGAGGTTGCCAGAAGGCTGATGCCAAATGCGGACCGACCCTTTACTGCGCGCTTCATTCTTTAGATCCCTGATTGAACGGCGCGAGAGACCGCCCTTTAAAGGTCCGATCTCTCGATTGCGCGCACTAGCAAACCGTGCGGCCCGTCCTGTCAAGGTTGCGACATACATCCGTCACAAAGTGTGGCTCAGGAGCCAGACTTTTGGGCGATCTTCAGGTTGTTGGGATAAGCCTCAAGCACAGGGCCAAGGGCGGCCTTCAAGGGGTCAAGCCAGGGTTCGAAATTTCGCCATTGGTCGAGACCGTCGGTATTGATCGGGCGGCGGACCTGCTCGGAGCTGGCCGTGCGGACGGCCCGTTCATTCTCATGGAATTTGAGGCAGGCGGCCTCAAAGGGCAGACCACAATAGGCCAGGAGGGCGCGTACCTCTAAGTCTGGGTCTGCGACCATATTTTCGTAAAAAACCCGGTGGATCCGGCCTGGCAGGACGGCGTCAAAATGCGCCATCAAGTCCACATAGTCGCGATAATAGCGGCCCAGATCGACGAGATCGTAGGTAAACCCCTGCCCCCGGGCAAAATGCTGTTTGAAGCCGGAAAAACAACATCCCAGGGGATGGCGCCTGGCATCAATAATCTTGGCCCTCGGCAGAATCAGATGGATCAGGCCCAGATGGGCGAAATTGTTGGGCATCTTGTCGATGAAGAAGGGGCGGCCAAGCTTTCGCTGGTGCCGGGTCCGCGCCAGGAAGTCTTCACCCAGGGCGCGACAGTCTTCCGCCGACAGATCGGCCAGGACTTCGGGGTAGGCTGACACCTGATCGCCGCGCCGCCGGGCCCCCAGACGTTTGGCGAGGGCGGGCATATCGGGCAGCTCCATGGTGCCCTCGATGGCGGAATGGCTGGCGAGAATCTGCTCAATCAGGGTCGAGCCCGATCTCGGCAGGCCTAGAATAAAGATCGGGTCCGCATCCGGAGCTCCGTAGTCCCGGCGGGCCTCAAAAAACGCGGGTGTAAACAGGGCTTTCGACCGACGCAGATGGGCGGTGGTCTCTTCGGGATCATATCCCAGACCCTTTTTCCGCAGGGCGTTACCCGCAGCATAATGGGCAAAGGACTCTGGATAGGCGGCGATGTCTTCAAACGCCTTGCCTAGGGCAAATTCCAGATGAAACCGATCTTCCTCGACTAAGTCGGTTCGGTCCGACAGGCCCTGCATGGCAATACGGTCCGCCTCGGTAAACTTAACGGTCTTGAGATTGGCAAGGCTCCACCATGCTTCGCCGAGATGGGGGGCAAGATCGAGGGCCTTACGATAGGCGGCGACAGCGTCGGCCTGACGGCCCACAGTCTTCAGGGCATGGCCATAGCTCATCCAACCCTTGGGCTGGGCGGGAAACTCTTGAAGCAGGGCCTCATAGACAGCGATGGTCTGTTCATATTCGCCCGTCTGACCAAGGGCGGCGGCCTTGAGGTTCCGATAGCCGGGATTGCGCGGATCGTCTTTGAGCAGAATTTCGACTTCACGGAGGGCTTCGGCAGCCTTGGTTTGACGGTAGAGGGCTACAGCAAGATTGTGCCGCGCCGCTGTGAAGGTCGGTGCCAGGTCCAGACATCGGACCAGCAAAGCCTCGGCATCCTCATAACGCCCCAGCCGGGTGGCGACTTCGGCCAACATACGCAGGGCGGCGGTCTCGTCCGGGCGAAGGCGCAGGAGGTCGCGCAGGCGGTGTTCGGCCACAGCCAACCGGCCCTCAGCCAGGGCGGCCCCGGCCTCCAGCAGTATGGGGTCGCCGATCGCCACAGCAAGATAGCGGGCCTGAGCCTGATCGGCCCCAAGACTGTCACCCAAGAGACGTTTCTGCTGAGACAAGGCGTTCCAGGCTTCCGGCAGGTCGGGCTTGAGCCGCACCACATGATCCAGGGCCCGCAGCGCCGCGGCACTGTCACCCAGATCAGCCCTCGCAAGCCCCAGTTCCAGGTGGGCCGGTGGCCAGTTGGGCTGGACCAGCGCAAGAGCCTCTAGGATGTCTAGGGCTAGGGTCGTCCGGCCTTGCCGCCTCAGGGCCTGGGCCTTAAGCAGGAGCGCGGTCGGATGTCCGGGCACGGCTTGAAGAATTTCCTGAGCCTGCTGCTCGGCAAGGTCGGGACGGGTGCCCAGCAGGCCTATGCCATGGGCTATGGCCGATTCCAGATTTCCCACCGCCTGGTTCATGCGGGTCGCCTTGCGCGCATGGCTTGGGCAATGGTTCCGTCATCCAGCCAATCTAACTCTCCCCCCACAGGCACCCCCCGAGCCAGCAGAGTCACGGCTACATCAGTGCGCGCCAGGGTCTCCACCAGATAATGCGCTGTGGTTTGTCCATCTACCGTCGCAGGCAGGGCCAGGATCACTTCGCGAATCTCGCCCGCCCCGGCCCGGGCGGTCAAGGAGCCGATCCTCAAGGCATCGGGTCCTATGCCGTCCAGGGCCGAAAGCAAACCGCCCAGCACATGATAGCGGCCGCGAAACGCCCCGGCCCGTTCCATGGCCCAAAGGGCACCCACCTCTTCCACCACACAGATCAGGGCCGGGTCGCGGCCTTGATCCTGGCAAATGGCGCAGGGGTCCTGAGTGTCCAGAGCTCCACAGATCTGACAGGTCCGAACCTTGGTGGCGGCCTGTGACAAGGCATCGGACAGGGGCAGCAGCAACTGGTCCCGGCGTTTCAGCAGGGCCAGGGCCGCCCGGCGTGCCGATCGTGGCCCGAGCCCAGGCATCTTGGACAACAGGGCGATCAGCCGTTCAATTTCAGGTCCCGCAGAGGCGGCCAAGAATGACTCCTACGTCAATGTCGAAACCCACGGTCGAGGCACCAGGGCACCTTACGGTTTTTACCGCCGAAACGCCCCGTTTTTCACGAAATGAGGTGAAAAAGACAGCTCATGGCGGAAATCATGGTTAACCGGTCATTAACAGGCGGCGGGTGAAAGTTAGGCCATGCTTGGCTTCCTGCGCCTTCTCGTGGTCCTGCTCGCCATCGCGGGCACAGCCGACGCCCAACAGCTTCGCGGTGCCGCACCGCCGGAGGTGGCCGGTCGCGGATTGAGGGGCTCAGTCGCCGCTGATCGCATGATCGCACCCATCCCGGTGCCAAGACGGCTGAATCCAGAGCGCGATAAAATTTTCTATGGTACCCGACCGGTGATTCAACCCTTGGTGTCAGAAAATCCCTCGGTCAGCACGGTCATCCATCAGTGCCGGACCTCGTGCGCCCAGCGCTACTATTTCTGCCTAGCGAAGAACTACGACGACGACTGTGCGACACTTTGGGGGCAGTGTCGCGCCGAGTGCAGTGTCGATTCGCTACCGACTAGCTATTAAGGTTTTCAAGCCCGCGACGCGGTTTATAGTGACACCCGTCATTTTTCAGTTCGGGTCCTGATGCCTCAAATCGCCTATCTTTCCCTCGGCAAGCGCGAGCAGACCAAGGTGCAGAACCGCCAGGCTATTCTCGATGCTGCTCGGGAAGTGTTCGGCGAGTTGGGTTATGACAATGTCACCGTCCGAGACATTGTTCGACGCACAGGTTTGGCGGCCGGGACCTTCTATAACTACTTCGATTCTAAAGAGGCGGTGGCGGCGGCCTTATCTGCGGACGGGGCCCGACGCTTTGCGCCAATTCTAAAAGCCCAGAGGGCGCAGGCGACGGACTGGGAAAGTTTTGTGCGCGCCGCCATAGCCGCCTATTTCGCCTTCCTGGCCGACGAGCATCAGTCCTGGTTGGCGAGGCGACCACCGGATGAACCACACCTGCATATCCAAGGCGAGACCCCCGAAATGCAGGCGGTGTTTGCCGAGGTCCGCGACTGTATTGTCGATGAGATCGCCCGGGGGGGTGCCCAGGGTGTTGAACCTGACTTTCTGGCGGCGGCCTGTATTGGGGTCGCCCGGGAGGTCGGCGATCGGATGCTTATGCGCCGCCCATTCGACACCAAGACCGCCACCAATTTCGCGGTGACCATGATCCTCAGCGGCGTTAACGGTCTGCGGGACAAATAAGCGCGACAACCCCGTCCGGGGCTATTGATCGGGAGGATAGGCTGATGCGTGCCTGGTGGTCGAGGAATTGGCGGCGGACTATGCCGGATGCAGGGTTAAGGACATACCGCCCCCAGATCCGAGGCCGGGCGAGGTGCTGATCCGGGTGAAGGCGTCGGCGGTAAACTTTCCCGACCTGATGCAGACCCGGGGCGAACACCAGCACAAGCCACAGCCTCCCTTCACCCCGGGCATGGAGCTGGCCGGTGAAGTGGTCGCCCTGGGTGAAGGCGTCCCCCAGTGGAAGATCGGCGATCTGGTGGCCGGGGGCTCACGCACCGGCGGATTTGCCGAGTTTGCCTGCAGTCCGGCGGCGGCCCTGTACCGTAAGCCCGAGGGCCTAAGCTTTGGTCAGGCGGCGGGGTATCAGGTGGCCTATCTGACCGCCTGGGTCGCCCTGGTCAGTCGGGCTCGGGTTGAGCCCGGGGCTTGGGTCCTGGTGCATGGTGCGGCGGGCGGGGTGGGTCTGGCCTGCGTCGATCTGGCCAAGGTGCTGGGCTGTAAGGTGATCGCCGCCTCCGCCTCCGACGAAAAACTGGCACTCATCGAAAGAGACTATCAGCCGGATGCCGTTGTAAACGTCACCGGCGGCTTCAAGGATAGGGTCAAGGAGATCACCGGCGGTCGTGGGGCTGATGTCATTTATGATCCGGTGGGCGGCGACATTTTTGATGAGAGTGTCCGCTGCATCGCCTTTGACGGTGCCATCCTGTCCATCGGCTTCACCTCGGGCCGTCTGCCCGTCCTGCCGGTCAATTATGCCCTGATCAAGGGCTTCTCGGTCATGGGGGTGCGGGCCGGGGAATATGGCCGCCAGTTCCCTGAAAAAGGCCGAGCCAACAACAGAGCGATCTGGGATCTAGCCGCCCAGGGCAAGGTCAAGCCCCGGGTCCACGCAGAATACGGCCTCGACAACTGGCGCGCGGCCTTCGACACCCTGGCCGACCGTCAAGTGGTGGGCAAGACAATCGTGACGCCCGATCTCTGATCTGGTCTGCGGGCCGGGATGTCGAACCCTCCAAAAATATCTAATTATGAGAGTCGGTTGACAGACCCCGGCCCATCCCCTATTTCCCGCCGCTCGATTTCGACCCGGAGTTCATCCCGTGAAGCGCACATTTCAGCCCTCCCGTCTCGTGCGTGCGCGCCGTCACGGCTGGCGCGCGCGTATGGCCACCAAGAACGGCCAGAAGGTGATCGCCCGTCGGCGCGCCAAGGGCCGTAAGCGCCTGTCCGCTTAACCTTCGGAATCCTGGGGCATCCGGATGTCGGAGCCCGATTTCCCTATTACCCGACTTAAGATCCGGCCCGACTTTCTCGCGGCCGCTCAGGCAAGATCGTGTGCGAAGGGTGCCGTGGTGCTTCAGGCCCGCGTCCGCCCCGACGACGGGCCGACCGTGCGGGTTGGTTTCACGGCTACGAAAAAGATCGGCGGCGCAGTGGTCCGTAACCGGGCCAAGCGGCGGATGCGCGCTGCAGCCCAGCAACTTGTCCCCCTTTTCGGCCGCCCCGGTCACGACTATGTACTCATCGCCCGCAACGGCGCACCGACCCGTCCCTGGGGCCGGTTGCTTGACGATGTGAAAAGCGCGCTGATAAGCCTGCGTGCCGAAAGCCAAAGCCCCGAAGGCGCGACCCCTCGCGCACCTCCCCCTCCGATTTGAGTGCGCGCCGAATGCCCGACGACAATTCCAATCGCAATACCTTCATCTTCGCCGTCTGCGCGATTGCCCTGTTGTTTGCCTATCAGGTGCTGGTCATGGGCCCGCAGACCAAGCGGATGCAGGCCGAGCTGAAGGCGCGGGAAATGGCGTCTGCGACGACCCAGCCCAATGGCAAGGGGGTTGGTGTTCCCGGTGTTGCGACAAGGCCAAATTTTGTTTCCAGATCTGCGGCCCTGTCGGCCAGCCCCCGGGCGCGGATCGATACGATGGCTTTGTCTGGATCGGTGGCCCTGAAGGGGGCGCGGATCGACGACCTCTATCTGAAGGCCTATCGCGACACGGTGGACCCCAAATCCCCGGCGGTTGAGCTGTTACGGCCAGAAGGGGCCGAGCACGCCTGGTTTGCTGAATTCGGCTGGGCCGGTGCCAATCTACCGGGTCTACCCACCAGCTCCAGTCTTTGGACCATGACCCAGGGTGACAAACTCGCCCCCGGTCACCCCTTGGTTCTGAGTTATAGTAACGGTCAGGGTCTGAACTTCACCCGCAAGATCGAGGTGGACGACAAGTTCATGTTCACGGTCAGCGACACCCTGGCCAATATGACGACGACCGCCATCACCGTGGCCCCCTATGCCTCCATCCAACGCCAGGGTGCCCCGCCCCTAGACACCTCCAACGCCCATCAGGGTGCGGTGGGGGTGATGGATAAGGTCTTGCAAATGGTGAAGTACAAGGACCTCAAAAAGAACGGCGAGAAGGATTTCAGCGCCAAGGGCGGATGGCTGGGCATTACCGATAAATACTGGCTGGCGGCCTTATTCCTGATCAGCAGGAACAGATTCACGCCGCCTTTCGGGTTACGCCGACCGCCTCGGTGGATGTTTATGAAACCAACTTTCTGGGCCGTCCCCAGTCTGTGGCCGCCGGAGCCGGGATAACCCATGTCAGCCACTTCTTCGCTGGGGCCAAGACGGTCCCAGTGCTGAAGGCCTATGAAGCCTCTCTGGGCATTCCGCGCTTCGTGGACGCGGTGGATTGGGGCAAGCTTTACTTCATCACCAAGCCGATCTTCTGGATTCTCGAAGCGTTCTACAAGCTGGTGGGCAATTTCGGCCTGGCCATTCTCGCCCTCACGGTTCTGGTGCGTCTGGCCTTCTTCTATCCGGCCAATCTCAGCTACGAATCCATGACCAAGATGAAGAAGATCCAGCCGGAGGTTGAAGCCCTCCGCGGGAAATTCAAGGATGATCCGGCCAAGCAGCAGCAGGAACTGATGCTTCTCTACCAGAAAGAGAAGATCAATCCGCTTATGGGTTGTCTGCCCATGTTGGCGACCATTCCGGTCTTTCTGGCCCTGTTTAAGGTTCTGTCGGTCTCCATCGAAATGCGGCACGCGCCGTTCTATGGCTGGGTCCAGGACCTGTCGGCCCGCGATCCCTCGACCCTTTTCAACCTGTTCGGGGTCGTTCCGTGGGACCCCTCCACCACGCCGTATATCGGGGCCCTGCTGGCCGGAAGTCTGCACATCGGGATCTGGCCCCTGCTTTACGGCTTTACCCAGTGGCTCTCCATGCAGATGAGCCCCCCGGCCCCCGATCCGGTCCAACAGCGCATGATGCAGCTCATGCCGTTGATCTTCACCTTTGTCCTGAGCCAGCTGGCTGTGGGTTTGCTGATCTATTACACATGGTCAAACGTGCTCACGATCTTGCAGCAATACGTGATCATGCGGCGGTTTAAGGTTGATAACCCCGTGGACGACATTCTGGGCCGTCTGATCGGGAAGTCTCCCGGCGCAAAGGCGTGACGTCCGACTTCACCGAGGACCAGCTGGAGGACGCTCGCGTCCTGTTTGCCCGTCCGGCAGCCTTCATGATGGGGGCTGTCGCCGTGGACGGCCTGCCGCCGCCGGACTTGCCGGAAGTGGCCTTTGCGGGGCGGTCCAATGTGGGCAAGTCATCCCTGATCAATGCCCTGGTGGGCATGAAACATCTGGCCCGGGCCTCCAATGAGCCGGGCCGGACCCGGGAAGTGAATTTCTTCGTTCTGGATGAGAAGCTGCGCCTGGTTGACTTGCCCGGCTATGGCTGGGCCAAGGCGTCTAAGGGCACGGTCAAACAGTTTCAGAGTCTGGGCCGGGATTATCTGCGTGGGCGACCCAACCTCAAGCGGGCCTATCTGCTGATCGACGCCCGCCATGGCCTGAAAGAGGTGGACCTGGAACCCATGGACGCCTTTGACCGGGCCGCCGTCTCCTATCAGATCATCCTGACCAAGGCCGATAAGATCAAGCCGTCCGAGATTGAAACCGTCGTGGCGAAGACAAGGGCCGCCATCGCCAAACGCCCTGCGGCCTATCCCAAGGTCTTGGCGACCTCGTCGGAAAAAGGCACCGGCCTGCCCGAAATCCGCGCCGAGATTTCCGCCGCCTGCGCGGTCGGGGCTTAGAGCCTGTTCCCTTTA
>NMUI01000374.1 GCA_002221445.1 Phenylobacterium zucineum | reverse complement strand
TTATCGGAACGCACTCTAGACCCAGTCTAAAGCTGCCTCGCCGCGCAGGAGGGCGTCGGCGTGGGCTGTGTGTTTGCCGCTCTCGCGGTCATGCAGGATTACCGGCGGCAATAGCTGGAGTGGTGCCTTACCGGTCTTCAGGGCCCGGACCAAGACCCGCTTGGCCGGGGCATCGGCGAAGGGATGGATGGGACGCACCTGGAAACTTCCGGCCTTGGGGCCAAGAAGGGACAATAGGTCTGCTAGGCGGTCAGCGCGATGGATCACTGTAAGCGTTCCACCCTCGCGCACCGACTTCAGCAGGAAGATGGTCCAGGCCTCCAGGCCACCCTCAGTCATCCATGCCGCCTGTTTTCAGGTTTTGGCGCACGCAAGGCACCAGGGTCATCGAAGAAGGGCGGATTGGCCAGGGCAGCGTCAAACGGTAGCAGGTTCAGCCGGGCAAAGGGCTTGCCGACATCGGCAGACTGGACCTGGACCCGGCCATTGAGGTCATTCAGCGCAATATTCTCTGTGGCCAGCGCGAGGGCGGCAGGGTCCATTTCCAGGCCCGTGAAACGCACCTCGGGACGCCGCAGAGCGGCCGACAACAGTACGGCCCCGGGCCGCAACCGGCTTCCACCACCCGATCTGCAGGTTTCGCATCGCAGGCGGCGGCCAGCAGGGCAGCGTCCATCCCGGCGCGATAGCCCTTGTCAGACTGGCGCAGGCGCAGGCGTCCGCCGAGGAAGCCGTCCGTTTCAGGAAAAGTTTCGTCCCGAGAAATGGTCTTTCCTTTCATCGGATGTCGGTCCGACATTGTGCTTTGCCCTAGCCTGCCTTATCGCAACGCCATTGTCGCTATAAAGCGGCGCGCTTTTCTCGCGCTGCGGAAAAGACAGGAGTCCCCGTGGACGCAGACGGCGCCGCCCTTGCATCAAAGCCCGTGTCCATTAACGGTCTGCTGGCTCTGGCCAAGGCTGATATGGCCGGGGTCGATGCCCTTATCCGCGACCGGATGCAGAGCCCGGTCTCGGTGATCCCGGCCCTGGCCGAGCATTTGATCGGCGGTTCAGCCAAGCGCCTGCGGCCCTTGCTGACCATTGCAGCGGCCCGGGTGGCCGGATCGGTGGACGACGCCTGCCTGAAACTCGCAGCTTCGGTGGAGTTTATCCACACGGCTACCCTACTGCATGATGACGTCGTGGACTCCTCTGAACTGAGGCGGGGCAAGGTGGCGGCCCACCTGATCTGGGGGGCACCCGCCAGTGTCCTGGTGGGTGACTTCCTGTTCGCGAGGTCGTTTGAGCTGATGGTCGAGGCTGGCAGCTTGCAGGCCCTGGAAATCCTCGCCCGGGCCAGCCGGGTAATCGCCGAGGGTGAGGTTCTGCAACTAACTCGGGCTCACGATCTGAACCTCCCAACAGAAACCTATCTGGAAATCATCAAGGCCAAGACCGCCGAACTGTTCGCTGCGGCCGCCGAAGCCGGTGCGGTGTCAGCCGGGGCCAGCCCGGACCAGTGCCGGGGCCTGCGACGCTATGGGCAGAATCTTGGCCTTGCCTTCCAGCTGGTGGACGACGCCCTGGACTATTCCGGCGAGCGCGAGGTCCTGGGCAAGAATCCTGGTGATGACTTTAGGGAAGGCAAGGCTACCTTGCCCCTGCTCATGACCATCGCCAAGACGGCATCTACGGAAAAGGCGTTCTGGGACCGCACGGTGGGCCGTCGTGAACAGACCGACGAAGACTTCCAGAGGGCCCGTGTCCTGATTGTCGAAACGGGTTCAGACACAGCCACTCTGCAACTGGCGGCTGATTATGCCGCCTCGGCCAAGGCGGCCCTGACGGACTTTCCCCTCTCCAATGATTGGCGTTCGGCCCTGGAAGACCTGGCCGACTTCGCCGTCGCCCGGAGGATGTAGGGCGGGGTTACCCCGATCGTCGCGCCTGCTGGGACCAGGGTGCGTTTGAAATCGCTGCAAAGCCCTGGGCCTGCCAGAAGTGCGCCGCGTCCTCTGTTCCTGCATGGACGCTCACCAGATCCACCTGATCCCAAGCTTCCTGTAACAAGGCTGAGACGAGAGTTCGCGCGATCCCGGTCCGACGGGCTGACGGTGCCACATAGAGTCTACGCAGACGAATGGTGGGCTCTGGGGCGGGCTCGGGTTCAAGGGTCATGCCGCCGATTCCGGCCAAGTCTTTGCCATTCATGGCGGCCAGGAGGGCGATGAAAGCGGTCGAACTCGTCGCGATCTCATCGGCCGGACGCGCCATATTCCCGTAACCCGCTGTAGTCGCGAGGGCCATCAGAGCGTCGAAGCCCTGCGGCAGGTCGTCGGTCAGGCGGACAAGCTGGACCATCAGCCCGGGGAGATCATCTTCTCCGGGCGGACCACCTCATCGAATTCGGCGTCCGTGACATAACCACCCCCAACGGCCTCTTCGCGCAGGGTTGTGCCGTTCTTGTGGGCCGTTTTTGCGATCTTGGCAGCGGCGTCATAGCCGATCTTAGGGGCCAGCGCGGTGACCAGCATGAGAGAACGATCAAGGGCGGCCTTGATATTGTCTTCCCGGGCCTCAATGCCGACCACGCAGTTGTCGGTGAAGGAAATGGCCGAGTCCGACACCAGACGGCAGGATTGCAGGAAGTTGTAGGCCATCACCGGGTTGAAGACGTTCAGCTCGAAATGGCCCGAAGCGCCGGCGAAGGTCATGGTGGCATTGTTGCCGAATACCTGGGTACAGACCATGGTCAAGGCTTCGCACTGGGTCGGGTTGACCTTACCCGGCATGATGGACGAGCCCGGCTCGTTCTCCGGCAGGGACAGTTCGCCTAGACCCGAACGAGGACCGGAGCCCAGGAAGCGGATGTCATTGGCGATCTTGAACAGGGCTGCGGCCATGGAATTGATCGCCCCGTGACTGAAGACCATGGCGTCGTGGGCGGCCAGGGCCTCGAACTTATTGGGGGCCGAAAAGAAGGGCAGTCCGGTAATGGCGGCGATTTTGGCGGCCACCAGCTCTGCGAAGCCCACGGGGGCGTTGAGGCCGGTGCCCACGGCGGTGCCGCCTTGGGCCAACTCATAGAGGCCACTCAGGGTCTCTTGAATGCGTCGGCGACCGTTCTCGACCTGCTGGCGATAGCCCGAAAACTCCTGGCCCAGGGTGAGGGGGGTGGCGTCTTGAGTGTGGGTCCGACCGATCTTGATGATGTGGGCGAAGGCGGCTTCCTTGGCCTTCAACGCAGCGTGTAGGTGATCCAGGGCGGGCAGCAGATGGTTAGCCACCTGCTCGGCGCAGGCGATGTGCATGGCCGTCGGATAGGTGTCGTTGGACGACTGGCTCATATTGACGTGGTCATTGGGATGGACCGGCTTTTTGGAGCCCATCTCGCCGCCGAGCATTTCAATGGCGCGGTTTGAGATCACCTCATTGGCGTTCATGTTCGACTGGGTGCCAGACCCCGTCTGCCAGACGGACAGGGGGAAGTGGGCGTCCAGCTTGCCGTCGATGACCTCCTGAGCTGCAGCGATGATAGCCGCGCCGATCTTGGGATCCAGGCGACCCAGCGCCATATTCGCTTCGGCGGCGGCACGTTTGACAATCCCCAGGGCGCGGATCACCGGCTGGGGCTGCTTTTCCCAACCGATCTTGAAATTGCCAAGGCTGCGCTCAGCCTGTGCGCCCCAATAGACATCGCTGGCGACTTCGATCGGACCGAAGGTGTCGGACTCGGTGCGGGTTGCGGTCATGGTCAAGGCTCCGATGATTTTCGCGCTTGGTTTAGCCAAGCCGGGGGAGACTGCAAGGCTTGCTCGCTTTAGGAAGGGGTATGAGTGACAGTTGGACCCGGCAAGGCAAGGTGCGTGCCCGAGAAGGTGACGGGGTTTTCGAACTTGTCGTGGAGGGGCTGACCACCCAAAGCCGCTATTACAAACCGCTGATCTATGAATTTTTCCGAAAATCCTGGCGGGGCAGCAGACCTGCCTGGGGCGAGTTTTCCGTCGAAATCCTGATGGATTATGTGGGCGACCCGCCGTGGATGGACTTGGATAATCTGGCCAAGGCGCTTCTGGATGCCGTTAAGGGCTATGTATTTCACGACGATGCGCAGGTTTCGCGCCTGGTTGTGGAGCGACGGGCGGGCGAACGGGAGCAGGTGGCGGTCATGGTTCGTAAGCTGCGCGATCTGAACGGGTGGATCCCACCCCAATCCTGAACCAGGTCCAGAACCAAGAACAGCCGCCCCGGGGCAAGGGGCGGCTGTCCATAGGGAGTCCTTGGTCCTTAGAGCCTGTTCCCTT
>NMUI01000008.1 GCA_002221445.1 Phenylobacterium zucineum | reverse complement strand
GGTCGGGGAGATTATTTTCCGTTAGAGTGCGTTCCGATAAGTGGGAACCGGTTATCGGATCGAAACGCACTCTAACATCTTGAATTAGAGCCTGTTTTATCCCTCTAGACGTTTCCGTCTAAAGGGAACAGGTTCTAGACCCCGAGGCTTCGGTTTCGGGGACGCGTTGAAAGTTTTGGGCGCGTCGGGTTCCGGCGCGCCCTTTTCTATCCGGGTCAGGTTGCGGCGTCAGAGTCCGCCAAAGCTGGCCAGGGCGACGCCGCCGTCCACGGCAATGGTCTCGCCGACCACATAGTCTCCGGCCCGGCTGGCCAGATAGATGGCGGCACCGGCCATGTCTTCGTCGCGACCAATGCGGCGGGCGGGAATGCGTTTGGCGATGGCGTCCCCCTGATCCCGGGCGACCCGGTTCATTTCAGAGGCAAAGGCCCCGGGGGCTATGCCGGTGACATTGATATGGTCCTCAATCAGCCGCGCCGCCATGCGCCGGGTCAGATAGATCAGCCCCGATTTAGAGGCGTGATAGGAATAGGTCTCCTGCGGATTGAGCCGGATGCCGTCGATGGAGCAGATATTGATGACCTTGGCCGGGGCCTCAAGACAGCCTGCGGCGGCCAGGGCCGGATGCAGGGCCTGGGTCAGGAAGAAGGGCGATTTCAGGTTCAGGTCCATGACCTTGTCCCAACCGCTTTCGGGGAAGTCGTCAAAGGGTGCGCCCCAGGCGGCCCCGGCATTGTTCACCAGAATGTCGAGCTTGGGTTCCCGGTCGGTCAGACGCTGGGCCAGGGTCCGGGCACCCTCTACCATGGAAATGTCCTGTGGCAGGGAAATACACTCGGCACCATTTCCGGAAAGCTCTGCGGCCACGGCGTCGCAGACCGCCGCCTTGCGCGACGAGATATAGACCTTGGCCCCTTGGGCTAAAAAGCCTTCAGCGATCATCTTGCCGATGCCGCGCGAACCGCCGGTGACAAGGGCGACGCGGCCCTTCAGCGAGAACATATCCAAAGCCATTTTGGCCCTCCGTGAGATTGGGTGAGATCATCGTCATAGACCCCCTCACATCCCCGGCAAAGGCCCGCCAGTTTTGACTCGCCCCCTTGCCCCGGTGCCTGTAAACAGCTGTTTGAATCATCCAAGACCGCCCCATTCAAGGGGTGCGACCCCCGTGAGGATGCCCAGACGTGAGGATGCCCAGACATGACCGCCATTAATTCGGTGACCGACCTAAGCCTTGACGGGGATGTGGCCGTCATTACCCTCAACTCGCCGCCGGTAAATGCCCTGTCGGCCAATGTGCGTGAGGGCCTGTTTGAAGGCTTTAAGGCCGCCATTGCCGATCCCGCTGCCAAGGCCATTGTGCTGATCTGCGAAGGCCGCACCTTCATCGCCGGTGCGGACATTACCGAATTTGGCGGGGCCATGAAGGGGCCGTCCCTGCAGGATGTGCAGGACACCATGGAGAATTCGCCCAAGCCTGTGGTCGCAGCCATTCACGGCACTGCTCTGGGTGGTGGTCTGGAAGTGGCCTTGGTGGCCCATTATCGCGTCGGCGTCGCCTCGGCCCGTTTCGGCCTGCCGGAGGTTAATCTTGGTCTATTGCCGGGGGCTGGCGGCACCCAGCGTCTGCCTCGGGTGGCTGGGGTTGAGAAGGCCCTGGAAATGATGACGTCGGGTCGCCATGCGCCAGCCAAGGAAGCCCTGGCCATGGGGCTGATTGACGACCTGATCGAAGACGGCAAGCTGAAGGAAGGTGCCGTCGCCTTCGCCCGCAAGGCGGTGGCCGAAGGTCGCCCCCTGGTCAAGGTTCGCGAAAATAATACCAAGGTGGAAGCCGCCCGGGGCAAGCCGGACATCTTCGCCGACTTCCGCAAGGCCAATGCCCGCAAGTTTCGCGGCTTTCTGGCCCCGGAATACAATATCCGCTGTATTGAGGCAGCGGTGAACCTGCCCTTCGCCGAGGGCTTGGCGGTGGAACGCAAGTTGTTTGGCGAGCTGATGACCGGCAGCCAGTCCGCCGCCCAGCGGTATTCCTTCTTCGCCGAACGTCAGGCCCAGAAGATTCCCGATATTGCCGACGATACCCCTCTGATTCCGATCAAAAAGGTCGGCGTGATCGGGGCCGGCACCATGGGCGGCGGCATTTCCATGAACTTCGCCAATGTCGGCATTCCGGTGGTGATTGTCGAACAGAAGCAGGAACCCCTGGATCGCGGCCTAGCCACCATTCGCAAGAACTATGAGCGCACGGCGGCCCGGGGCGGCATTACAGCGGCGCAGGTGGAAGAGCGCATGGCCCTGATTACCGGCTCGCTCTCTATGGAAGAGTCCTTCGGCGATGTGGATCTGGTGATCGAGGCGGTGTTCGAGCGCATGGACATCAAGAAGGATATTTTCACCAAGCTGGACGCCATCTGCAAACCCGGCGCGATCCTGGCCACCAATACGTCGGGCCTGAACATTGATGAGATCGCCTCGGTCACCCAGCGCCCAGAAGCCGTTATCGGCCTGCACTTCTTCTCCCCGGCCAATGTGATGAAGTTGCTGGAAATTGTCCGCGCCGATCACACCTCGAAGTCGGTGATTGCCACCTCCATGAAACTGGCCAAGCAGATCGGCAAGGTCGCGGCCCTGGTCGGCGTCTGTCCCGGCTTTGTCGGCAACCGAATCCTAGGTGCTCGCCAGCGGGAGGCTCAGAAGCTGGTGCTGGAAGGGGCCATGCCCTGGGATATTGACCGGGTCCTCTATGACTTCGGCTTCCCCATGGGCCCCTTCGCCATGAGCGATCTGGCCGGCCTGGACATTGGCTGGGTCAAGGAAAAGTCCAATGGGGCCACCATCCGCGACGTCCTGTGCGAAGCTGATCGCCGGGGCCAGAAGACCGGTGCGGGCTATTATGATTACGACGAAAACCGCAATGCCAAGCCCAGCCCCTTCACGGAGAAGGTGATCCACGACTTTATCGTCAAGTCTGGTGCCAATCCCCGGACCATTGGCGATGAGGAAATCCTCGAACGCTGCCTCTATCCGATGATCAACGAAGGCATGAAAATCCTCGAAGAGGGCAAGGCCATCCGCGCCAGCGACATCGATGTGGTCTGGCAAAACGGCTATGGCTGGCCGGTCTATCGCGGCGGTCCCATGTGGTATGGCGACCAGATCGGGGCTGCCAAGGTCCTGGCCAAGATGCAGGAATTCCAGGCCAAGATGGGCGACGACTTCAAGCCCGCCGCCGCCTTGGAAAAGCTGGTGGCTGACGGTAAGAAATTCTCTGACCTTTAGATTGGGTTGAGCCAAGGTGATCGGGGCATCGGCAAGGATGCCCCCTTCGCGGCCTGAACAGGCCACTAGACCGCTGCACAATCCGCCCCTAACCTTGGCAAATACCTGGGAGGGGACCATGACCACAGACACCGCAAAGGCGCGCGGTCGTAATGACGGCCTGATCATTGGTGCCTCGTCGGCCGGGACCATTTTCGAATGGTACGACTTTTATCTCTACGGCTCCCTGGCCAGCTTCATAACTGGGCACTTCTTTTCCGGGGTGAACGAGACCACGGGCTATATCTTCGCCCTGATGGCCTTTGCCGCAGGCTTTGCGGTCCGACCGTTTGGGGCCCTGGTTTTCGGGCGATTGGGCGATCTCTGGGGTCGGAAGAATACCTTTTTGGTGACCATGCTGCTCATGGGTCTCTCGACCTTCGCGGTGGGGTTGTTGCCCGATTACAAGACCATCGGCGTCGCGGCCCCCATAGCCCTGATCGTCATGCGTCTGGTTCAGGGTCTAGCCCTGGGTGGAGAATATGGCGGCGCGGCAACCTATGTGGCTGAACATGCCCCGGCGGGTCGGCGCGGTTTCTATACCAGCTGGATCCAGACCACGGCGACCCTAGGTCTCTTCCTATCCCTGATCGTTATCATTCTGGTCCGCACCCGGCTGGGTGAAGAGGCCTTCAAGGCCTGGGGCTGGCGGGTGCCGTTTCTGGTGTCCAGTCTTCTTCTGGCGGTCAGTCTGTGGATTCGTCTGAAGCTGAATGAAAGCCCGGTCTTCCAACGCATGGTAGACGAAGGCACCACCTCCAAGGCCCCCTGACCGACGCCTTTGGCAATTGGAGCAATCTGAAACGGGTGATCCTGGCTCTGCTGGGCCTCACCGCCGGACAGGCGGTGGTCTGGTATACGGGCCAGTTCTACGCCCTGTTCTTCCTGGAAAAGACCCTCAAGGTCGATGGTGTCCTGACCAATGAGTTGGTCGCCCTGGCCCTGCTGATCGGCACGCCCTTCTTCGTGATTTTCGGCCGGCTGTCAGACAAGATCGGTCGCAAACCCATCATCTTGGCGGGGTGTCTGTTGGCGGCCCTAACCTATTTCCCGATCTTCAAGGGCCTGACTGTGGCGGCTAATCCGCAACTGGCCGCCGCCACGGCCTCGGCCCCGGTAACGGTGGTCGCCGATCCGGCCGACTGCACCTTCCAGTTCGACCCGGTGGGTAAGCAGACCTTCGCCAAGTCCTGCGACATCGCCAAGACCGCCCTGGCCACCGCCGGGGTGTCCTATACCAATGAAGCTGCGACACCGGGAGCCCTTGCCATTATCAAGATCGGCGCGACCCCCGTCGCCAGTTTCGATGGGCGCGCCATGGATAAGAAGGCCTTCACCGATGCCAAGACCAAGTGGGGTAAGGCCCTGACCGCGACCCTCGCCAAGGCCGGCTATCCCGCCAAGTCTGACCCCGCCAAGATGGACAAACCCAAGGTGGTGGGCCTGCTCTTTCTGTTGGTGCTCTATGTAACCATGGTCTATGGCCCAGTCGCTGCGGCCCTTGTGGAAATGTTCCCGGCCCAGGTGCGCTATACCTCTATGAGCCTGCCCTATCATGTGGGGAACGGCTGGTTCGGCGGCTTCCTGCCCACCACGGCCTTCGCCATGGTCGCCGCCACGGGCAATATCTATTACGGCCTCTGGTACCCGATCGTCATCGCGGCCTTCACCGTGGTGGTCGGCGGCTTGTTCTTGAAGGAAATGCGCGGGGCGAACCTGGACTGACCGGCGACAGATCAGCCGATCTTTGGGGCCAGCTCGCCGGAAGCATAGCGTTTAGCCATGTCCGACAGGGGGATGGGGCGGATCTTTGACGCCTGCCCGGCCGTGCCGAATTCTTCAAAGCGTTGCAGGCAGACCGCCCGCATGGCGTCCATAGCCGGCTTGAGGTATTTGCGCGGGTCAAATTCGCCGGGGTTTTCGGCCAGGACCTTGCGGATGGCACCGGTCATGGCCATGCGGTTATCGGTGTCGATATTGATCTTGCGGACACCGTGCTTAATGCCCCGCTGAATCTCTTCCACCGGCACGCCCCAGGTCTGGGGCATTTGCCCGCCATACTGGTTGATAATGTCCTGGAGGTCCTGCGGCACGCTGGATGAGCCGTGCATGACCAGATGGGTGTTGGGCAGGCGGCGGTGGATTTCCTCAATCACGTGCATGGCCAGGACATCGCCGTCGGGCTTGCGGGTGAACTTATAGGCCCCGTGGCTAGTGCCCATGGCGATGGCCAGGGCATCGACGCCGGTGGCCTTGACGAAGTCCACGGCCTGATCGGGATCGGTCAGCAGCTGATCGTGGCCGAGCTTGCCCTCAAACCCGTGGCCGTCTTCCTTCTCGCCCATGCCGGTTTCCAGGGAGCCCAACACCCCTAGCTCACCCTCGACACTGGCCCCGACCCAATGGGCCATATCGACCACGGCCTTGGTCACCCGCACATTATAGTCATAGTCCGCAGGTGTCTTACCGTCCGCAGCCAGGGAGCCGTCCATCATGACGGATGTGAAGCCATACTGGATGGCGGTGGCGCAGGTGGCTTCGTTATTGCCATGGTCCTGGTGCATACAGATCGGAATGTGCGGATACATTTCCGCAAGGGCGTCGATCAGGTGCTTGAGGACCACGTCATTGGCATAGGATCGGGCACCCCGGCTGGCCTGGATAATGACCGGCGAGTCGGTTTTTTGGGCGGCTTCGAGAATAGCTAGGCCCTGTTCCATATTATTGATGTTGAAAGCGGGAACGCCATAGCCCTGCTCTGCGGCGTGATCGAGAAGTTGTCTTAGTGTGACCCGGGCCATGATGTGCGCTCCCCTAATTCTTGTTCTGCTTTGAAAGAGCCGCCACACCGGGCAGTTCCTTGCCTTCCATCCACTCCAGAAAGGCACCGCCAGCCGTGGAGACGAAGGTGAAATCACCGGCGATGCCAGCGGCATGAAGGGCGGCCACGGTGTCGCCGCCTCCGGCCACGGCCACCAGCTTGCCGTCCCTGACCAGATCTGCGGCAAAGCGCGCGGCGGTGACGGTGCCCTTATCAAAGGGCGGCATTTCGAACACCCCTAAGGGGCCATTCCAGATCAGGGTCTTGGAATTGGCCATGGCGCGACACAGACGATCCACCGTTTCGGGCCCTGCATCGAGAATGCGTTCGTCATCATCTAGGGCCCCCAGATGGCGGACCCGCGCTGGGGCACCGGGGGCCATTTTCTCGGCCACAACAATGTCCAGGGGCAGGAAGAGCTTGCAATTATTCCGGCCCGCCAGCCGGATAATGTCCCGGGCGGTGTCGGCCATGTCTTTTTCGCAATAAGACGCCCCCACATCGTGGCCTTGGGCAAAGAGGAAGGTATTGGCCATGCCACCGCCGATGGCCAGTTTGTCCAGCTTGGTCACCAGATTGCGCAGCAGGTCCAGCTTGGTGGACACCTTAGAGCCTCCGACAATGCCCATGAGCGGCCGTTGGGGCCGCCCCAAGGCGGCATCGAGGGCATTGAGTTCCAGGCGCATCTGCTCGCCGGCATAGGCGGGCAGGAGGTGGGCGAGGCCTTCGGTCGAGGCGTGGGCCCGGTGCGCGGCAGAGAAAGCGTCGTTCACATAGAGATCACCCGTCTCCGCCAGAGCCCTGGCAAAGATCGGATCATTGGTCTCTTCCCCTGGATAGAACCGGACATTTTCTAGGAGTAGAACCTCCCCCGGCTGCATGGCGGCGACGGCCATGGCCGCGTCCTTGCCGACGCAGTCTGGGGCAAAGGCGACGGGGTGACCCAGGCTTTGGCCAGGGCTGGGGCAATGGGAGCCAGACTCATGGCCTCCACCCAGCGCCCTTTGGGCCGATCAAAATGCGCCAGCAAAATGACTTTGGCCCCGGCGGATCTCAGCTTCTCAATGGTCGGGACGGCGGCCCTCAGGCGGGTGTCGTCTGACACTTGACCCTCGTGCATGGGGACATTGAAGTCCACCCGCACCAGGGCGCGCTTGCCGGTCGTATTGACGTCGTCGAGGGTCGAGAAGGTCATCTGTGACTAGATCAACGCCGCCATAGCCAGAGCCGTGTCGCTCATCCGGGTGGAGAAGCCCCACTCATTGTCATACCAGGTCAAGATGCGTCCGAGGCCGCCGTCAATAACTTGGGTCTGGGCGAGGGCCGCTGTGGACGAGGCGGGAACATGGTTGAAGTCCACCGAGACCAGGGGGTCGTTGGTCACGGCCAACACGCCCTTCAGAGGGCCGTTGGCGGCGTCCGTCAGGGCCGCGTTGATTTCGTCCTTGGTCACCGCGCGGCCGGGCACCCAGGTTAGGTCCACCACCGAAACATTGGGGGTGGGGACGCGAATGGACGACCCGTCCAGCTTGCCCTGCAATTCGGGGATTACCAGCCGAGGGCCTTGGCCGCGCCGGTGGAGGTCGGGATCATGGACATGGCAGCTGCCCGGGCCCGGTAGAGGTCGGTGTGCATGGTGTCCAGGGTTGGCTGATCGCCGGTGTAAGAGTGGATGGTGGTCATATAGCCGCGCTCAATGCCGGCCAGTTCATGCAATACCTTGGCCACCGGGGCGAGGCAGTTGGTGGTGCAGGAGGCGTTAGAGACGATCAGATCGTTCGCCGTCAGGGTGTTGTGATTGACCCCAAAGACAATGGTCTTATCGGCGTCCGTGCAGGGGGCTGAGACCAGGACGCGTTTGGCCCCGGCGTCCAGATGGGCCTTGGCCTTGTCTTTGGAGGTGAAAAGGCCGGTACATTCCAGGGCGATGTCGACGCCAAGCTCCCGATGCGGCAGGTCGGCTGGATTGCGGATCGCGGTGACTTTGATCTTACCCCGACCGACATCAATGCTGTCGCCGTCCACCGTCACGGTTCCCAGGAAACGACCATGAACGCTATCATAGCGCAGCAGGTGGGCATTGGTCTCGACGGGGCCGAGATCGTTGATCGCCACCACCTCAATGTCGGTCCGACCATGCTCGATGATCGAGCGCAGGACCAGGCGGCCGATACGACCGAAGCCATTGATTGCGACGCGAACGGCCATGACGGACTCCTTGATCGAATGAGCTTGAATTGAGCGCGGTTTTTCGGGTTGAGCGCCGGGAAGTCAACCCCCGGAGGGGCAGGAACGATCCCAAGGTGAAGAATTAAGACCTGGTCCCTGCCGCGGTCGCTTTATCCCGGCACGACACGGACACGGTCTGCGGCCGACCTGGCCAAGCGGCGGGCTGAGTCGGTGTCTTCTGCCCGAGCCAGGGCCACCCCCATGCGGCGGCGCTCAAAGGCTTCAGGCTTGCCGAACAGGCGCAGGTCTGTTCCAGGCATGGCCAGGGCCTCGGCCACACCCTCATAGGCGATGCCGGTTCCCTCCAGGCCTCCATAAATCACCGCACTGGCCCCCGGCTCCCGCAAGGCTGTGTCAACCGGCAGACCCAATATGGCCCGGGCGTGCAGGGCAAATTCGCTGAGGGTTTGAGTGGCCAGGGTCACAAGGCCGGTATCATGGGGGCGGGGACTGACTTCAGAGAACCAGACCTCATCGCCCCTCACAAACAGCTCGACCCCGAACAGGCCCAGACCGCCCAGATCGTCGGTGACGGCCTTGGCGATGGCCCGGGCCCGGTCCAGGGCGACCAGCGTCATAGCCTGGGGCTGCCAGCTTTCCACATAGTCGCCCTTGACCTGCCTGTGACCGATGGGGGCACAGAAGCGGGTCTGGATCGCGCCGTCGGCACCCTTGGCCCGAACGGTCAGTTGGGTGATCTCGAAATCGAAATCCACCCGCCCTTCGACAATCACCTTGGCCTCGGACACCCGCCCCGCCGACAGGGCATAGGCCCAAGCCGCCGCAATATCGTCTGGTGTTTCCACATAGGACTGACCCTTGCCGGACGAGCTCATTACCGGTTTGACGAAGCAGGGAAACCCCGTGATCTCGGCAGCCGCCTTCGCCAGCTCGGCCTGGCTGGTTGCAAAGGCGTAGGCGCTGGTGGGCAGACCCAGGGTCTCAGCGGCCAAGCGGCGAATGCCTTCCCGGTTCATGGTCAGCCGGGCGGCCCGGGCCGTGGGAATAACGATGGCCAGACCGTCAGCCTCGATCTGGGCCAGTTCATCGGTGGCGATGGCCTCAATCTCGGGAACAATCAGGTGGGGCCGTTCGGCCTCCACCAGGGCGCGTAGGGCCTTGGCATCCGTCATGGGGATCACATGGCTGCGATGGGCCACCTGCATGGCCGGGGCGTCTGCATAACGATCCACCCCGATCACCTCACAGCCCAGCCTTTGCAGCTCAATGGCCACCTCCTTGCCCAGCTCGCCGCACCCCAGCAACATGACCCGGACGGCGGACGGTGACAGGGGTGTTCCAAGGCGCATGATTAGGGCCTAGCTGAGCTTTGCCTTGGCGGCGGCGACCACGGCCTCGGCGGTGATGCCGAATTCTTTGTAGAGCCGTTCTGCCGGGGCGCTGGCCCCAAAGCCGGTCATGCCCACAAAGGTTCCGGTCTCGCCGATGAACCGCTCCCAGCCGTAGCCGACCTGAGCCTCTACAGCTACCCGCACCGGGGACTTGCCAATCACCTCGGCCTTGTAGGCGGTGGACTGGGCCTCGAACAGGTCCCAACAGGGGGTCGATACCACCCGGGTCGGCACCCCTTCGGCTTCTAGGATTTCCCGGGCGGCGAGGGCAATCGAGACCTCGGTTCCTGAGGCGAAAAGGGTCACCTTGGCCGCAGCGCTGGCCGCCTTCAGCTCATAGGCCCCCTTGGCCGACAGGTTTTCAGACGTCGCCTCCGTCCGCACGGCAGGGACCTTCTGTCGGGACAAGGCCATGACCGAGGGTGTGGTCTTGGTGGATAGGGCCAGCTTCCAGCACTCGGCGGCTTCGACGGCATCGGCGGGGCGATAGACATTAAGGTTCGGGATCATCCTTAAAGAGCCCACATGTTCCACAGGCTGGTGGGTCGGCCCGTCTTCGCCAACGCCAATGGAGTCGTGGGTCATGACATGGATCACTCGGGCGCCCATCAGCGCCCCCAGGCGGATGGCCGGACGGCTATAGTCGGAGAACACCAGGAAGGCACCTGAGAAGGGAATGATCCCGCCGTGCAGGGCCATACCGTTCATGGCCGCTGCCATGCCGTGCTCGCGAACGCCATAGTGGACATAGCGACCGTCATAGTCGGGCAGATCGAAGGCCTTGGTCCCTTTGACATAGGTATTGTTCGAGCCGGTCAGATCGGCCGAGCCGCCGATCAACTCGGGAATGGCCGGGACCAGATGCTCCAGGGCAGTTCCAGAATGCTGGCGGGTTGCTGCGGCAGGTCGGGTCGTCACCGCCTGGGCGATATAGGCATCCAGGCTTGCAAAGGCCTCGGCGGGTAGGTCGCCGTTTATCGCCCGGTCAAAATCAGGCTTTAGGTTTGAGCCCTCAAGTCGGGACTGCCAAGCCCTACGCGCCCGACCCCCCCTGCGCCCGGCTGATCGCCAGGATTTCACCACCTCGTCCGGCAGTTCAAACGGTGGCAAATCCCAGCCCATGGCCTTGCGGGCATCGGCGATCTCGGCATCCATCAGCGCATAGCCGTGGCTGTGCGGATCGGCCTCCTTGGGCCCGGCCCCCTTGGAAATCTTGGTTTTGCAGGCGATCAGGGTCGGGCGATCCTGCTTGGTCGCCCATCGCATGGCCGCGGCGATCTTGGAGACATCGTGACCGTCCACCGCCTTCACCGCCCAGCCATAGGCCTTGAATCGGGCCAACTGGTCACCCGTTTCCGCAAGGGTGGCATAGCCGTCAATGGTGGTGTTGTTATCGTCGAACAGGACTGTCAGCTTATGCAGACGCAGACGGCCCGCCAGGGAGGCGGCTTCATGGCTTATTCCTTCCATCAGGCAGCCATCACCAGCAATAACCCAGGTGCGGTGGTCCACCAGGGCCTCACCGAATCGATGGGCCAGGTGACGCTCAGCCATCGCCATGCCCACAGCGGTCGCTATGCCCTGGCCCAAGGGGCCTGTGGTGGTTTCGACGCCGGGGGTATGACCATATTCCGGGTGGCCGGGGGTGTTGGAGCCCCACTGACGGAAGTTCCGGATCTGGTCCATGGTCATAGCCTTAAACCCGGTCAGGTGCAGCAGGGCATAGAGCAGCATGGAGCCGTGACCTGCCGACAGGACAAATCGGTCGCGATCAGCCCAGGTGGGGCGCGCCGGATCATACTTCAGGAACTTGGTCCACAGCACGGTGGCCACATCGGCCATGCCCAAGGGCATACCCTGGTGGCCGGACTTGGCATGATGAACGGCGTCCATGGACAGAACGCGGATCGCATTGGCCATGGTCTGGAGAGGCGCGGGCATTTCAGGCTTCCGGGGCTGGAAAAAGGACTTGCGGGCGCGGGGTCGCATGCAAGTGATTTAGGGTCAAGGAAGGTAACGGGTTTCGGGCACCGGCCCGGACGGTCTATAGTCCTAAAGTCACACTTCGGAGAGGGTTATGAATCGCGACGAAAGCCTATTTGATCAGGCCGTCAAACGGTTAGATCGCGCGATTGCCTTGGTCGAGCAAAAGATCGCCGCAGGGTCGCCGCTGGCGGCAGCCGCTGAGAGTGAGCATAAGCGGCTGGCTGAGCAGCTCACCCATGAGCTTGCCTTGTCCCGCGCCCGGGAGCGGGAACTTGAGATCGCCGGTGCCGAGGCATCCGCTGCCCTGGCCAAGGCCATTGATGAAATCAACGCCGCCTTGGAACCGCAAGGGGAGGATGCCTGATGGCGCAGGTTACGGTTACAGTGAATGGTCGCCCCTATGCGGTCGGCTGTGAGGATGGCCAGGAAGCCCATCTGATGGAGCTGGCGCGCCTGTTCGATCATCAGGTGCGCAGCATCTCTAAGGATATGGGCCAGCTAGGGGACACCCGCCTATTCCTGATGGGGGCTCTGTTGCTGGCCGATGAACTGACCGATGCCCGGGCCCGGCTGTCGGTCATGCAGACCGAACACGCCCGCCTTCAGTCGGAATATGTGCGGCTGGAAACCCGCTCGACCCTGGCCCTGGAAAACGCTGCCCGGAAGTTGGAAAAGCTGGTGTCGGAATAATCGGGAAATCACCCCTCACATTTTCTGCATAATGGCCTATTCTCGTCAGCGGCGGGTCTTGCTGCGGCTCGCGTCGAAGGCAACTTATCCCAGCGACCTTAATTGTCTCGAAGGGAGCTGTCCCTGTCTTGGCCCGTGGGCTCGGACATTACGGCGCCCACCTGGTTGTCCAGGTCGAGGGGATTAAACCGCCCTTCACGGTTCTCGCGGCGCCGCCACCCCACCGGCATGAGGCTCGGCATGAATTCCAAGCCAGATCTCCGCCGCACTCAGCGGGCCCTGCGCCGGATGTTGGCCCAACAGGTGCCTGACGCCGCCCAGGCTGCCGCAAGCCATCTGCCGGCAGACCTTCGTCCCAACGTGGTTGCCGGCTATCTGCCGGCGGGGGGTGAGCTTGACCCAGGGCCGGTGTTGAAGGGTCTACAGAGGCGGGGGGCCCTGCTGGCCATGCCCGTGTGTTCCGCCCGCGACTCGCCCCTTCTGTTCCGGGCCTATGGCGAAGGCGATGCCCTATCGCCTGACGTCATGGGCATGGCTGCCCCGACCGAAGCCGCCACAGTCCTGGTTCCCGATCTTCTGATCCTGCCGCTCCTGGCTTTTGATCGCCGGGGCAGGCGGCTTGGGCAAGGCGGCGGCTATTATGATCGCACCTTGCAGGCCCTAAGAGACGCCGGTGAGGTTCTGGCCGTCGGCCTTGCCTATGCTGGTCAGGAGGTTGACGGTGTCCCGGTGGACCCGTTCGATCAATCCCTCGACGCCATTCTCACCGAAACCGGCTATATCCTACCGACGAGATCATAGGAATTGTCGGATGCGCTTTGCTTTCTTCGGGGATGTTGTCGGCCGGGCTGGTCGTGACGGGTTGGCCGATTACCTGCCTGACCTTAAGCGCCGCCTGGGTCTGGAGTTTGTCATCGTCAATGCCGAGAATGCGGCAGCGGGCTTCGGCATTACCGAAAACACAGCCCGGGAACTGTTTGCCGCGGGTGCCGACTGTCTGACCCTGGGCAACCATTCCTGGGACCAGAAGGAGGCCCTGACCTATATTGTCCGGGAACCCCGTCTGATCCGTCCCCTGAACTATTCCGTGCTTTCCGATGCGCCCGGACGGGGCGTCAATCTGTTCGAGACTGACAGGGGTAAGCGGATTCTGGTGATCAATCTGTTGGGTCGGGTCCACATGGACAGCCTGGATGATCCCTTCAGCGCCGTGGATCGGGAGCTGGAAAAATGCCCCCTCGGTCTGGCAGCGGATGCTGTGGTTATCGACATCCACGCAGAGGCAACCTCGGAGAAGATGGCCATGGGGCATTTCTGCGACGGTCGGGCCAGCCTGGTGGTGGGGACCCACACCCATGTGCCCACGGCGGACTGCCAGATCCTCAATGGTGGCACCGCCTACCAGACCGATGCCGGCGCTTGCGCCGATTATGACAGCGTCATTGGCAATCAGAAGGAAGAACCCCTGCGCCGATTTACCACGCGCATTTCCGGGGGACGCTATAAACCGGCGGAAGGTCCGGCAACGGTATGCGGGGTCTTTGTTGAAACCGACGACCGGACCGGTCTGGCCCTAAGGGTGGAACCCCTTCGGGTCGGCGGGCGGCTCACCCAGACCATACCCGATCTTGGAACCTAACATTCACGCGCATCAAAGGCCTAGAGCCTGTTCCCTTTTGACGGAAACGTCTAGAGGGATAA
>NMUI01000077.1 GCA_002221445.1 Phenylobacterium zucineum | reverse complement strand
GACCCGCGGCACCGATTCCCCCCAATGCGGTGCCGCCTGGCCCCAGGCATCCCCCCAGAGCCTGGGGCCCCTCTCGTTAAGTGGCCTTAGTGGCCTGTTCCGCAGGTGACGCGCAGATTTCACCCGTTTCTTTCACAGCCACTCGCGTGTCTGGGGTTTTTGCACAATTTGCCGGGTGGTTCTTGGCGGAGTTTAATTAGGCGGCATCCTTGCTGAATGCTTGAACTGCTCGAAAGTCACAGGGCGACCGACCTCGTGGTCGATGGTGCGCGTTCGGCAAGCATTTTGGTCGATCGCACCTGGCGGGCAATCGACGTTCCGTTTGAAACCGATCGAGAACTTGTGGGCTGGGCTCGTGAGTTGCTCGAGTCTTGTGGGCAGCGGCTCGACTCGGCGTCGCCATTTGCCGATGGCTATGTCTCGATTGGTTCGAGTCGATTTCGCGTACACGCGGTTTTGGCCTCAGGCGTTTCGTCGCGAACTCAGGTCTCGGTGCGTAGACATGGCGGTTCGGCGGAATCGCTCGACGAGTTGGTCGTTGCTGGGCGCTTGGCTGGGAGGGCGGCCGACTGGTTTCGGGGCGTTGTTCAAAGGCGAGAGTCGTTCTTGATTTCTGGGGCTACCGGCGCCGGCAAAACCACTCTTCTATCTGCTGTGCTTAACGAGGCTCGCGACGAGCGCGTAATCGTGATCGAAGACACTCCCGAGTTGGCCGTGACCTTGCCATGGGTGATCGGCCTGTGCACGCGCGCGCCGAATGTTGAGGGAGTTGGCCTGGTTTCGGCGAGCGACCTGGTGAGGCAAACCCTTCGCATGCGGCCCGACCGTGTGACTCTAGGTGAGGTGCGAGGCGGTGAGATTGCAGCGCTTGTCGAGGCCTTGGCGAGTGGGCATCCGGGTGGCGGCAGCACCATTCACGCGGGGTCTCTCGAGCATGTCGCGACTCGGCTGGAAGGGTTGTTGAGCCCGGTTGCCTGCTCGTGGTTGCCCGCGCTGATTCCTTGGGTCGTGCACCTAGATAAGTCGGGTGGCGCATGGCGTTTCGAGGTAGGTCGCTTCCAAGTGGATGTGCGTGGGCGGCTTTGCGTCGAGCGATTGGTTGGCGCCGATGGGTGAGACGGCCCTTTTGAGCGAGGTCGAAATCTTGCGCCGCATCGCGCGCGAAACCGGCGGGGCTACGGCCGAGGTCAATCGCCGCCTCGAACAGGTAGAGCGCGACTGGTTCGATGCCGGCGAGCGGCTCCGGATCGCCGAGGTTGGACCCCGGGCCACCGCGAAACTAATGGTTTGGCTGCCGTTTGGCGCCGTTGCGCTATCGCAACTGCTCGGAGTCGATGTGCTTGGTGTCCTGCGCCAGCCGCTCGGAGCTGCGAGTTTTGCGCTTGGTCTGGTTCTTTTGTGGCTCGCGCGTCGATGGATGAGGTCCATG